>CAYSNL010000074.1:0-2503 GCA_964432435.1 Candidatus Woesearchaeota archaeon | reverse complement strand
TCAAATAGTTCATCTAAATTTATTTCTAGAGCTACTACTGGCATCTCTAAACCCCAATTAATTAAAACTTGAGGATTAATTTCGCCTAGGTAAGCTATTTTTTTATTACCTATTTTAACTCGAGCAACTCTACCTTCAATAAAAGAATTATGTTCTGTTTCTTCTAATTCATATTTTAATCCTAACAAAGACATAAATGATTCTAGAAGTTCTTTCATTTCTGTAAAATTTGCTTTTTCATGAGAAGAAACTATGGCTAATCTACTAATATCACTTATTTCATTATTCTTTTTAATGGTAACCAGCCCTTCTTCAAATGCTTTATGTGGATATTCAACGTGTTTGTTTTTAGATAAAAACTCTAATAAAGTTGGGATTAACCATGATCTGACACAGGAATAAGTTTCTGATAAGTAATTTTTAATTTCAATTGTGCCAAAGTCATTGATGTTCATTTTTTTATATAGACTTTCTTTATTTGTTAAAATAGGGCTTAAAACCTCTTGATAGTTAAAACCAAGTATGATTTCTCTTACTTTATCTATAAACTCAATTTTTTTGGAGGTTTCACCTAATGTACATATTTTTAATGGCAAAGGATTAATTTTATTATAGTCATACATAATACTAATATCTTCAATGATATCGACTTCGTGCATGATATCTGATCTGTAAGAAGGTATTGTAACTTTATTTTTTGAAGAGGAATAACGTGCTTTTTCTAATAATATTTTAATTTCATTTTCTTTTAATTTTAAACCTAATACTTTTTCGATCTTTAATGGATTAATTTTAATTGTTGTTGTTTTCAGAGCTGGAGTTGTTATTTTTTTATTTTTATATTTAATAGAACAAGAATATATCTTAAAACCCCTTTCATACAAAGCTTGTGCAAAAATATTCAAAGCTAAATCTATGGATTCTTGATCTTGGCCTGTTGCCTCTATAAATAGTTCATCATCATTAATCTCTACTTTTCCTGTATAATCAGAATTAATTATTGGTGGAAAAGATAAAACTTCATTATTTGAGTCTATCAATATAGGATATTTTTTGAAGTTTTTTAATAAATGAGCATATTCTTTCCCTTTAGGATGTTCTTCTAGGATTTCTTGTTGTGTCATTTGTTTTCTGAATTCTAAGGGGGTGAATTTAATTGATTCTGGGTCTGTTGCCTTATAATAAACCGGGAATTTTATTTTTTTTAAAGAATAAATACCAATTGCTATTTTTTCTCTTCTTTTACCGTATGTTTCACATATTTTTTCTTGTAGCTGGATTAATTGCTTTAATAAATGATCATTAATCTTCTTCCCTTTAACTAGGAAAGCCCCTATACATGGCCTAATTTTCTCAACTGAATTTTCAGCTATAATTTCATTATTGGTTTTATTTATTTGAATCTTCGGAATTCCTTTTTCTTTTGAAATAATACCTTTAATTAATCTTGCAAATCCTTCTGAAGACCATAAATAGGGCAGGTTAGTATCATCAAAATTAATTGTTATTTCATCTTTTTCATAAGATTTTACTTCTCCTTTACCATATTCTGCATATTTTTCAATATCTTCAATTGACAATTTTTTTCCAACTAATTCATTAATATCCTTATGCGAAAAGATTACTGTTGACATTTTATAGTTTTATTTAAATTAAACATATTTTATAAATTCTTCTCTAGTTATACGTAAGTCTTTCTTAATAATTTTATTTAGAAGCCCCGGGCCTATTTCTTCACCAGGATGATAGGGAATAGAGGTTTTTCTTCCATCTGGATGCTTGTATATCATATGGCTCCCGGTTTGATGATTAAATTTGAATTCTAACTTTTCAATAATTTTACCTAACTCTTTTCCAGTTAACTTAGGCAATTTAGCCAAGAATTACACCTCTATTTGCTGTATTCCCACGAATTTTTCTTCTATTTCAGGTTCTTCTTCAGTTTCCAGATAGGCTTTAATTGCCTCTTTAGTTCTTTCTATTAATTCATCTATTGTTTTTCCTTGGGTGTGACATCCTGGGAGTTCAACTACTTCGGAAACATACCAACCTTCTTCGTCTTTTTCTATAATTACATTATATCTTTTTGCCATATTATTTAATTAGGAAATAAAGTTTATATAGCTTTCGGGTGTGTTTTTTAAACTACCCTGACTTTTCTTAAAAAGCCTAAATCGTGTGAAAATAATTTTCTGATATCTTTTATATTCATATTTAACATGCCTATCCTGTCTATTCCTAGACCCCAAGCTAAAACTGGAACATTAACTCCTAAAGGAGAAGTCATTTCAGGCCTAAAAATTCCTGAACCAGCTAATTCTATCCAGCCTAAGTCTTCATGTTTAGCAAATAATTCTGCTGAGGGTTCTGTAAATGGAAAGTATGCTGGTTTTATCTTTATTTGTGTTGTATTTGCAAATTCTTCTGCAAACATTTTCAATAGACCTTTTAAATGTCTAAAATTTAAGCCTTCTTCTAAAACTATTCCTTCTGTTTGATAAAA
>CAYSNL010000073.1:1215-2516 GCA_964432435.1 Candidatus Woesearchaeota archaeon | reverse complement strand
AAGCAGGACATAAAGAAAGTAGTGTATACTACTGTTGCTGCAGATTTATTTCATTTTGGTCATTTAAGAGCATTAAAATTTGCACGCAATTTAGGAGACTATTACATCTGTGGTATTTTTACAGATGAAGTAGTCCAATCTTACAGAAGAAAGCCCATCTCTAATATAGAAGAAAGAAAAGCAGTGATAGAAAGTTTAAACTTTATTGATCGTGTCATAGTTCAGGACAAAAAAGATTCTACAGAAATTTTAAAAAAAATCCATGAAGAATTTCCAGACGCCGAATTAATATTGGTTCGTGGAGAAGATTGGAATTATTTTCCAGAATTAGAATACCTAAAATCGATTAATGGTAGACTAGTAAAACACCCATATTATAAAAGATTATCCGATTTTAAGATTGTAAGCGGGTTCTTAGAAGCGTATAAAGGTAAGTTTCGCGATTTCAAAGAGCTTACAGATTATTTTAAAATAAAAGACTTTGAAAAATCAGATATTAGGAAAGAGAAACGGCCAATTATATCAACAAAAGCAAATACGTTAAAAGTAATACAACCATTATTGAAAAATTCTAGAATAGAAGAGTTATATTCCTTTACTTTATTAGACTGGAAAGAAAAAAAAGAAGAAATCTTATTAAACATCCAAAAAAAGTTCAACCCATTTAGCATAGTAGTTAGAAGTTCAGCTATAAATGAAGATACATTAAAATCTTCAATGGCAGGCTATTTCCATAGCGAACTTAATGTAAAGTCAAATGATAAAAAAATGATTGAAAAGGCGGTAAGTAATGTGATTAACTCTTATTCAAATAAAAACACAGGAAGTTTATTAGATCAGGTATTAATACAAAAACAAACAGAAGACATTGTTTTAAGTGGTGTTATCTTTACAAGATTATTAGAAAATAATTCTCCTTACTACATTATAAATTATGATGATAAAACTGGCTTGAGTAATACTGTAACAAAAGGGATAGAGAATAAAACTATTAAAATTTCAAAATTTGCAGAACCTAAAAATTATCCTGAAAAATTTCATAAAATAATAACCGCGACAAACGAAATAGAAAACATAATACCAAATCTGAATTTAGATATAGAGTTTGCCCTAAATAAAAAAAATGAGGTAGTGATATTTCAAGTTAGGCCAGTAACTGTGAAATTAAACCAAGGTATTTTAGATGAAGAGATAAAGGATAAAATAGAGAAATTAAAACAAAATTTTTTTAAGTTATCTAAAAAGCCAGATCATCTTCTAGGTAATGAAACTTTTTTTGCAGATATGCCCGACTGGAATCC
>CAYSNL010000073.1:0-1115 GCA_964432435.1 Candidatus Woesearchaeota archaeon | reverse complement strand
AAAGTAGAATTTGATATTCTTTATACTTGTTATGATTTGTCCTTTAATGAAAGGTCTAAAGAATTGATTGAAGCCGGGTTTTCATATGATGAAGTAAGGGAATTTAAAGAAAGTTTGATAGAATTAACAAATAATTTCCTTGAAAATTATAAAGAATTAATAGAAAAGGATCATTCCTCAATAGAACATATGCGTAGTATAAGGGAACATGTCAAAGGAATAGCGCTTAAGTCTGATTTAAATGCGCAAGAGTTAATGCAACAAGCAAAAAGACTCTTAGAAAGTTGCAAAGAAGGAACATTCCAATTTTCAAGACTAGCAAGACTAGCTTTTGTTGGCAAAATAATTTTGAAAAGTACGATAAAACAAAAAATAATAGATCAAAGAGTTTATGATTCATTTTTGAAATCAATAAATACAGTAGCCAAAAAATTAAGTAATGATTTCAATCTTTTAAGAAAAAACAAGATTAGCAAAGAAAAATTTTTATCATACTACGGGCATTTGAGACCAGGAACTTATGATATAACAAGTTTAAGATACGATTCAAATCCTAATTTAATAGGTGAATTAACTAGTATGGATAATAACGTAGAAAAAGAGACTTCATTTAAAATATCAGAAGAAATACACAAAAAAATATCCCAAGCACTAAAAGAACATAACCTAAAAATAAATTCTGAATCATTTTCTGATTTTATAAAACAAGCTTTAGAATCACGCGAGTTATCAAAATTTGAATTCACTAAAAATTTAAGTGATGCATTAGAACTAATTGCGGAAGCAGGCGAAAAATTAAATTTGACCAGAGAAGATTTGGCTAATTTGGATATAGACAACATATTCCGTATCTGTGAGGAAGAAAACATAGAAGAAGTTCACAAATCGTGGTTAAATCTAATAGAATCTAGAAAAAAAGAAAGGGAATTATACAAAAAAATATTATTACCACCAATAATATTCTCCGAAAAAGACCTTGAAGTGATCTACGATTATATTTCAAAACCCAATTTTATAACTCAAAAGAAGATTAAAGCAGAAATAGTGCATTTAAATAAATTTAAAAAAGAAGATCTTCCTGTCTTAAATGGAAAAATTATTCTTCTTGAAAATGG
>CAYSNL010000072.1:0-2665 GCA_964432435.1 Candidatus Woesearchaeota archaeon | reverse complement strand
AAAAGAATTGAAAAGTAAAGATATAAATGAAGAACAAATAAATGGATTATTTAAATTATTAAAAATTAAAGATTTAAATAAAATCAAAATTAAAAGTTCTGCTTTGGATGAATTAAAAGAATTATTTAGTTTATTAAAAGTTTATGGAGTTTTAGATTATTGCAAATTAGATTTGAGCATTATGAGGGGTTTTGATTATTATACTGGAACTGTTTTTGAAGTATTTGACAAAGAACAAGAGTTTAGAGCCATTGCTGGTGGAGGAAGATATGATGATTTAGCTGGAATTCCAGGTGTTGGTTATGGCATGGGTGATGTTGTAATTCAATTATTCTTGGAGAAAAAGAAAAAAATTCCTACTTTAAATAAAGATATTGACTATTTTATAGCTCCTGTAAACGAAAAAATGAACAAAAAAGCTATAAAAATAGCTAATAAATTAAGAAAAGAAAATAATGTTGAGGTTGAAATTTTAGGGAGAAATTTAGGCAAACAAATAGGTTATGCTGACTCTATAAAAGCCAAGAATTTAATCATTATTGGAGAGAAAGACAAAGGTAAAGTAACTATAAGAGATATGAAAAGTGGGAAAGAGAAAAAAGTGAAGATTTAGTTTTTAAAAGCTCTGGGGAACTTGCCCTGTTTGTGTTGCTAAAATTAAGAATAACATTAAGAATAATATGCCTAGGAGTATTGTTATTAAAGCCAATGGAATAATATAAATTAAAGTTGTTTTTAGTTTACTAAACTTATAAATAACATGTGTTCCTATTATTAATAATATTAATGAATAAATCCAAGAAAACCAATTAATTATTGGAATCCAACCAAACAATAGATTAGGAGTTCTTGAATAAACTAGTAATTTATATGCTGTCTGGTAATCTTTTTCACCTTTAAAAATCATTAACCAAACGTATAATATTGCTGCAGAAACAAAGGTAAACAATATTGAGAATGGAATGGATAATAAAACAGTTATTATTGTTTTAGGTAGATCAAATTGTGTTGTTGGCAAGTTAAGTAGGTTTAGGAAAAAATTTGTTATTGAATCCTTAAATAAAACTAGTAAAATTAAACCCATGATGCTATAAAAAAAGGTTAGAACTGAAACGAAAATAAAAGATTCCTTTACCCCTTTCTCTTTTTCTGTATTTAAGAAAAATTTTGATGGTTCTAATAATATATTTCTTATTTTATTAAAAAAATTCATAAAATATAATGTTATTTAATTATTTATAAAGTTTCTTATAATTCCAGATTATTTACTCTATCCAAAAAGGACTTTTGTGAAGCTAGGCATTTCTTCTTTTATTGCATTAAAAAGTTCAACTACGTGTTGATATTGTTCCTGGTTTATATTTCCTCTTATTGTTGCAAAACTAAGAGAAAGAAGTAATGAGTCCATAGATACCATAGAAACCCTGCAATAATTATCTAAGCTACCAACAGAGCACATAAATGCTTTCCTTATATCATCATCAGTTAATTCCTCTGGGAACTTATCATCAACTTTTTTTCTTACTCCAATTACTATCTTATCTAATAAGTCCCTGACTTTTGTAAGAGAATCTATTGTTGGTTGTATGTATTCATTTTTTACTCCTTCTGGTATCATATCAGATCCTAGAGATAAATGTTGCATAGAGCCATCTAACATTGTATACATTTTCGAAAATGGATTGGACTCATAAAGTCTTTGAAGATAATTGAAGTCAATCATTCCAAAAATATCTTCTCCAAATAATTCCTCTAGAGTTTTTATTCCTTCTTGTCCCAATCTCTCCTGTACTCTAAATCTAAGATTGCCTACCATTTCTGGTGTACAATTATTTCTAAAAAGAGAGGTGTACCATTCATTAATCCTTTTTATGGCATATTCTTGTTCTTTAACCATCTCTTGTATTGGGTTATTTTGTTTTATAAATCTTTGGTTTGTTACCACTTGAGAATTATATTAGTTTTCTTCTTTTGCTTCTGTAATCTCAATTTCACCAAAAGGTATTTGTTGTTCTAAATCTATTTTGTTTTGTGAAGCTAAATGCAGTAATGGTATAAATGTGTAGATTTTATCTTCCTTTTTTTCTGAAGGCAATAATTCAGTAAAAGTTACTTTTGGATTATTTTTAAAAAATTCTTTAATCTTTATATATAAATTTTTAATCAGAGAAGAGATATCTACTCTTTGTTTTGGAAGCTCAATTTCTCTTAAAACACGTTCATCCCTTCTTCTGATATTACGCCGTTCATCGACTTCCAAGGCTTTTTGCAATGCTTCAATTAAATCATTTACATTAACTTTTCTTTTCCTGGCTTGTGGTGTTTTTATTAGTAACGGCGGTATTTTTTGTTCCCCTATAAATTCTGATGAATCTTCTTCATCTGATAATAAATCTTCTTCTTTATTGAATAACAAGTTATCAAATTCAGCTATGTTTTCATTTACTAATTTATTTGATTTAATTTTTAATAAGATAGAAGCGGCTAATACTACTTTTCCTGAAATGAAGAAATTAAGATTTTGAAGCTCTTTTATAGTTTCTAAGTAACGTTTTGATAATAAAGAAATATTAATATCCCAAGGATCCATTTGCTCTGTTTTTATTAATTCATAAATAATAGACTGCCAAGTAATTTCATCTTCATTTATTAACATTTCATAGAG
>CAYSNL010000071.1:0-2721 GCA_964432435.1 Candidatus Woesearchaeota archaeon | reverse complement strand
ATCAACCTTTATTTTTTTTATTTCTTTTTTGAGGTTTGGTAAGTCTTTTTCTATTATATTCCACACTCTATCCATGCTCACCCCGAAATAAGCGTGACTTAATATATCCCTCAATCCTGCAATTTTCTTCCAGGGAATAGAAGGATATTTTTCACTAAAAGAGTCTGGAATGCTTTTGACAGCTTCTCCTATTATTTCTAAACTTCTTATTATTGCGTTTTGCTTTAACTTATCCTTAACAAATTTTTCTTTAGTTAATCCTTTAGAAAAAGATTCTATATCTTTTATGCTACCCAAAATATCCTGAATGAATAAGTTAATATCTCTTTTCATAGTATTCTTATTTCTTCATTTAAAATATTATTTTTAATTAAAGGTTTAAGAGCAACATATTCTACCAAATCTACCTTTTTTCCAAGAGCCTCTTCCAGTTTTAACTTTAACCCAATAAACCCAAGTAAAGTCATATTCTTATCTTCTATTTTTACAACCACGTCAATATCACTATTCTTTCTCTGGTCTCCTCGTGAATAACTACCAAAAATTCCTGCCCTTTTCACATTATTCTTTTTTAGTATATTTATTATCTTAGACTTAATTTTTTTAATCTCTCTATTCATCTTCATTATTCTTTTAGACAATAATTGTTCATCAGCCATTTTTTCTTTTTTTGAAAGTTCTAAATTTGACAAATTGTAACCCAAGTATATTCTTTTTTTCGAAACGTTCTTTTTTTTTCTTATAGAAATAACTCTGTAATAATATTTTTTTCCATTAATATTTCTAACTTCAGTATATGCCATAATTATCTTATGTCTACATTATTTATAAGTCTTTCTATGTAGACACAAAAGAAATAGGAACCCCATGAAATACTCAAAGCTAAAGCCAAGAACGTCTAACGAGAGAAGCTAGTTAGTTGCATTTGTTCTTTATCTTGTTTGTAATATTCGTAATCTACTGCTTCCCAATCTTTCTTTCCAAAGTTTCTTTCCTAAAGAAAGCTCTTCTGGCTTTTTTCAACATAGAATTATAAAGATTATATGGCAAATAACATATATGACCATAATAACTAAAGAAACATATAAACATATGTACATCAGGGTGACCACAAAGTTTTATTTCATCAATTATACGTTCCAAAATAAATTTCTCTTTAACATTTAATAATATCCTTCTTTTATAAGTTTAAACATTTAACATAGATAGTATACATTTTTATCCACTTATAGGATAGAAAAGTTTAAAAATCTCGAAAATATAGTTTTTGTATGTATGAAGCTAAAATACTGAAACAATTTTCAAGAGTTCCTGTATTTTCACTTTCTGATGTAAACCAAGTTATATATAATAGAGGCTATGCTAAAAAATTCCTAAAGAGGATGATAAAAGAGGACAAAATAACAAAAATCAGGAAAGATATTTATACCTTACATAATGATCCTTTCTTGATAAGCACCTCATTAGTTAAACCAAGCTATATCTCCAGCATATCAGCTCTTTCTTATTATAACCTTATAACCCAAATTCCCAATGAGATTTTTTGTGCCACTACAAAAACTTCCTCTATTACTAATTTTCTAATGAAAATAAATTTTTTTCACACGCCTTATTTTTTTGGTTTTAAAAATGAAGAGTATGAAGGATTTAAGGTTTTAATAGCAGAACCAGAAAAGGCAATAATAGACTCTTTCTCTCATGTTCCTGTTTCTATTTTCGAAGAAGCATTTGAAGAGCTTAATGAAGAAAAGATGATTGAATTTCTTAAAAAAATAAAAAAAAGTGAAATTATAAAAAGAAATGGCTATTTAATGGAAAAAAGTGGAAAAGAGGTTTATGAAAAGTTAAAGAAATTTATAAACTACAGATATATCAAGTTAGATCCTTTAGCTAAAAAAATAGGTAAAAGAAATAAAAAATGGAGGATTATAGATAATATGGGATGATATCAAAAGAAATATTGGCAGAAATAGGAAAGAGAAAGCAATTAAAAAATAAGGAGCATATAGAGAAAGATTACTTCCAAGATGTCTTTCTTTTTAATCTATTCAAAAAGACAAACAAATTTGTTTTTAAAGGCGGAACTGCCCTTTACAAGCTATATGGATTAAAAAGATTTTCAGAGGATTTAGATTTTTCTTTAATTGATAATTTAAGCCTTGAGAATATTGAAGAAATAATAAGGAATGTTGCAAGAAGTTCTGATTTCGAAATTAAATCTATAAAAAAAACAAGAGATTCTATTATGTTTAAATTAAGTTGCAAAGGAATTTTGACCAAATATAATACTTTAAGAATTGATGTGAACTTCAGAAATAGGATAATACTAGGCCAAGATATTAAAAACTACATCTCAGATTATGCTGACTTAAATCCATTTTCATTAAAAATTCTCAAACCAGAAGAAATGATAGCTGAAAAAATACACTCAATATTTGCTAGGAATAAAGCAAGAGACCTATTTGATCTATTTTTTTTATTAAGGATATCAGATTTTAATAAGGATTTAACCGAAGAAAAATTAAAAATTTTTAATATGAAATTTAATTCAGACCCGTTAAAGAAAAAAATTGAGAGAATTAAAGACGTTTGGGAAAAGGAATTAAAGCCGTTTATTTTTTCAGAATTACCAGAATTTGAAATAGTAAGAGATTTTGTGCTAAGCAAGGTTAGCTTCTAATTTAATTTTTTTAATCTCTAAGAGATCAGAAAGAGTCAAAG
>CAYSNL010000070.1:0-2751 GCA_964432435.1 Candidatus Woesearchaeota archaeon | reverse complement strand
AAAATTAGATTTAGAATAATTAAACATTTCTTATTTATTTTTAGGACTCAATGCCAACCACTAGATTGCAAGGCAATAACTGCTACACTACAAAGTTCATAAAGCTAATATAAACTAGACAGGAACAAATAAACCAAAAGACTCTTAAATACCTAATTTAAAAAGTGATTAATGCCTGAAAAGATAGAATTAGTAGATATACTAAAAGGAGAAGATTTTCTTAGAGAAGTTTATAGAGCAGCACAAATGTCCTACAGACATAATAAAGAATCAGGATTTAGTATTTATACTGATAAACATTTTTTACATCAATCTGTGAATCATGCAGTTTTAGGAAAGAAATATTCAACACCATCTGATATGACTATAGATCATAAACATAAAACACAAAAAGGATATTATCTTGCTCCTGAATGTTTCAGGTTAATAGACTTACACTTTCATCCTCCAAACTCACATCTCCATCCATCACCAGGAGATATTTATGACTGTTTAAGCACGAGGAGAGTTAATGTAGTTTTAAGAGATTCTTCATCCCAAAGAGAAATATATAGAGACCATGAAGAAATTTTATTAAGAGGTTATGAAATCGATTATATTAATCCTGTTTCGATAATAGGTTTGGTAAGAGATAACCCTAAAAATATCGAACTATTGATCTACCAAGAGATTACGGAAGAACCAATAACATTTGAAATGTTTTGTAAATTTGTTGCTGACTATTGCCAAAGGTTATATGGCGGTAAAAAATGGGAACCTATAGAAATTGAAGCTTTGGGTTTTCCAACCATGTTTAGATCCACAAAAAAGATTATAGAGTTTCTAAATGCATCAGCATACTTACAAGCAATTGAGATAAAGATTAGAAATGGAAGAATATCCAATAGAGATTTGAAAAAGTTAAGAAAATTTCAATTAATTGAAACTAGACTTTTTCCAATAGAGTATAATCAGGATGAATTATACTATATCAATATGACAGAAGGAGTAAAATAAGTAAGAAAGTTTTAAGATTATGTACTATATAATCATTTAAAACAATGGACTGTAATTTATTATTAATAGGAAAAATTCAAGAAATAGACAATCTAGGAGACAGCATAAAAATAAAAATTAAATTTAATAAATTTGAGAATAGTTATATAATACCAACAAAATGGTGTGATTTTAAACAAGTCTCAAAGATACAACTTGGAACAAAAGTTAGTTGTTTGTTTAATGGAAATAACCTAATAAAAGTATTCCTTGAACCTAGCATATACACTAACCAACCCAAAAATCAAAAATAATTATTCAAAAAGTCAATTCTCTGATTTTATTTTAAGATTTAAATCAAACATTTTCTTTTTTTCAAACTTTCATAAGCCAATATATAAGTCCCAGCATTCCAAGCATGTTCTTCTCCGCCATCAGGTTTTCCAGTTTTTCCATCCATCCATTCACTAAAATTACTTTTTTTATTGGCAATGGCTAAGTTTTCTAATTCTTCTTTAGCTTGATTAAATCTTTTCATTTTAACTAAAGCACAAACATAAAACCCACCAATAAAAGTCCAGACACCACCATTTAAATATTTATAAGGAAAACTTCTAGATTTAATATAATAATCACGCCAATGTTTACTTTTTTTATCGATAGGAGGATCAATTGCTCTAACAGGATAAGGTTTGTTTATTTTCTTCTTCCCAATGTAATTTAATATTTTTTCAGCTTTTTTCTTATCAGCCAAGTCATAAATTATAGCTAATAAATTTCCTAAAGAATCAAACCAATCCCCCTCTTCTCTTATACCATCATGGTTCTTCCAAACAAAAGGCAAGTAAAATTCACCATTATATAATTTTCTATCAACATGTTCATTCACAGTTTTTTTAACTTTATTAGCTAATTTTTTTTCATTAACTAAATTTAAAACTTTATAATAAAGTGCCTGTGTATTCAAAGTATGACCATATTTATGAGGAAAAGCATCTTGCCAATCACACGTCGGCTGTTGCTCGGGTAATGAATCTTCACCTGCATCCTGATATTTAATCCAAAGCAAAGCTTTTTCAATATTTTTCTTATGTCTATTAAACAATTTTTTATCTTTATACCTGTTCATATAATTATATTCCCCAATAATAAACCACAAACTAGAATCTATAGTCGCAAAACTAACACCACTTCTTGTTCTGCTATCTTTAAATATATCTACATTATTAGGAATCTGCCCTAATTTACTTTGATATTTCTTTAAAGTATCTAAAGACTTTCTAAAAGTTTCCTTAAACAAATTATTTTTTAATAAACTAACGCCTAAAAAAGAAATTACACTATCTCTAGCCCAAACAGAAGTATACCCATTTACAGAAGCATATAAACCATTTTTAGTACTACATTTTCTAATAACACTAATAGCAGTTCTATAAACTTCATCAATAAGCATTTCTTATTACCTCTGGAATTTTATTTAATAAATCACTTGCCATTAAACCTTGTTTTTTCTCTTTAGCCACAAGTTCACCAGCCACACCATTAATATAAGCAGCAGCACAAGCAGAATCAAATAAATTACTCCCTTGCGCTACCAAAGAACCTAGTATACCAGCTAAAACATCACCTGTTCCACCCTTAGCCATTTCACTACACCCAGTTTTATTCAAAATACTTTTTTCTTTATTTGCAATAATATCGTAATGACCTTTTAGTAAAATTGTAGTATTTAATAATTCAGCAATCCTACTTACTTCTCTAATCCTTATATTAATA
>CAYSNL010000069.1:0-2772 GCA_964432435.1 Candidatus Woesearchaeota archaeon | reverse complement strand
CTTCCTCTTTTGTACAATTTCCTCTTTATTTTATTCACCAAGTTACTTCACCTATGCTCGTTTTTGAGATTAAAGCGAAAGGTTTATATATTTGCACATAATTAACTATGATATGTGTATTAAATGCATCGGGAGGGAAAATGCCAACTTTAACCTTAGCAATACCGAAAGAATTAAAGACTGAAATGGATGCGATACCAGAATTAAATTGGTCTGAAGTAGCTAGACAGGCCTTTTTACAAAAAGTAAAAGAATATAGATTATTCAAGGAATTGATATCAAAATCCAAATTAACAAAGAAGAATGCTAAAGAGCTAGCCAATAAAATTAATTTGGCCGTTTCTAAGAGATTTACCGAGGGAGTATAGATGCAATTAGTCATTGATGCCAACCTAGTTTTTTCTATGATATTTTCAAAAGCAAGAGGAGCAGAAACTAAGAAATTGGAAATCCTTTTCTCAAATAAATTTGAACTTTTTGCCCCGGAAATCTTAATTGGGGAACTAGAGCGTAATAAAGAAAAGATAAAGTTAAATTCTGATTTTTCAGATATAGATTTTGATGATTTCATTAAAATATTAAAATCAAGGATTACTTTATTGCCTTCAAAATATTTTTCAGATAAAAAATCCGAAGCGGAAAAAATTTGTAAAGACTTAAAAGATTTAACATATTTTGCTTTAGCACTTAAATTAAATTGTCCTATTTGGTCAGGTGAAAAATCATTCAAACAACAATCTAAAATTAAGGTATTCAACACTAAAGAACTAGTAGAAGAATCAAACCTATTAAATAATAAATCATAATTTTCTCTACCATATTCCTTTTTTATCTTGCTTATCATTTTCTTAACCACCGTATTATTCTCCTTATTATCTTATAAACAAAAGGTAAAATCAAAATTATAACTAGAATAGAATAAATAAATCCTAAAAACCCATAGATGTAAACATCTTTTTCTAATGTTAGACCAATATAAAGACTAAGGTTAAAAGACATTAATCCAACCGCAAAATAAAATAAAGATAATAATCTCCTTCTTTTCTTTCTTGATATATGTAAAACCTTTATTTTTATATAATGAGAAGGTATATGGTCAATTAGTCTTCCTTTAATTTTTTTCTTTTTAACTAATTTATTCAGATTTTCAAGTTTCTTCTTAAGATCAATTAATTTCTTTTTTGTTTTATCTTTTATCTTTAAGTATAACCCTAATAATGATTTTTCATAGTTATCATAACTTGCTAATAGGAAAACTTGGTAAATAATTATAACTAACCCGGAAATATTTGCAAATACAAAATAATTTATTAAAACAAGGTATAACAAAACTAATGTAAAGATTCCATAAGTTACAGCTAAAAACAAGCTTAAAACATCTAATTTCCTCTTTTTATACTGCACCCATAACAACATTAATATAATAATTATAAACAACACTAATTTGTAAGAATCTTCATAAGAAATTTCTTCCTTTTCAGTTGTTTCCGTTCTACCTATTCTTATTTCATCTAATGAAGTAATATTCCTTGCCTCAGATCCTAAAGTTATGCCAGATATATTTGTTATATTAGCTATTGTTTCATATGCTCTTATTTTCCCAGGACGCCCAGATTCACCAGTTGTCATAATTGGTTCTTCAGGTTTAGTATAAGTTCCTTCTTCTTTGATTTTCTTTATCTTTTCTTCTTTTTCTTTGTTTATTTCTTCTGTTTTTTTATCTAATTTTTCTTTTTCTTCCTTAAGTTTTTTATCTTTTTCATAATAAGCAGAATAAACTCCTTGTTTTGCTTCTAGATATATTTTATTTACCTCTTTTTTATAATCCACATTGGCCTTATTTATTTTTTCATCTCTTTCATTCTCTATTCTCTTTATTATTTCCCTAACATCGCCAGAAACAATACCTTTTTCTTGTAATTCTCTTATTTTTTCTTCTTTTTCTTTGTTTATTTGATTTATTCTTTCATCTCTTCTTATATTCGCTTCTTTAATTTTGTTACTTCTATCATTAATTAATTCCTTTATCTTGTTAGAATATTTGTCATATGATTCTTTTTTTCGTTCATTTTCTTCATTTCTGATTTTTTCTATATTTTCTTTGTAATTTCCCTTTATGTTATCTGTTTTTTCCTTTTTTTCTTCATTTGCTTCTTTAATAGCTTCATTGTTTATTTCCTTTAAATTTTCTCTTAATAAAGAATAAGCTTCTTTTCTTTCATTTTTGAACCAAATATTAGTTTCCTTAACGTTTATCTTGTATTCTTCCTTAACTTCATTTGTTTTTTCTTTAGTTTCTCTATTCACTTGATCAATTGCTTCTTTTACTGTTGGCCAAGCATTTTCCAAAATTTTAATCTTGTAGGCTTGTTTATCTAGATCAATAATTAAAATGAAATCTCCGATTAATATATAAAGTGTATTCTCATATCTTAGAATTTTCAATCCTTTAATTTTTTCAGGATATTTTTCTAAAATTATTTTCTGGGATAAAACTTTTAATATTCTTCTCTCTTCACTTGTTACTCTTATTTTATCATAAAAATCTTCTTCTTTAGGTTTTGGTTTTATAACTTGGGGCACTGGAAATTCTGGTTCTAGTATAGGCGGTATCACTATAGGAGGTGGTATTTTAGGAGTTAATTTAGTCCCTCCTCCACCTTCTCCCTGACTTGCTCCAGCAGATGCGACTGTACTGCTAGAGGTTGTACTACTAGTGCTTGTTGTTGAGGTTGTACTTGATGAAGTTGTTGTAGTTGGATTAACATCAAC
>CAYSNL010000068.1:0-2848 GCA_964432435.1 Candidatus Woesearchaeota archaeon | reverse complement strand
TAATTGACACGCCTGAAGATAAAAGTTCTATAATAAATTCTACAGAAATCCTTGTGCCTTCTATCACTGGTTTTCCATTCAATATTTTAGGATTAAAAACAATTCTGCTCATTCAATACTATAATTAATCATATATTTAAAGTTTTGTGATATCTGTTTCGCGATTTTTTCTGAAGATTGTTTTTAAATCGTCTAATTTTTAAATCTCTCTTTAATAGGTAATTTTAAAATATTTTCTAATTTCTTTCAAGATATTATTAAAGTCTGGAATTAGACTAATATAGCCAGAAAGCTCTTGCTTCCATATTTTTTCTGTTTCTTTTAATTTTCTTAAAAAAATATCTTTATTAAATATTAATTCATAAATCTTGAATTTTTCATCTATAAGTTTATAGTCAATCTTAATGTTCTTTTTTAATAAAAACCATAAATCATAAACATCTCTTGCTTTTTCTCTTTGCATAATTGTTCTTATCTTTTCTGCGAGAATTTCTTGAATATTCATTACAAGGATTATATAAGGCTGAATATCTTGATATAACGGAATAATCTCTTTTAAGTCTGGCTCCAAAACCGAATCGTTTCTTAAACTAACCTCAATTCTTAAACTCGCAATTGTCTTATCAGTTCCGTCGAATAAAGGCCCTTTTATTCTTAAACGATAGTTTTTAGAGCTTTTGCTTTTAAGCAGTTCATAACTTGTTTCAAAGCCGAAATTAATTAAATTCTTGCTTACCTGTTCAATCACACTATCTAAATCTAAGTCCTTTATTAATGTAAAATCTAAGTCCTCGGAAAATCTGTTCAAGCCGTAAATCTTCTGAATAGCAGTTCCGCCTTTGAATATAATCTCATCTTTAATGTTACGAGAAAAAAATAAGAGAAATAAATTTTGCAGATAATCTTTTTCTATTTGCCCTAAATTAAAGCCAGAAGATAATTTAAACTTTTCCAGTTCTCTTTTGTCTAACATCTTAAAAAGTTCTATTTATTATAATCCTCCATTTTTTGTTTTTTTTGCCTTTATTTGAAAGTATGTCTAAATTATCGTATTTCTTATTTAATTTATCTTTTATTTTATTATAGATATTTATATTTTTCTTTTCTAATAAATAACCTAATCTTTTTAAAACTACTTTGCTTTTCATTTTTAATGCATAATCTATTAATTTTTCCAAATTTATATTTTTAATTGCTTCATTTAAAACATTAAAAGTTTCGTCAATTGGGCAATATTTCGGCAAAAATAAAGAATCAATAATTGCTTTTTCTAATTCTGCAATAAAAATAAATCCATGAGCCATCTTCTCGCGTTTATAGCCAAAAAATCTATTTGGTTTAAATTTCACAAACTTTAATTTATAATTTTCAAATTCAATTTCCTTTTTTGATTTAAGGCTTACAATTTGAATTTGTTTTGGTATTTGGGCTGTTAAATTATAATAACTGAAAGCTGTTAAAAAGGACAGATAAGAAGGATAAATTAAGTTAGATAATACATACGGAGACATATCCTTGGGCACATATTTATTCCTTTCTATCTCGATAATTAACCCTTTTTTCTTAAGTCTGTACAAAACTAAAGAAGAGTATTTTCTTGATTTTTTTATTATTTTTGCTAAATCATTGATACTAAAAATAACCTTCTGAAATTTTTCTAATTCCTTTATAATTTCAAGGGCTTTCATAAATATAAGTGAATTCTGCTGTTTATAAAACTTTTGTTTTATTGAAATTATCATTTTTGATAATCTTGACATAACAAAAGTTACCTAAATTTGGCAGGATTAAAACATTATCTTAATCACATTAAGACGCTTAACTTAGCGTCAAGAAACAATCTTTAACATCAGCGAAATATATGTCTTATTCTTCTCCATTATATTAACCCTGCTAAAATTTAATTTTTATATAAACAGCAGGGTTATTTTCATCACTAAGTTGTTGGAAACAAATCTTAGTCCTTAACCTTCAACCTTTCTTTCTTCAATCTCGCTAAAATCTCTCTTCCCTCTCTAGTTTTCTCTAATCTTTTATAAAATTCATCAGCTTTTTGATAAGTGGCATTCATCAGCAAATTAATAACTTTCTTCCATTTATCTCTGGGATTATTCCTAACATATTCTGCCCATTTTTCAACCTGCTCCATATGTGATTTATCTCTCATTTAACCTCAATTTTCTTATTTTTCTTTTTATTTCTTCAATAAAATTATTATCAATCTTATCTTTATATATTATTCTAAAATGCCTAGCATCCTCTAAATCTTTATCAGATTTCAAAAGCTCTTCCTTAAATGCGACATTAAATTCTATAGAAGAAAACCAAATATCTAACCCTGTAAATGGCAGTTTTTTTCTTGTTTTCATCTGTAATTCGTCCAGCTCGTCTTTAACAAATTTTATTTCCATTTCTGGAGGCAAAAAATCTCCTCCTTTTCGTGAATATCTTACACTTATATTATCTTTAAGATAATCATTGTAAATAACTTTTGGGTCAGACGATTGCATACACTCAAATCCTGCTTTATCCAGCTCTTCATGTAAATCTCTAAACTTTTCAAAAGAGATTCTTTCTATTATCATATCTATATCTTCTGTTGTTCTTTTTCTACCATGCGAAATAGCAACAAAACCAGATACAACTATGTATTTAACATATTTATCAACAATGCTACAAAAATCCTCTGCAAACTTATCTAAAATATTCTTGTCACTTACTCCCCTTTCCATCACTATCAAAAACTCTGCTAGTATATATCTTTTTCGTGTATAAAGAAATTATGTTTTTAAAAGTGTTGAACAGAATAGTTAGCTTATTTTTTATGCTCTTTATCATTCTCTATCAA
>CAYSNL010000067.1:0-2856 GCA_964432435.1 Candidatus Woesearchaeota archaeon | reverse complement strand
TGTTATATTAAAACCAAAAACAATCAAGATGTAATTTATGTGATAAACAAAGGTAGGGTTTGGAAGAATGATCAATCAATGAACGGTTTTGTTTTTGTCGGGGGTATTCCAGAAGACCCACAAACAAATAAAGTAGAAACTGGTCTGGTCGCAAGGGTTAATGAAATCCCAGAAGTAGATGATAGATTATTGTTCTTGCCACCTGCAAGTAAACAAGGATGGAAAAGGTTAGACCCCAAAAAAATTTTAATATTTGAAGATTTTATAATGACCTTTTATCAGGTTTATGAACTAACGCATCCTATTTACGAAGTAAGAAAATATAATACAGAAAATTTAGAAAAATATGTTTTTTCTGTTTAATTTATTTTGCAAATTTCTTAGATAATATCAATCCCTTAGTACCACACGATATTAATTTATCTTGAAATTTAATTAAAGGAATAATTTCCGCGCCGATATTATCGCTATCTAAATTCCCATAATTAGTAGTTTCAACTTTAGTTTCTCCAATAGCCAAAGGTCTATTTATAGTAGCTCTTAATTTTTCATCAGAAAGGATATTTATTATAATTGAATCTATATCACTATTCCCAGTATTGCTAAT
The DNA here is from genome assembly GCA_964432435.1 of Candidatus Woesearchaeota archaeon. Classification (GTDB taxonomy): domain Archaea; phylum Nanobdellota; class Nanobdellia; order SCGC-AAA011-G17; family JACPIM01; genus JACPIM01. The sequence continues at coordinate 2,249 of CAYSNL010000067.1, read as the reverse complement.
TTTTACACTAACCCATCTTTTTTCTTCATTAATGTTTACAATAGAAGCCTTCAATGAAACATCATCGCACGTTTTTACATTTGTGTTTATATTTATCTCTTTAACTTTCTCCCTTGACAAACATCCAGCTATCAAAATTAAGCTTATTATTAATATTATTAGTAATATTTTTTTCATTTAAAAATTTTAGAATTATCACTATTTATATAACTGATTGAGTACTGTCAGTAATAAAATATGTGTTAATTATAGATAACTTCTTTTTCTTTTAATGAACTAAATATCATGGTATCAAACAATTCAACTAATTTTTTTATAAACTGATTTTCAAGATTTAATTTAAATAATTTAGCATTCCCAATAGTTCTGGTTTTTTTAACAAAATTTAATTTTTCGAAATCATCCCAGAGTCTAAACAAAGTAGTCCTTCCTATACCAGACCCATCAGCAATATCAGATAGAGAATAGTCTAATTCTCTTCCCTCTATCAGAAACTCTAATACCTTAATCTTGGGAGTATTTCCAACCGCTTTAGTAAATATTGTTTTTTCCACAACTATTTAATATAAATAGTAGTATATAAATGTTTCTATGATAGAACAGTAGTGTTCCTAAAAAAGAACAAATTTTTAAATATTATGAAAAATATATATAAACGTATGGAAAAGGAAGTGATTATGGTAAGATTCCTTAGAAAACTGATTAACTTAAACATGTGGGGCGGTAAACATACAGAAAGCAAAAACCTGTTAAAATCTTTACCAAAACATTTGCGTGGTGAAAAAGTTACAAATGAGGCAGCTAAAGAACTTCATAAATTAGACTTTCTACTTTCAAAACCATCGACAGGGGAACTACATATATCGTTAAATCCAAGGAAGAAAAAAGAAATATTAGAATTTTTAAAAAAATATTCTTCGAATTCTTTAAATTAAATAAAAAAATTAAGTTGTTCTTCATCACTATTCTCAGCTTTGTCAATTGCTCTTACAACTAAATCATGTTCTCCTTCACTAAGGCTTTTCTTCTTCTGACAAACTAGTTTTTTAGAACATAAAGTCTTAAATTTAGGATTTTTATCATCTAAATCCATATATTCTATCTTGGCAGTTTCATCATCAATTTCAATATCAAAATAGACATTTTTCCCGCTATTTGTAACATTAAATTTAGTTATGCTAGGAGCAGTAGTATCAACTAAAACATTAGTTAATTTACTCTGGACTTTAGACGAGGCTATATCAATAACTTCAAAATAATAACCTATCTCCTGTCCGTTAAAGCTGCTTAAGTCTATTGTTACTGAACAGCTTTGTTTCATCCCATTACTACAGAAATTCATGTCAAGTATATTCATGCTTCCTTCAAGGCCATAAAATAGTTTGATCAATTCTAAATTTAGCTCACTATATTCTACTGTAAACTCACCATTTGCATATTTGCCTTTCTTTGGGTATGTTTTATGTATCTTAGGAGATTTGCTATCAATTGCAAATTCAACGCTTTCTTCATCAGTTAAATCATTTGAGATTTTTGTTGCCTTTACTATCACACTATTATTTCCATCCTTAAAATTTTTAGATTTTTCAACATAAGTACAGCTGCTGCATAATACTTGCCAACCTTTAGCTTCATTATTCATATCTTTATATTCTACCTTAGAAGGCATATCAACTTGAACAGCAAATTCTACATTTTTTTCATTATAAATAAAATTATTTAAAGGATTTAAAACTGTTAAAACTGGTGGATTTGGATCAATATCACCATCATTAGATGAACTGCAAATTTGACCAGCACATTTATTAGGGTCAGTTGGATTTCCTGCATCAGTTACGCAAACCTCACAATATCCAGGATCTCCACAGCTATTTTTAGCTCCTAAGAAGCAGGTATATCTTGGATTATTTGCAGGAGTTCCCTGACAATCTTGTAAGCATAATTTTGTATAAGCACTTACGTTTTGAATTATAAAAATAGTTAAAACTAGTGAAACAATGATTATGAATTTTGTTTTGTTTTTCATTTTCTTTAAAACATTTATTCTTTCGCGAGCGTTTCTTCCTAAGAAAGGCTCAAATAAAAAAAGAAAAAAGGAAAAATCCTTTTTCTAATTTCGTAGGTTTTCTTTCCAAGAAAAGCTCTTATACAGCTTCTCCCCAGAAAAATATCTGTCCGGAGTTGAAGTTACCTACACATGGTTCTGGCAATCCTAACTTGAAAGTCATTGCTATTTCTGCACCAGGACT
>CAYSNL010000066.1:0-2880 GCA_964432435.1 Candidatus Woesearchaeota archaeon | reverse complement strand
TTAAATTGTAGTTTTCGAATTCAAATTTGAAGCTATAAAGAAAGTTAGTGATCCCGCTAGCACCTTAAACAGACTGCGGGAATTCTTCAAATTATTCTTGTCTGACGGTCTAAACTCTGAATTTTCATATTCATTTGGGCTAAGAAATGTATAAGTATGTATGGTAGAAACAATTTCGATAAACTTTCTGTTAACTCCTCTTACTTGTAGATTTAACAAAAAGAAGACCCATAGTTTGACTTTTAACCTCAATGAAGAGTATAATACTAGCCAATATGTCACCTGATATTCAACCTTGGAGGCCAGCCCAACCAGAGCTTGGGATAAAGCCTACAGAAAGATTAAATGCTACTCAAAAAGCGGATGTTATTAGAATGTCTCGTGTCGAAGCTATCCTACAAGAAACACTAGCTCAAGAAGAAATGCCAAGTGCTGTACAAGGAGAAATTTGGAGAAACGAAGAAGATGCAACTTTTATTCTATGGACAAAAGAACAAGGATTTTTTATTCAGTGGCAAGGTCCAGCGACATATCTTCAAGTAAAAGAAAGAATCAAATCTTATGGTGAAGATACTGTAGAATTTTTCTCTCATTTTCCCAAAAGCTCCGAATATACAAATCCTGAATTACGTCAAGTTACAAACAGAATAAGAGAAGCAGTTACAGCTGAACCTACCCCCGGAGAACTACAAAGACTGCCAGAAATTTTAGCAGCTAACCATAAAAAGGTTTCAGAAGCCTTTCTCTTCCAGATAAAAGAAGCTATCGCTAAAGGCGAAATATGGAGCATTCCTAGCGATCTTCAAAGTGCAAAAGAAAATGTTAGAGAAACTGGAATAAGTATTGATCCCCAATTGGAACAAAATATATTACAAGCATACCACCTTAGGAGAAGACAATTGGATCTTGCTGAATTGCCAAAGGTGAGAGGCGATGTTATGAGGAAGATGGATCCTTTCGTAGATAGAATTATAGAATCAGACGATTTTTTGGGCCAAGAACACCCAGAAGTAGTCAAAAGATATGCTGGCAGAGCAGCTCTCCAGGCATTAAGAACTGTTCGGGATTATGTTCCGTTTGGGTTTAACAAAAGAGAAGAGGCTCAAGGTAGGGCTAGACAATTAAAACATTGGGAGCAGAAGGCCTTAAAATGGGCAAACATTGCTGGAATAGATATTACTCAAAAATTAGAGGCATTGAGAGCTTATGTAAACGCAGAAACACAGGAGGTTTTGAAACCAACCCCTAGAAAACTTTTAGACGGACTCCAAAGAAGAACCAAAGGAGAAGTTACTATTCCAAGAGCGTTTGTTCCTAAACCAGATTTAGGTCCAGAGGACAGAGAAATAGAACCAGCTTATCAGGATGATATTTCTGTTCTTATAAAAACGAAGAAGGGAAAGATTATTGGAGCACAATTAAGAGATGATAAGGTTAATCAAGATTTTAGAATTGTATTTCCTCTTAACTCATTTACTAAGGAAGAAGTTTTAGCAGCACTAGCTAAAACTTTTCCGGAAGCAGAAGTTTATCATTCAACTCCTGACTTTCTTCCTACCCAAGAAGGGACAAAAAGTATAAGAACTGTTGCTTCGGGTGCAGAATTTGAGCATGCTCTAGATAAAGAAAAAACTACTCCCGCCTCAGACGGAAAATTTGCTGGGATTAGAATACCTTTAAATGAAGAAAGACCTGTGGGAGGATCAAAAGTAAGAGCATTGTGGTTAACTATTAGAGATGGAACAATGCATTCTTTTGATGCCGACACTCTAGCTTCTCCAAAAGGGCCGATTGAAGGTTTCTACTTCCCACATGACTCATTAAATGTAAAGATTGAAGGGGAATTTGATACGACAGGTACGTATGTATTAGGAAATGGATGGATATTGCATCCTATGTATCACCCTCTAACTGATGCGGAATGGTCAGAAATGCATCAGAAGTTAGGAACCATTCTTGAACATTTAGTTGAAAACGGAAACGTAATTAATGATTCAGTTGCTTCTATGAGTATCCATCCAGGTTGGGGTTCTCCAATGAAGCCCGAAGAGTTTACAAAAAAAGAAGGGTATCATTTAGAAAAAGTCGAACAACAAATAACTGTTGAAGATGTTAACCACCTAAAAACAAAAGATAAGAAAACAGTAGATCACCCTAATTGGGAAGCAGGTAAATTTGTTTTTCAAGAAGGAGAAAATCAGTTCGGGATTATAAATAGGAGAAGCGGCGGATATTTAATTAGCGATCTATATACCTTAGTTAAGTTTTATCCTGAAGGATTACACTTTAATGAGTTGGCTCAAGAAATAGAAAGGTTGAGGGTAATGTAATGTCACCACTTAGAGTTGAAATTTACAGGCCAGATATAAAACAATATGCGCAAGCAGGAGAAGTTAGCTTTGGTGATCCGCCTGGTTCAATGTCGGATAATAAGCCAGATGGTACTCGTGATCTATATATTTTTGAATGTAGTCCCGATGATTCCAAATCCACTATTTATAAATCAGAATTAGGAGTTGATGTAAGCCAAGGAAATTTAAGAGCTGTAATAAGCGATAGAGCAAGATGGAATATAGTTAAGGAATTAAGAAAAAATCAATCATTTGAAATGAACGTTAGGACTGATGTAAGCCCCAAACCTAGACAAGTTCGTTTTACTCACAGATAAATTATTTAATCTTTACCTAAACTTTCTGTTAATCTCGGCTTAACTTGTTCCTCAATAGTATCATCATAGCTGTACCTCAATTTTATAGATATTTTTTTTGCTACTTTGGGAAAAGGACATTATTGCTTCAGATCTGAAAAATAAAGAAGGTTGATGCAACAATCTAATCATGAGTTCGAATCCTAAGCGGTCTCTTAGCTATAGGATTGATT
>CAYSNL010000065.1:0-2911 GCA_964432435.1 Candidatus Woesearchaeota archaeon | reverse complement strand
GAAATGAGACAAGCGGAACAAATTATACATACTATTCCAATTACACTGTTAATGCGACCTCTCCAAATGGAGCTGAAAATTTAACTCAAAGTTGGAACATGACAACTAATAGAGACCTTGTTTTTACATTTTTAGTTAGCCCAAATATTAATTCGTGTCAAATACTTGGACAGGCAAATACAGTATATTATCTAACACAAAATGTCTCCTCTAATGGAACATGCTTCACAATAACTGCAAACAACATAACATTGGATGGAAATATCTCAAAAATTACCTATGGAATAAATGGAACGGGCGGCCAATATGGTATTTACGTAACTGGATATAATAAAACAACACTTAAGAATCTCAGAATAGAAGAAGGAAATAATAGTGGCAGTGTAAAACATGCTATTTATTTTATTAATGTAAATAATGCAACTATTTATAACAATACAATAAGAACTAATACTACTTCCAGTTATGGAATAATCATTGAAGAGGATGGCTCTTTTAATAATATATCTAACAATAATATTTCCATATCAGGAACCGGTGCATCTGGTATATTTTGGGAAGTTGGAGGAAATCAGTTTGTATCAGGAAATATAATTAATACATCAGGTCTTAACTCCCCATCCATACAATTTGGTGGATCAAGTTCAAATATTATAATAGATAATAATATTTATTCCAATGGAACTGGTTTTGTTTTTGATGGAAATAATAATAAATTTAATAATAACACTCTAATAATTACTGGTGGAAATGGTATTCAACTTAATGGAGGTAATAATAATACCTTGTCTAATTTTTCTATAGTTGCTTCTTATGTAAGTTCTCATGGGATTTTATTTGGTAATACTAATAATAATGCAACATTTTATAATGGTAGAATTAATGCCTCTCACCCATCATCAAACGACACTCAATTCGGTGCCACCTCTTCAGGCATACTAAACTTTACAAACGTTACCCTTGCAAACAACAAAATAGGTTTTGCATCTGGCTCAACAGCCCGGCTAAATGTCCATTGGTATGTGGATGCTCTTGCAAATTATCCAAATGGCAGTTTTGCAGGCAATACAAATATTACAGGATACAATGTTTCTAAAAGCATTGCTTTCTCGCAATTGACAGGAAGCAATGGAAGAATTGCGAGGCAGACAGTTCTTTCATATTGGAGAAATGCAACTGTATTTTCAGACCAGAATAATTATACATTTAATGCCACTCTAGTAGATGGATCGCAAAATTTATCTCAATCCTGGAACATAAGCACTAACAGGGACTTATTATTCACATTTAGTGATATTTATCCTGTAATTACTATAAACTCTCCTGCAAATAACAGCATTGAATCAATTCCCGATGCAATATTAAACTGGAGTGTTCAGGATGATAGCAATAGTAATGAAATATTTGTATGGGCTTCAAATACCTCAACAAATTTAGGCAACGAAGTCGGAGATTATCTTGTTTATCATAGAAAGAGCCAAGCAAATGGAACATATACATATAATTTTACAGCGGTTCCAACTGTAAATGGTAATGATATTGTCTTGCTGCTTCACTTTGACAATTTAAGCAGTTATGGAGAAAATGCCACATTTGCAAGGGATTTCTCAAGCTATGGAAATAATGCAACATGCACAGGTTCTGCTTGTCCTAGTTTTAATGAAACAGGGTTTTTTGCAGGAGCTTTTGAATATGATGGAGTTAATGATAGTATGAAGATAACGAATTCGCAGAGCATTAATTTAAGCAGCGAGAGCTTTACTTATGCTTTTTGGTTTTATTCCAGGTCAGGAGGCACGCAGGATATAATTGCAAAGCATCCAGGCACTGCTGCAACAACAGGAAGCGGGTATCGTGTATTAATATCAAGCGTTGCTGCAACTGGATTTTCTGCAGTAGTCGCCAATGGCACTGATAATTACAGGGGTGATAGCGGAACAAATAATTGCAGGGCAGGAAATATATGGTGCCATTTAGCTGTTACAGTTAATAGGACTAATAGCATTATGACAATGTATATTAATGGTGTTGTTGTAAATTCTACTCCAATTATGACTTCTGGACCTGTTGGCAATACTCTTGATTTGTATGTTGGGTCAAATAGCAGCGGCACTTCTAGATTTTTCAACGGAACACTAGACGAATTAGTAATATGGAACAGAAGCCTTGCAGCTTCTGAGATAACTGAATTATATAACCTAACATTAGGCAGGTTTTATTATTGGAAGGTTAATGCCACTGACTCTGCTGGCAATACAAATACCTCTGGAATTTACCAATTTAATTTAACAATACAGGTTTTTAAAAGAAATATTGCGAATATTTTATCCTTGTCTTCATTAGGAGGAAAGGCAGGCGGGTTTTTAAGAATCAGCAGCCAGCTAATTGATGTAAATGATGCATTTACAAAAGCGATATATGTGCTGAGAGTAATAGCTCAATTAGCTGACATCAATGACGCTGTGTTTAGAGTATTTAAAGCATTGAGAGGCATATCCCAATTAGCTGATGTAAATGACGCTGTATTCAGAATAATTGCGGGACTAAGAAATATTGTACAAGTAACAGATATCAGCGATACAACTTTCAAAGTATTTGTTGGATTAAGAAATATTGTACAAGTAACAGACATCAATGACGCAATTGCCAGATTCATATCAATTCCAAGAGCAATTAGCCAGATTGTTGACATCAATGATACAGTGTTCAGGATACTTGCAGGATTTAGAAATGTAGCTCAAACTGCTAACATTAACGATTCTGTTGCTAGATTATTTTCAGGATTCAGAAATGCTGCTCAACTTCTTGATATAAATGATGCTGTGTTCAGAGTTTATGGGGCATTAAGAGCATCTACTTTAAATTTAGACATTAATGACAATGTCATAAAGGCATTTAGAGGTTTTAGAGT
>CAYSNL010000064.1:0-2979 GCA_964432435.1 Candidatus Woesearchaeota archaeon | reverse complement strand
TCCTTCTTTTTCATCACACCCTCTGTCAAGATCGCAAAGAAAATATTTGTACCCAATATTCGTTCTATCATTTGAACAGGCTGGTATCTCGACATAAACCTGTTGATCTACTGAAGGGTTATGTTGCTGATTATTAATTGGGTTGTAACCTTTTGGCAAACATTTACTTTTAAAAGTATATCCTTGGAAAGCAAAACTGTATGTTACATATTTATCATCCTCTTTTATTTCATCTACTGTTTTACCTTCACATAGAACTTCTGGCTCTCCTATAGGTCCTGTTACTGGTCTAGTGGATGTTGTTTGTTCTCCCTCTTCAATACATCGCCCTTCTTTGCATTTATATCTATCACCTAAAGTTGTACAGTCAACTTTTACTTTAATATCCCCATTTTCATTATTTCCTTGACAACAAGCATATTCTTCAAGTTTTTCTTCGTTAATGCATTTATCCTTGTCATTTATATCACGGCCCTGGAATGTAAAAGACACTTCTCCGTAATTCTCATAATTTAATCCGCTATCAACAATTGTTTCATGACATGTATTTTGATTTGGAACTTGTGCTGGTATTGGTGTTGGTGGGTTTGATGATATGGTAGATGGTTGAATAGTTGTTTGTTGTCCTATGCAAGCAGAGTCTTGACAAACCATAGGTATATTATTAATAGACAGTTTTGAGCAATCTATTATTAATTCTTTATATCCTCTACCATTATTACAACTAGTAAATTCATGAAGATAGTTTGTATTAACTTCACAATAATCAGATCTTGGCGGCATAGCTCCTCCAAATATTATTTGTCCCGGGATTTCATATTGTTCTGGAGATAGACCATTATCTGTTTCGTCATATACTCCATCAGGTATTTCATTACAATGTGTTTCTGGGTTTAATATTTCATTGCCATTTGACTGTATTCCACCATTATTGTAATTTGTTGAATCTACTGGATAACTTGTTTGACCTATTGGAAACTGATTGCAATTTGCTGTTATTGCATTAACTCCTGATGGATTTTGACATTGAGTTTTAGGATTAATTTTACAATCTGGCAATGGTCTTCCTGTAATAAGATTTGAGAAAAAATTAATAATCGGTCTTAAAATAAAACTTATTATTTTTAATGGTAGACCAATAAAAAATTCCATGGTTGGATTTCCGAAAGAAGGTGGATTTATTAAAGGATTAGAACAAATAGAAGGTAATTCTGAAGGTTTCCATTCACAAGGGTATTTGCATTGGCTTTGTGTCGCATAGGAACCACAATTCATTGTTACCGTGGCACTTTCTCTGCCTTCTATATCTGATTTTTCACTCTCTGCTTCCTTTGCTTCTTCTGATTTTTCATCGATATAACATATTTTTTTACCATTAACTTCTTTCTCTAAATCTATAGAATCTGTTATATACTCTTTGTTTTGATAATTGAATTTAAAAATATTATTTTCTGATATTTGGGTTATATCTATTAATTTTAAATTTCCTATTTCAGGAATAACATTTTCATTATAAAGATAAACAAATACATCACCATTTTGTGTTGTTCTTAATGTTACTTTAATATTTTCTGAATCAGATCTTGCAGTTATGGAACATTCATCTAATATTTTTTTTGTTCTTGTTGGGTCATTTGCTTGAGAAAAAACGATACTAGAGTTTAATATGATTGAAGTAATTAAGAATATTAAAAGTATAGATACACCTCTTTTCATTTAAGAATAAAAGTATTAAAGAATATATAAAGATTGTTGAATCAATACCTTCTCCAAGTATGGTAGCATTTTGTGCATTTAAAGAATCTTGTTGCCGCTTCATCAGCGGACCTTGTTTGAACTAACCAGTAATAAGCTTCCGGATGTTTACATTTAGGACATTCCTCCTTTGTCTTGGGTAGAATTTCTACTTTTTTGTCTATCACTTCAATTTTATCTTTTCTTCCTTCTTTAACTTCCTCTTTTATTATAATATTTTCTTTATTTTTCTGTTTATAACCACAAGAACAAACCATTATTGTTTTTCTACCTTTTTTTTGAGGCATTAATATTGAACCACAGCGAGCACAGAAAATTTGTATCACCTACTTAAAGTTTCCTTTTAAAAGAAGTTAATGTTATTTAAATATTCCTATAGTGTAGACTATAATTGGTTTGAATATTGGGTTGAAGATATAATCAACAAACCATATTTTTATATAACCTAAGAATGGGATTCTGATTATTGCCTTTCCTAATATGTCAGATGCTTGCCCTGGATCTTTATCTGAATTGTGATCACCTTTCATGATATAATTTGGACCATTATCTATTTTAACAACCCTATGAATTATTGGGTAAGAACTGCCACCATTATAAACAATTACATCTCCTACTTGAATATTTTTAGAACCAATTAAAAGCATTATGTCTCCTTTATTAAATCCATTTTTAAATTTAAATTTTTCAAATTGTTCTTTAGAAATATTATTTTGTTCATACCATTTACCATTCAGATCCCACCACTCATCAAAACTTTTACCTTCATGCTCCATTGAACTTGAGACTACTGCAACTAATGGGTAGTTTGTATTAAATACTAGACCTAAACCAGGATAAATAAGAAATTTTACTATAACCAAAGCCAATATCACATTTACTAGCCAAGATAGTAAAGAATCATCATGCCAAATAAAATTCCAGACTTTTTTAAGCATTGACATTAAAAGATTAGGAAAATAAATAGATTATAAATGTTTGGTTTTATTTTATAGCTTTGTTTATTTTTGATTCAAAATCTTTAAACTCTTTCCTTAATCTTGAAGTTGCTTCTAACAGTGTTTTTTTAGGATCTTTTGATTCAGTCTCTAAAATAAATACTGGCTCGTCTTCTAGGGATTGTTCAATTCTGTAACCTGCTGCTTTTACATCTTTATCATTCCAAAGTTCTTCATTTAGCATATTACAGAAAGTGTGAGTTTCTCCTTTTATCTTGAATTTTAA
>CAYSNL010000063.1:0-3023 GCA_964432435.1 Candidatus Woesearchaeota archaeon | reverse complement strand
ACGCATCTATTTTGTCAGCATTAACAATGCTCGCAATTGTAATATCAAACATAGGAGCTCTGGATATTTTATTCAGGGATGTTGCAATTTTGCTGTCAGCTGTCGCATTAGCTGTATTATCAAAATCCCAAAATAATTAAAATGGCTATTCAATTTATTGTTTCGCTTATAGTACTAGCATTATTGGGAATAATTGATTCTGCATATTTAGCATGGACTCATTTTATGAAAAAGCAGCTTGTATGCCCTATAGATGGATGCGAAGTTGTTGTTGAAAGCAAATGGAACAAAATTTTCTTTGTAAGAAATGAAATTCTTGGATTGATGTTTTATATTGCTGTTTTGATTGGAGCAATCTTGCTTTTTCAAGGCTCAAGCATTAAGATATTATTCAGCATTAAAACATGGCTTTTAGTACTTTCAACAATTGGTCTTTTATTCTCTACCTTTCTTGTTTATGTTCAAGCTAAAATAATTAAGAGTTATTGTTTTTACTGCCTTATTTCCTCGCTGATAACTCTGCTTATATTTTTGAATTTGTTGATGTTGTAGAATTATGCTAATTTAACATATCTTCTCATATATTCTTGTGCAATTGTTCTATAGTCTGGATTGTCAATTAAGCTTAGACATAATTCTGTAAAATCAGATGCTCTTTGCATTCTAGCAATATAATCTCTCTCATTTATTAATTCTTGAAATAGTGATTCTAAATTTGCTTTTACATCAATTGGATTGCTCATTTTTCAGCCTTAAACTCTTTTTCAATCTTATCCAAGTCTTTTTCAATTTTTTTTGCAGTTTCTTTTAGAAGTTTTTTCGCATCTTTCCCATTTGTTATCAGAGTCATAATAGGATTTTTTGTTGGATGCTCTTTTTTCCATGCAGCCATTTTCACATCATCTTCATTATTAAGATAAACTCTTAACAACTCGCATACAGTTGGATTATCAGCTTCAAATGTGACTTCATCCTTCTTATCTGTTAAATAATTGAGCTTCATTTTATATATAGCGATTTATAAGGGGTTTCCCCTTAGGTTTATAAAGGTTTCTAGGCAGCTTTTCTTTGTTTTGTAGCATCCATATACATCACTTTATCTTTAAAAAATGGTCTTTGACATGTAGGACAAACACCTGAAGGATTATAACGATTTATTCTCTCATCTAATCTATTAGATTTATAGCTATCTTGAGATGAATGATGTAATCTTCCAAAATAACTGGATCTTGACTGATAATTTGCTCTAGTTTGATAAGAATCGCTTCCAGAGATTCTAGAAGAAGATTCATAAGATGTGTTTGATACAGCATATAGTGGAAAATTTACATCAAAATATTTAATATTACTTTCTCCTTCTGGTCCTGTATATTTAGGAAGACTACTTTTAGCCATAATTAAAACAATCATCACTTATCTATAAATTTTTCTAAGGATTTTTACTGGCTCGCTTTTTTGGGTGGGCGTCATTTGAATATTGACTTTGTAATAGTAACTAACAAAACATTTATAAAGATGGAGTCTATTTTAATCATAAGATGATTAAAATGACAATTATGCAATATATGCATCAAAAAATGTTACCCAACATATTAGCTGCAGGTTTAGCACTTGGAGCAATTACTGGTTGTAAAGAAGGCAAGAAAGTTAAAATAGAAATTTCAGATGTTTTGCATGAAAATGCGACAGTTATAACTAGAATTTATACTCCATCAAGACATGACACTAAACTTGGATTTAGGGCCATTAAAATGGGTGGAAAAGAAACAGGCTCTATAGGTATAGATTATGGTGGAGATATAGGTGTTGGTATTGGGAGTGGCGTGCAGATAAGTTCAAGTACAGTTCCTGAAAGATATGGAGCGGTTTTTAAATGTCAACATGGGACTTTCACAAGTCAGGGTTCTGACAAAAGACATAAAGATTTGTATGAAAAATTACAGGATGGTCAAGAAGTTGATGTAACCTATAAAGAAATCTATAGGGAAACTTATGATGATATTGATGGTGATGGTAAGAAAGATTTAGTAGAAAGAGTTTTAACGGGGTTTGATTTTCTGGATGCAAATCCAAAGAAATAATAAATTAGAGTTTGCCCGTTTTCTATTAATTTCCCAAATCGCAGATTTTTGCAAATTGCAAGCCAACAAATTATCTTATTGTATTAATAAAATCATATTTTCTCTTTCTGTTCCGGCGGCTCTATTGTTTCAGGAGGCTCAGGCTGGATTTCCTCCTCAATTATTTCAACTTTCTTTCCGATAATGCTGTCCTCTGTTTTTTCCTCAACAATAGTCTTGGGTTTATCCTCTTTTATTAGCTTAATCCTAAGGTATTGCTCTAGCTTGCGGATAACTTCTTCTGGCTCGCCAGGAAGATTGCCCTCCTCAATCATTTTTATAACGCTCTCTGATTCAGCTATATCCCTTGCCAGCTGAAATGTAGAGACTTTCATTCTTCTTCTTGCATTTTTTACATGCCACTGAAAATTATCAATAATCTTCAGGTACGAATAATCCTGCTTTTTGTGGCTGGGCTTTGCTCTTATAAAATCATGAATAATCGGCATTAACTTATCCCTTCTTTTCACTCCTGTAAGCCTTTCAAGGCGCTCGTCAACTGTAAAAGGCCTCTCGCTTTCCTTTAATTGCTCTGCAGTCGGCTTTTTCAATATAGCAATTCCCTCTGTTTCAGCGCACCCTCTGCATACATCCTGAATATGGGTGCCATAAATAGCTCTTACAATCTCGTCTTCTGCCTCGCTTTTTCCGCAGACTGCACATTTTCTCATTTTCAGGGTCTTTGAACGAAATCAAATGGCTTTTTATTATTTTCTATGATATACTGCTCTAATTCCTCAAATGTTTCTAGCTCCTCAATTTTTATTTTTTCGTCTATTAAAATGGTTGGAAGCTCTGATATGTTATACCTGTCCATAATAAGACTGACTGATGTAAGTTCATTATCTCCTGCTATAGGAATAAGCATTATCTCGCCTCCGTATTTGTTTTTTAAATCTCCAA
>CAYSNL010000062.1:0-3110 GCA_964432435.1 Candidatus Woesearchaeota archaeon | reverse complement strand
CAAAAAGAAAACAGGAAGAGATTATTTATTTGAAATATGGTATCCTGGTGTTGGCGAGAAACCTTTGGGTGATAACAACAAAATAAACGTGGCTGGTGCGTCAATTCCTGACATAAATGGAGACAAGGTTGTTATAATCTTGTTCGAACAAAAATGAATAAAAAAGCACAATTTTTACCAATAATTGCGATTTTAAGCATTTTTTTAGTTGGATATGCTTTTTATGTTTTAATTATCTTGGGGCCCGGGTCAGGTGAGTATTTTATTGGGGAACATAGCACTAAATGGTTAGTCATGAAAGAGGTAAAATTAAAAGAAATTGATTTTTATTATGAACAAGCATTTAAAAATGCGATTTTTAAAACTGTTTCTGAAATTACCGAGAATGGTGCTGGGAAAAGAGATTTGATCTGGGATGAAAATCCTTACCTGAATGTTAAAATGGTTTTTAAAAATACTCTAGAAAAAAATTTCAAATTTTACTTAGATAAAACTGATTTTAGTGATAATAATTATTATAAAAATGATTTTGAAATAATTTTACCTAAGAATTTTGAAATAAATCTTGATGATGGTAAAGTAAGCTTAGAGTTTAAAGATGAATTAATATTAAAAGATAGACCTTTAGACGAAGATTATTTAAGCGAAGAGCCTAGTACTAAAACATATGAAGATAATTTTATTTCTGTTTCTAAAAAACTTAAATATGAATACCAATTTGAAAGTTTTAGATTAACTATACTTGATAGAATTTACAATGAATTTTCTAAATCTAATAAATGTATTACTGTAAGTGATGATTTTAGGAGTATTAAGTGTGTTGATGAATGTATTGTTGAAAAAAGCAGATTAGATTATGAAATTCCATTAGAAAGGGTTGGTTTTGTGATTCCTATTGTGAAATTTAAGATTCCTAAACAATGTTGATACTATAAAACAACAATGTTTTAATATAAGTTGTTCTTTTTTAGTCTTAAGATGTTTAACGTAAGTTATGAAGAGATCGTTTCAAAAATAAAAGAGGAAAAAAATATTTCTGATGAAGAAATTGAGTTAAAAATTAAAGAAAAATTAGCAAAACTTTCTGATTTAATAAGCAAAGAAGGGGCTGCGCATATAGTTGCTAATGAATTAGGTGTTAAATTATTTAATATTTCTAAAGAATTAAAGATCAAAGGCTTATTAAGCGGGATGAATAATGTTATAATAACAGGTAAAGTAATGCAATTAAATCCTGTTATAGAATATAAAAAAGAGAACAGGGAAGGAAAGGTCGGAAGTATGTTATTGGGTGATGAAACGGGTGTTATAAGGGTTGCTTTCTGGGATGCTAATCATATCAAAAATATAGAGGAAAATAAGATTAAGGAAGGGAGTATCTTGAAATTAAAAAACGGTTATGTTAAATCTAATGGTATTTTCAAAGAATTGCATGTTGGAAATAAGGGTGAAATAGAAATAGATCCTCCGGGTGTGGAGATAGAGGTGCAGGACAAGCCAAGTTTTGATTTTGCGAAGAAAAAGATTTCTGAGCTAAATGAAAATGATAATAACGTAGGGGTGTTAGGTACTATTGTTCAAATTTTTGAACCTAGGTTCTATGGGGCTTGTCCTGAATGTAGTAAAAAATTGGTAGCAAATGATGGAATGTTAAGTTGCAAAGAACATGGCAGTGTAAATGAAGTTCTAGTCCCAATTCTAAATTTGTTTTTAGATGATGGGACTGATAACATAAGAGTTGTTGCGTTTAGGAACCAAGTTGAGAGATTACTTAATTTAGATATTGAAAAAATAAAGGAGTTCAGGGAAAAACCGGAAAATTTTGATAGGATAAGAGAAGATCTTCTGGGCAAACAATTGGTGATCGTTGGTAGAGTAGTAAAAAATGAGATGTTTGATAGAAAAGAATTGATGGCGCAAAGGATAATTGAACTGAATCCTGAGGAGCTAGTTAGGGAATTAGAGCAATGATTGATATAACTAAAATTATTGAAGTTTTTTCCGGGTATAAGCCATGGTTATTGCTTGCTTTGGCTGTTTTTGTTTGGATTGCTCCTTTACATTTTGCAGTTAAATTTGTTGATGGAGATACTAATTTACTAAAAAGTCTAGCTTATTCGATCTTATCCGCTTTTTTAAGTTTGTTTTCTGTTTTATTATTTAGTTTAGCTAAAATAGGAGAATATGGTTTGATATTAGGGTTTATCCTCATTGTTTGGTTGTATTCAAGGAAATTTAAGGTCGGATTAATAAGAGCTATTTTAATTTTGGTATTACAGTCTGTTTTTGGTATAATAGTAAGTTTTATAATTAATTACTTCGATATAATATCAGTAAAAGAAGCATTAAAAAATATTGGGGTGAAATCATAATGGATCTTTGGAAAATAATTTTGGTTATAGTAATAATGCTTGGTTTACTATGGTGGTTTAGACCTGAGTATTTTTATTTGATTAAAGATGGTTTTTGTGGGTTGTTAAATATTTGTTAAATGTATCTTGAAATTTTATTTATAACTTTAGTAGTTTTGCTAATCCTTTTTATTTATCTTTATAAAAAAACTAAAGAAAAATTAAATAATTTAGAGTTTAATTATAAAAGTATGTATGTAAAACATGGAAAAAACTGGGAAAATTTTGTTCCTTTTATGAGTAATTACCCTGGCGATAAAGAGAATAGTGTTTTTATCGGAAATCCTATTGATTTTATAAGTTTTGATGATGATTTTATTAAGTTTATTGAAGTTAAAACTGGGAAAAGTCAATTAAGTGAAAAACAGAGGAAAATAAAAGAATTAGTTGAAAATAAGAAAGTTAAATGGTATGAGATAAGGTTTGAGAAATGAGGATTGTATTCTTATCAACCTGCAAAAGAAGAATTGTTTGTCTAAAACTTTGTAAAAATATTGTTCTCTAAAATATATATTCTGGGCAAACGTTACGTGACAAGTACGCGCAGGGTTTATAAATAAGTTATGCTTTATAGTGATTAAGGCCAATGAAACAGATTGCGAATTAGCGGCCATGTTTGTTTTTGTGACTTGTTTTCTTGGCTAAATTGAAATAAAATGCGAAAGCAAAATTAGGAGGTACCGAAGATGGTACAAAATA
>CAYSNL010000061.1:0-3170 GCA_964432435.1 Candidatus Woesearchaeota archaeon | reverse complement strand
TAATCATAATTAACAATTCTACTTTTCATTATTTCAGAAAACTTAGTACCTTGATGGCATAAATTCATAATGTTATCACATTCACAACCACTCCCATCATCACCACACGTACTAATATCGTTAATTAAAACACAATTCCTTAAATTAAAATCACGGGCCATTTGATTTAATATAGAACTCATTGAATCCTTTACCCGTTGAGGTGTTTTAAATTCAACACTAGGAGTTTTATAAGTAACATAAAGTATAAACCCAAGTAATAAAACAATTGCAATTACAGCTTCGATTATTCTTAAAAATCCTTTTTTATTCATTACCATACCCCGAAATAAATAGTAATAGGTGTTATTTCACCATATTTATTAACAATATTAGTTTTGAATGTCTTTGTATAAACATTAGCTCCATCTTCTACTCCAGCGGTTTCATAATTAAAATCAATATCTTTACTTGATCTAATAAAAAAATCTTTATTATCTGGAAAAGCCCAAAGAGTTTTAATATTAGTTTTTTTATATTGCGAAAGGGGACTGCTTATCTTTCCTTTAGTCTCAGACAAGAACCCCTCAAAATTAACTCCTTCTGTATTCAACCCGTAAAAATTCTCTACCGCACCAGTTCTATAATCACAATGGGCTTGTTCACAATTACTAGTACTATCCACAATGCTAAAGTCCACAGGATTATTTTGAGAATATATAAAATAATAAATAACAGATTTAGCGCCCTTTTGAATATTACATTGATACTTTGCACAACTACCAACAGGAGCATTACTAGTGCAAGTTATTTCATCCTGTACTGGTTGAGCAGAATCTTCGCCTTTATTTTCATTAATAATAAATTCATCCTTCAAGAATTCTGTTTTAGTTAAACTCCATCCATTACCAGAATCTAAATTAATTCTAGGTTTAACCTCCACAGGAGGACTCTTGCTTCTGTCAATATAACTCTCACAAACTCCAATCACTATAGGAACTCTTTTAATTGTCCAATAAAAATCATTAGTAAATTTTTCTTCTAATAAATTAAGCAAAATAGTTTCATTATGTTCTTTTTGTACTCCGGGCTTAAGCAATAAAAATATCGTGATCAATGCAACTAAAAAAATACCCATGCTTACCATCCAATCAACATGCTCTGATCCTTTTTTATCCATATTAAAAAGTTTATATATTTCCATTTTCAGTTAACCTTCCAGTATAACATAAATCTCCATTTGTTAAATCTATTTTACTAACTGTTTTTCCAGTTTCATCTTGTACTATAAATTCATCATTTGTAGTTTGAGTACAACTTGCGCTTGATAAACAATCTCCTGTCTCTATACATAGATTACCTTGACTATCAATATAAGAAACAACTTCATTATTAGCATTTTTTAATATGAAAGAATCTACAGGAGCATTACAATTTGATTGGACTTGGCAAGTTCCTTTTAAGACGATGTTTCCTAACATATCAAAATACGCAACATTCTCGTTATTTTGCCCTTTAATCTCAAACCTATTAAAATCAATTTCAACTTCAATTCCTCCATCTTCTGTTAATCTTGTTGGTGTTATTGAAATTTGATTGTATGGGTCGTAGAATGTTTTGCCGATAGTGAGTGCAGCATCTGAAATATCTGATAAATCATTACTGGAGGGAGTTGTATCAATCAATTGACTTCTTGGTAAATCGTGATTATTATAGTACTCAAAAGCAAATCTTAACTGTATACCCTTATAAACGTACTTTCCTCTAGTGGTCTGGGCAGAAAGAAAACTATCAAATCCCCTTGGTTGTCTATATTCTAAATAAAATCCGTTAGTTCCCCAACCTGGGGATTGTATCGGGATTTGTGTTGCCATAGGGATTTTTAAAAGTTGAATATCATTAGTAATAATTTCTAATGGTTTTAATTTGTAGCTACCACTCTCGCTTACCTCCATGATATTATCTTCATCAAACCAGCCTATTTTTTCTTTATTAATACTATTAATATGTCCTTGAGTAATTTCAGTAATCGTATAATCTTGATCGGATGCAACAACTGTAATACTACTGCCCATTGCATCATACTCATCTCCATACTCAATCAGAGAACATGGAGGCATTGAGCCTATGGAAACTGACCCACATTCATAAGCATTAGCATGCAGAAAACCAAAACTATGCCCCATTTCATGAATAATCTCGTTTTTTAATAAATCAGATGCGATTTTGCGAGAAGCAGGATCCGTGCCAAAATCTCCTATAGCATCAATACTTCCATACAACCATACTTCTCCATCTGCAGTATACTCATGCCAGAGTCCTATCCCCCCAATACCAGTACAACTAGGACTACTACCAGAGCGAGGATTTGCAACTAAAACTACTATTCCATCATAAAGAGTAAAATCAATATCATTATCAGCTGCCTCTATGACCTCATCAAAAAAAGCCCTGCAATCAGTTCCCTGAAATACAACATGATACCAACCGTAAATATCGGCAGAAAGCCACAGCCTGTTATAAGAAACTTCTTTATAATAAGCATTTGCAGAATTTTCATCATTAAGTATAAAACTTCTAGCGTCATCACTAGTTATAGGCTGATATGGGTCTTCAATAAAATTAACAAGAACAACTGCAAATTTCTTTTCTCCTAGTACTTCATAGGAAGGAGTAGACAAAACCTCTAAAGTATGCCATTCATCTATCGGATTTTTATATAAGGCTATTTTATCATCAATTTGTAAACCACTTAACTTAACTTTTGTTCCTGAAATTAATCCAAAGGGTTCTTGGTCAGCAAAATGCAAAGAACTTCTTTTACCATTTTCATTCAAGTAATAATAAGTTTTACTTCTATTATTCTCAAAATCATCTTCAATTAAAACCTCTAAAACTCCTTCTTTGCTAACTCTTTTTTCTAAATTTTTCTTAATATCATCAGGCATAGGATCTATTACTTCTTGTTTCAAAGCATTTTTTAAAACAGCTTTAGGATCTTTCTCAATTAATTCTAACATTAATTCTTTTCTTTGTTTTGTTACTTGAGCTAGGTTATTTTTTACTAATATTTTAGTCTGAGGACTAGCAGATTTAAAATCACTGTTTAAATTAGTTAATTGATCTGTTAATTGTTTTAATTCTAGCCCTTTATCAGAACTTCCTTGATAATTAACAACCCCACCACTAAT
>CAYSNL010000060.1:0-3193 GCA_964432435.1 Candidatus Woesearchaeota archaeon | reverse complement strand
GGAAAAACATCGTGATGGTATTTTTTACTTTGCCCATAGTTTCTCATCATTTTAATCTTATTAATTAACACTTCATTATTAGAAACAACTATGCCACCATCACCAAAACTGCCTAAATTTTTTCCAGGATAAAAACTAAAACAACCAAAATCACCAAAACTCCCAACTCTTTTTCCTTTAAATTTTGCTCCATGGCTTTGACAAGAATCTTCAATAATCCTCAAATCATATTTTTCAGCAATTTCTTTAATCGCATCCATATCAACAGGATTTCCGTATAAATGAACAGGAATAATTGCTCTTGTGTTACTAGTTATTTTACTTTCAATTTTTTCTATATCCAAATGATAATTCTCAGAATTTATATCAACCAAAACAGGCTTAGCACCGGCAGCAGTAATGCTGGTGGCAGTAGCAATAAAAGTATTAGCCTGTGTTATAACTTCATCACCTTTACCAATACCAAATACCCTCAAGCTTAGTTCTAAAGCACTAGTTCCATTATCAACACCTACAGCATATTTAACACCACAATAATTAGCAAATTCCTCCTCAAATAATTCAACTTCCTCTCCCAAAATAAATCCAGAAGTATCTATTATTTTAGCTATTGCTTTGTTAATTTCCTCTCTAATAGAAGCTGTTTGCCTCCCAATATCCACAAAATTCACCTTCATAGTTATCAGCTCCTAAACTTAAAATAGAACTTTATAAGCTTTTCTTAACACTACTAGATATTTTTAAAATAATTATACTTATTCATAACTGCCTTAATAAATAACAAAGGATAAACTACAGCATAAAAAAGGAGTAACCAATGTAAAAAATTAAAAATAGCAGCAAAGAATAATACCATAAAAGGATTTAATCTTAAAAAATTAAACAACATAGATTTAATTCCTTTCCTTGTTTCATATCCATGCAGTCCACCTCTTAATAATTCTAAAGTCTTTTTATCAGACAATTTTGTTTCCATTAAAATAACCTCATATTTTTTCATATCCACCAAATAATGTAATAAGAAAAATATTGATGCAGAGAATCCAGCCCATAAGAACCATATTTTATTAAAACTAAAGATTCCAAAAACGTCTACCATACTATCATACTTAAAATAACCACCAATAGCCATCCCGACTAATAACAAAGGTTGCATTATTCTATGACATATAGAATCCATAAAACCGCCAGAGACAGAACCCTGTTTTTTATATCTAGCAATAACACCGTCAGTTGCATCTATGATCCAATGAAAATGATAAGCCATAATACCAATTAAAGAATACCAATAATTACCAAAGAATAAAAATGGTATTCCAACAAGACCAACAAATAGCCCCATTAATGTAACTTGCGTAGGTGTTATAGGCAAAGGTATTAATATCTTAGCTAAATATAATCCAAACCATCTAATTATCTTAAAACTTAAATATGCCCTATCCTCATCAGCATGCAAGGTTGTTTCTCTTAATTCTTTTACAGTTACCAATCATCTCACCGTAAAAAAATTATTAAAATAACAGTTTAAATAACTTTCTGTTCTTTTTTTAAAAATTTTATTTTCAAAAATTCTATAAGCATTTTATCATATTTGTCAAATGCTTTAAATAGTAATAATAAAACAAGATAAATAATAAAAAAGCCTAATCCAAATAAAAAAATCAAGTAAAATTTAGGCTTAATTAAATTTCTTAAAAATATGGTTATAGTTAAAGTTATTACACCAGCCAAAATTGGTTTCCAAAAATTAAGAGACACAGGAACCAATTTTAAATAATAATATCCTTCCCCAATGAATAATGCACTATAAATAAAATAAGCTATTGCCGTAGCTATAGCAGCACCAGTAATCCCATATATAGGGATAAGTAATAAATTTAAAATTATATTAAGCGGAATGACTATAATAAGGTTAATTAGATATAACTTGGTTTTCTTGATCATTCTTAATAATTGCATTGAGGGTTGTGACAAAGAAAATAGAAAAAAACCAACAGATAAGAATATTAAAGAAGAAGTGGCACTTAAATACTCCTTACCAAAAAATAAATTTATGAAAATTCCTGGGAATAATAACATTAAAAGTAATATAGGAAAATCAATTAAAAAACTCCATTTGCCAACATGTCTTGTTAAAGCATCAACTAAGAACATTTTTTTCTTTGCAAAATTTTTAGTTATTAAAGGAAGAAACAAAGGAACAAACATTAAAGGAATTAAGGTTAGAAGATTAGCTAAAGGTAATGCAGCATTATAAAGGCCTACATTTCTTATATCCATTAATTTGGCAATCATAAAAGTATCAGTCCACCCCATCACATAACCCAATATACCTACAAAAATAAGAGGCCAAGAATAACTAAACAACTCTTTTATTTCAAATTCAGATTTTATACTATTTCTTATTAATGGGAATACTTTATATTCCGAAATTAAAAACATAACAACAAAAATTATTAAAAAACTTATAAGGTAAGCATAACCAACGCCTAAAATCCCGAATCCAAATAATATTGCCAAGCCTATTGTTAAAACCCTAAGACTTTGTGATGAAAAATCTACCAACCAAAAATTATATTTTATTTTTTCATAAGCTAAGTATAAACTAGAAATATTAGCGCACAATACCCCAATTGGAATCATTAATACAAATATCTTAAGTAATGGTGTCAATTCTTCACTATTAAACCAATGTGTTGCAATATAATTAGAACTAAAAAATAATATGGCAGTAATTATGAGACTAGAAAGAAAGGTAATAATAAATGAAGAAACAATAGTGCCTTTAATCTTCTTTTCATCATTCAAACCCCTATAGTAAGATACATATCTTATAATGCCCTCAGTTAATCCTAAAGCTGAAAAAGCAACAAAAGCTCTCATCACCATAACAGCAATAGTAAAAAGACCATATTCTTCAACACCCAAACCACGGGCAATTATAATTCTTAATGCATAATTTAACAGTCTGTTTATCACAGATCCAAATAATGCAATACCCGCTCCAGCAAGTATTATCTTTAACTCTGTACTTATCTTCTTGTTTGGGGCCATAGTAATTGTTTAAATTCAATCATATATAAAGATTTATAAACCCAATTTATACAAAAAAATAGGGGGTAGGGTATGGTCAGCAAAAAGCAGGACATAAAGAAAGTAGTGTATACTACTGTTGCTGCAGATTTATTTCATT
>CAYSNL010000059.1:0-3194 GCA_964432435.1 Candidatus Woesearchaeota archaeon | reverse complement strand
CTAGAAGCATTTAAAGCATCTAATGGTCTGTCTGATTCCATCACTAAAACCCCCTTAACTAGTTTAGATTGATTTATAACAGTTTATAAAGCTTTTTATTATCGTATTTAAATTTTTTAGAAAAGTATTTAAAGCATTTTTTTTGAATTTATGATATGGCAATTTCACAATTTAGATCAAGAAGAAAAACTACAGGTGGTAGATATAGGAATCCTAGAAAAAAAATCAAGAATAGAGGAGATTTACCTAGTTTAACTACAATAGGAGATTTAAGAAAAAGAAAAGTAAGAATAAGATCTGGCGAATTAAAATATGGTTTATTACAAATCAATATTGTGAACCTTTATGATCCTAAATCAAAGAAATATATTAAAGGTAAGATTGAAACCGTGATTGATAGTCCTAGTGATAGGAACTTTATTAGGAGAAACATAATGACTAAAGGTAGTATTATAAGAACTGATAAGGGTAATGCAAGGATAACTTCAAGACCAGGTCAAGAAGGGGCTATAAATGCTATTTTGATTGAAAAATAAAAATATTTTTCTTATAAAAATTTGTCACTATTAAGTTAAAAAAATAAAATAGAAACATTTATATATGAATTATTCATCTTATTTATAAATTTTATTGTAGTCGTGTATAGGTATTTATTGTGGGGGGAATATGCCAACTTATATCAAGAAATGCCCAGAATGTGGTAGCATTAATTTAATTCTTAATAAAGAAAAAGGTGAAGTTATTTGTAGAGATTGTGGTTTAGTAATTGAAGAAAAAATGGTTGATTTTGGTCAGGAATGGAGAGAATTTGATTCTGATCAAGCTGATAAGAAAAGAAGAACTGGTGCTCCTATGACCTACTCTGTCTCATATGATGAACCTATAGTTATAAAGAAAGATAATAAAATACAAATTGTAAAAATAGGTAAATTTGTTGATGATTTAATTTCTGAAAGAAATAGTTTTTTGAAAAAAGATGGTACAATAGAATATGTTCCTGTTGAAGATGTAGAATGTGTTGCCTTTGATAAAAATTATGAAATTAAATTTAGAAAAATTAGTGAAGTATCCAGACATCCTGTAGAAGAGGTCTATGAACTCTTATTAGAAACAGGAAAAAAAGTAAAAGTAACAGGAGGTCATAGTGTTTTTACAGTGAAAAATAAAGAGATTATTCCTATTAGAGTAGATGAATTAAAAGAAGAACAGTTTATTGTTGCACCAAAAGAAATCCCCTTAGTTAATGAGATCAAAGAAATTAATTTTTTAGATGAATTTATAATCTTAGCAAAAAAATATCCTTTATTATATCTAAGAAATTTTTCAGATAATGAGTTATTTAATAAGTTAAAAGTTTTAGAGAAAGAGAATATAATTTTAAAAGGAAAAATTAAAAATTGGAAAAGACACAAAACATTACCTTTGTGGGTTTTAAATGAATTTTCTAGAGAAATAAATATTTATAATTATAATTTAGAAAATTGTAAGATAGGAATTTATAGTGGAAGATCAAAACTGCCTTTAAAAATTAATGTTAATGAAGATTTAGTTAAATTGCTCGGATTTTTTACTGCAGAAGGAACTGTAAGGGAAAATGGATTGGTTTTCTCATTTGGTAATCATGAAACTAAATATATAAATGAGGTAATTTCAATTATGAATAATATTTTTGGAACTAGTTATAATCTTTACCAAAAAGAAACTTCAGCTGTCCAAATAGATTTTCATAGTAAACTTTTGAGTATCTTATTTAAAGATGTTTTAAAAACTGGAAGTAATGCACATTTGAAAAGAATCCCTGGGTTAATCTATTCTGTTTCACTTGAATTAAAGAAGGAATATATACTTAATTATCTCAAAGGTGACGGAAGTATAGTGGTAACTGAACATCCAGAGCTTAGACCAGAAGTTTGTATTTCTACAAATTCAGTTAGTGAGCAATTAACTAATGATTTTATCGTTTTGTATTCTCAGTTAGGAATTCATGTAAATTATCAGGAAGCTAATATTAAAGGAAGAATAATGGAGAAAACTGGACAATTTGTAAAGGATACTATTTCAAGGAGAGCCTATATCAAGAATCCAGATACTGCATTTGAATTTGGATTTTTAGATGAAAAACCTTTAAAAAATCTAGGTAAGAGTGCTATTGAGAATTTTATACCTGCTCCATTTGAATACAGAAAAGAGTGGAAATCTAGAAAAAGGAAAAGAATAGAAAGGGAATTAGGAATAAGAATTGCTAATAAATTTAATGATAAAAGATTATTGAAAATAGCTCAGGCTCCATTTTTATATTTAAGGATTAAGCAAATAAAAAAAATAAAACCAACCACTAGATACGCTTATGATTTAACTGTTCCTGGTTATGAGAATTTTGTTGGTGGGAGAGGCGGAATATTTTTACATAATACTAAATTTGATCGTGGATTAGGCACAGATGTAGGACAAAAAGGAGATATTTTTAAATTAAGTGGAAAAGGAAGAAATAAATTCTTTAGATTAAGAAAATGGCAATACAGAATAAGTACTGCTATTGAAAGAAATTTAAAACTTGCGCTTGCTGAATTAAAAAGAGTTGCTAGCTACTTGAAGTTACCTAAATCTGTTGAAGAAGAAGCTTCTAGAATCTATACTATGGCTGTCCAGAGAGGATTAGTTAGAGGAAGATCAATGGAGTCAGTAGTAGCAGGTGCATTATACGCTGCTTGTAGAAGACATGAAGTTCCCAGAACATTAGATGAATTAAGTGAAGCTTCTGGAATTGATAAAAAAGAAATTGGTAGAACTTATAGATTTGTTACAAGGGAACTAGGAATTAGGATATTACCTAGCAATCCTATAGATTATATACCAAGGTTTGCTAGTGCTTTAAAATTAACACCTGAAACCCAGAGTAAAGCTGTTGAAATCTTAGAAATGGCTGAGGATTCTGAATTAACTTCTGGTAGAGGTCCTACTGGAATAGCCGCTGCTAGTTTGTATGTTGCTGCTTTAATAAACAATGAGAAAAAAACCCAAAGAGAAGTTGCTGATATTGCTGGTGTTACAGAAGTTACTATAAGAAATAGGTATAAAGAATTATTGAAAAAATTAAATTTAAAAGATAAGATTAAAAAAGTTAAGAAAATTGCCGCATAAAAGAGCTTTCTTTTAAAAAAAGAAACCTCGGAAAGAAAAAGGATGATAGGAGA
>CAYSNL010000058.1:0-3323 GCA_964432435.1 Candidatus Woesearchaeota archaeon | reverse complement strand
TTGTCTTTTATCAAGTCTTCACATTCTACAGAACCACAAAAATAAGCTTTTACTAATTTTCTTTGTCTTATTCCAGACATTAATTCATTCATATTTTTCACTTCAATAGTACTTTTATCTAAAAAGATTTTTGCTTTTTTATACAGGTTTTCTTGTATTTCTTTTAAAATTTTAGGAATATCCTCTTTTAGTTTTGAGATTTTTACTGTTTGTTTTTTATTGGTATCACGCCTAACTAATATAATTTCTTTTTTCTTAATATCTTTAGGGCCTATTTCAATTCTAATTGGAATGCCCTTTAACTCCCATTCATTATATTTCCAACCGGGGGTATATTCAGTTCTATCATCTAAATATGAGTCCTTTAATATGGAGTTTATTTTTTTAGCTTCCTTCAAAACAATATCTTTTGTGTCATTAAACAAAATAGGAACTATTACTACTTTTATCTTGGCAACATTTGGAGGCAAAATCAAACCTTTATCATCACCATGTGTCATGACTAAAGCTCCGATTAATCTTGTTGAAAATCCCCATGAATTTTGCCATGGTGTGTGTTGTTTTTCGTCTTTACCTAAATAAGAAATATTAAACGATTTTGCAAAGCCTTGACCTAGGTTATGTGATGTACCCATTTGCAATGCTTTACCATCTTGCATTAATGCTTCTATTGTATAAGTTGTTTTAGCGCCTGCGAATTTCTCCTTCTCTGTTTTTTTACCAGTAATTACTGGAATGGCCAGCAGTTCTTTACATAATTTTTCGTACTCTGATAAAAAGGCGAGAGCTTCTTTATCACATTCTTCTTCTGTTTCATAAACACAATGTCCTTCTTGCCACAAAAATTCCCTGGTTCTTATAAATGGCTTTGTCATTTTTACTTCCCACCTTATGATATTAGCCCATTGATTTAGTCTAAATGGCAAATCTCTATGAGAGCGGATCCATTTTGAATAAGAATCATACATTATTGTTTCTGATGTTGGCCTTATTGCTAATCTGTCTTCCTCATCAGTTTTTTCAATATATGCTAATTCTGGTGCAAAACCTTCTGCATGTTGTGCTTCTCTTTTGAAAAATGATTCTGGGATTAATAAAGGGAAATAAGCATTAGGAACTTTTCTTTTTTCTAAGACTTTATTAAAATGTTCTTGAATTATTTCCCATATAGAGTATGCATTAGGCCTGATGATCATGAAGCCCTTTATTGGTGCGTAATCTGCTAATTCTGCTTTTTGAATTACTTGAGTATACCACTCTGAGAAATCTTCAGATTTTTTTACAGTTAGTCCTTGTTCTTCTTTCTTAGTCATTTTTTATTTGATAATAAAGTCTCCTATTATTCTTTCCTTTATTTTCTGCATTTATAAATTCTAATGTTCCTATTTCTTTAGTTGATTTTATATGTGTACCGCCGTCTGCTTGTATGTCAAAATTACCTATTTTTACTAATCTTATATTTTCTATGAAATCTGGTAAACCCTTAGCTAGTTTTGATATTTGTGGTATTTTCATTGCATCTTCTCTTGTAGTAAACGAAAAGGTTATAGGCAGATCTCGGTTGATTATGGCATTTGCCTGTTCTATATATCCTTTGAATTTTTCTCTATCAAAATTGTCTAAAGAAAAATCTATCCTTATCTTATCTAAATCTAATTGGTTTCCTGTTATTAATGCTCCTGTATTTTTATGTATGATTTCTGAAACAATATGTGCTGATGTATGTGCTTTCATTAATTGGTATCTTCTGTCCCAATCTATAACGCCTTTAATCTTATCCCCTGTTTTAAGTCCTGGTTTATCAATTTCGTGAGATATGTCTTGGTTTAGTTTTTTAACAAATAGTACTTTGTATTCTTTATTTTCATGAATTAATTTTCCAGTATCATGTGCCTGTCCACCGCTTGACGGATAGAAATAAGTTTTATCTAAAACAATAAAGTTACCTTCTGCTTTAGTAACTATTGCTTCAAATTCCTTCTTATAATGATCTTTTAAATAAAGTGCTTCTGTCATATACAATCTGATTTAACTATTTTATTTAAATGTTTTGAAAGATAAATTATATAAATTTGATTGAATTTCAAAGGATTATGAGTAAAAAAATATTTGTTATTTATCTAATTTTTATATCTTTTGTTATTAATTATATCTGGGAAAATTTACATTTTTCTCTTTATTCATCAAATACACTTGGTTTTCAATCTGTTTATTCATTAATGTTATATGCTTCTTTTATTGATACTTTAGTTATTGTTCTTGCTTACTTATTATTTGCTGTTATATTTAAGGAATTTTATTGGAGTAAGAAAAAAAGAATATTTCTATTCGCGGTATTGGCTATTTTTATTTCTTTAATTATAGAAATAAGGGCATTAATTTTAGGAAGATGGATTTATACTGAACTTATGCCTACCCTTTTCGGTATTGGTTTATCACCCTTAGTACAATTAGCTATATCTGGTAGTATAGCAATTATAATTGCAGAAAAGTTAATAAATTCCTAGGTTTTTATTAATTTATAGATGGAATTTTTAATAACGGGCTTGGATCCAGGTTCAACGGTTGGTTATGCCATTATAGATTTGAATGGCTGTTTATTGGAAGTTAGTTCTTTTAAAGGTGGTTTGGATCAGGCAATAAAAAAGGTATGTAATAAAGGTAAGGTTATTATAGTTGGAACTGATGTTAGAAATAGTCCTAAATTTATTGAAAAATTTGCTGCTAAGGTAAATGCTAAGATTATTGTCCCTGAAAAAGATTTACTGTATATTCAGAAAAAAAGAATAACTAAAGAATACTTGAAGAATAAAAATTTAAAATTAAAAAATAAGCATGAAATGGACGCTCTAGCTTCTGCTTTGTTTGCTTATAAAAGTTTTAAGGGATTGTTTAATAAGATTGACAACGAGATTCATAATGAGGAAATCTCTAGTAAAGTTAAAAAATTAGTCTTAGTTGAACAGATTCCGATTAAAAAAGCTTTAAGTAAATTATAAAAAATAAAAAATAAGAATACTAAAGAGTGCTAATAAAAAATAGAATAATACCTTCTTTTTTGAGGAAATAAGTAATATTATTGTTTCTAGGATTAAAATCCAAGATTGAACACTTATTATTTCAGACATATTTTGCTCCTGCTATTAATCCAAAACCAAGAGTTGCTAAAACCCCTGCGAGGATCTCAACAAGTGGTTGATTAGCAAGTTTTACAATAACAATAGCAATAGCAATGACTATTAAAGCTATTCCTGAAATATCAAAAGCTAAACTTAGCCTAGATCCTGTTTTGTCCATAACTTTACTTATATGTTCTGCTTCTA
>CAYSNL010000057.1:0-3661 GCA_964432435.1 Candidatus Woesearchaeota archaeon | reverse complement strand
CTTCATAATACGGGACACCATCTATCATGTAATTTTTTGGCGAGCCCAATGCATTAGCTATCTTTAATGCTGCTTGCGGCTTTTCTGTTATTATCAGAATATATCTATCTTTTACAAGAGATTTTTCTTTTTTTTCTTTCGCTTGGCTCAGCACTTTAATCCCGCCTTTTTTTTCTATCTTGACAATTTCTTTCATCTTTTTTTCAGGAACTTCTACTGCGAATCTTACATCATCTTTGCTTAGGGGAATGTAGTCTCCTTTAAGTGTTCTTGCCATTTTAGGTATTTTTGATAGAGTCTAAAGGGCTTTTTATATTTTTTATAGATTGTTGTGAAACAGAGAGATAGATTTGGGTTGTTTTTATGTCTGAATGCCCAAGTAATTTTTGTATGATTCTTAAATCAGTGCCTTGCTCTAATAGATGCGTTGCAAAACTATGCCTTAATGTGTGAGGATGAACGTGTTTTTTTATATTTGCTTTTCTGGCAGAATTTTTTACTAATAGCTGTATTGTTTTTGTTGTAAGTTTTCCGCCATTTGCAGATTCAAATAAGATATCTGAATTTGTGAGATTTATGTAACTTGCCAATTCATTTTTTATAGAGTTAGGTATTTTAACAAATCTGTCTTTTCTTCCTTTTGAGAGATTTATTTTTATCAGATCCTCATTAAAATTAATATCTTCTTTTTTTAAGTTTATTAATTCAGAAACTCTTAATCCACAGCCATAGAGAAGTTTAATGATGAGCTTGTGCTTTATATTTGAAGTAACATTTATCATTCTTTTAATTTCTTCCTGTGTTAATATATTAGGGATGTGCTTATTTCTTTTTGGATGGGACAATTTTATTTTATGATTGAGGACTTTATCAAAAAAGAACTCTACCGCACTAAGATTTGCCGAGACAGTTGAAGGATTTTGCCTTTTAATAAGCATTTGAATATAGTTCTTTAAGCTATCTTCATTTAATTTACCCGAAGCGTATTGAAGATATCTTTCTACAGCAAACGTATAAGATTTTATAGTTTTTCTTGAAAAATTCCTTATTTCAAGCTCTCTTTTCAGTTTGTCAAGCAATTCATTCATTTATTATTAAGGGCTAACTTCTATATATAACTTCCGTTTGTATGCTCTTTTAGCATCATATCAGAACATTATTTCTGATATGATTATGTTGGGATTTACACCACTCGCCTCATTCTTCGGCTCGGGGAAATAAAAAATTATCTTTCTTCCCACCCAGATACTAAAAAATTATCGTGAGAATATTATAAAAAACTTCTTTTACCCGACCAAACAAAACAGAAATGAAATGTTTCGCACTTCATATAACAAAGAGTAAAAGGCTTCGCCCAAATTTTTCTTAGAGTCGGGCTTTAGAAAACCGAAAGTTTTATCTGAATCTGTAATTAAAAATTGGCAAAGCACGATACTCTGTTTCTTCTTCACCAGTTAGCATTCCATCTTTGTTTCGGTCGCATCTTAGAAACTCATAATTTCTTGTGTTCCATTCTCCTTCTCTTTTCACTTGCCAATCTTCTTTAATCTCCCAAGAAGACGCTCCCCGCATTACTAAATCCATTCCGTGTGAAGAATAAACAGGATGATTTCGCACTGATTTTTTAGAATTGTCGCTTTCTCCGCATCCAGCTAAAGCTAAAACTATTGCTCCAATTCCCAGTGCTTTTTTTATTGCTTTCATAAAATAGTATAATTTGCCAATTTTTATAAATCTTTCGGTTGAGTTACCACTTTATAATTAATAAGATAATCGCCCAACTCTAAACTTCTCAAAATAGCACGATAATTTTTCCTATTTAATTGCGGAGCTTCCACCTCCTCCCCCACCCAAAAATAATTTTTTACTCACGAGGACTTTTTGAAAGTCAGCTCGTGTTTTTGCTAACGCAAAAATCTCCCAACAGCAGATTATCTGTAATTAATTTGGAATTTGTAGCCCCCGACCACCCACCCCTAAATTGACCAAGAGATTTATAAATATATGAAAAGTATAGTTTTCATAAAATAGATTTAATGATGTCAAAGTGTTTGACAAACCACGCACTTTAGTGCGTGGGCACTTTGAGCATATCAAGAATCATAGATTCTTGAGCACACCCAAGAATTTAATTGTAAGAATTCTTGGTGTCCAAAAATCCAAACAAACTGCGGCTTTTAAGCTGCAGTAAAACGCAAGGATTTTTTGATAAGTCAAAATGGCAGAAATTATAAGTTACATGAGAGATAGAAAGGTTTATAAATATGAGTAATGTTAAAGTTACATAAAATAGAATATATGGAACTATGAGATGGCGCAAAAAGAAAAGATAAAAAAAGCACTTTTTGACTCAAATCCTTGGTGGAGACAAAAACTAGAAATAAATTACAAAGATAGAGAGATATATAAGAAATTACAAAAGTATGTAGAAGCAAAACAGATAATAGCTTTGACAGGATTAAGAAGAGTTGGAAAAACAACAATAATGTTAAAAATAGTAAAAGAAAAAATTGACTCTGGATTTGCCCCCGATAATATTGTTTATTTTATCTTTGATAATTTTAGAGATTTAGATATCTCTGAATTAGTTGAAGTATACTTCAAAGAATATGAGAAGAATATAGGAGACTCTAAGTATCTTTTCTTATTTG
Source organism: Candidatus Woesearchaeota archaeon (assembly GCA_964432435.1). Classification (GTDB taxonomy): domain Archaea; phylum Nanobdellota; class Nanobdellia; order SCGC-AAA011-G17; family JACPIM01; genus JACPIM01. The sequence goes on along the minus strand of CAYSNL010000057.1, from coordinate 1,010 downwards.
ATGAAATTCAGAAAGTAAATAATTGGGAAGAACAAGTAAAAAGATTATATGACCTGCATGCTAATTTAAAGATAATCCTATCTGGTTCAGAATCTCTTTTCATCAGAAAAAAATCTAAAGAAAGTTTGGCAGGAAGAATGTTTGAATTTAAAATTGAATCCTTATCATTTAGGGAATTCTTATCGTTTAAGGGTCTAAATTTTAAACCAATAGGATTATATGAAAAAGAATTGTCAAAAGCTTTTGAGGATTTTATAGTTTCAGGAGGTTTTCCAGAATTAGTGGATATGAAAGACAAGGATTTTATTAAGACCTATATAAAAGAGACTGTCGTTGAAAAAGTGCTTTTTAGAGATATACCCCTCATATTTCCTATAAGAGATGTTTCTATTTTGGAGTCTATATTTAAAATTATATCTGGCAGTCCAGGCCAGATAATAGAAATAAACAAACTTGCCTCTGAAGTTGGATTGTCTAGAAGGGTTGTTTCTTTATATATTGGCTATCTTGAAAATTCATTTTTAATAAAAAAGATATTTAACTTCTCAAAAAATCAAAGAAAAACTGCAAAGAAATTGAAAAAATATTATCCCACTATCCCTGCTTTAGGATTTATATATGGAAATGAAGATGTCAAACCAAAAATATTTGAGAATACGATAGTCTTACAGACAGGAGCTAATTTTTTCTGGAGAGATGCTTATAAAAACGAGGTTGATATTGTTTTGGATGAAGGAAAAATCATTCCTGTAGAAGTTAAATATGGAGAAATAAAAGATATCAGGGGCTTGCTTAGATTTATGGATTTATTTAATATCAAGAAGGGTTTTGTTATTTCTAGAGAACAAGAAAAAAAGCAAACATATAATGGCAAGGAAATTTCAATAATCCCTGCATGGAAGTGGCTATTGGAAAGATAAGTGAAAATTTTGCCGAACACCCTAAACCCCCAAAGATACTTTCGAGCCCATCCACACACGCGACATGGAATCCCAAAATTTTGGTGCAAG
>CAYSNL010000056.1:0-3672 GCA_964432435.1 Candidatus Woesearchaeota archaeon | reverse complement strand
CCTTTATCTTCAAGATCATTAACTACATAACTAGTCTTTGCTTTTGAAAGATCAGCTTTTAATCTCAGGGTATTTTGAGTAATTCCATCCTGTTCTTTAATAACCTTTAAAATTCTTTGCTCAAATGGATCTAATGCTTTTAATAATATATTAAATCTGTCTTCTTTATTTCTAGTTTGTTTTTCTTCATTAAGGCTTTTAAGTAAGGCTTCTTCGCTTTTAGAAAAAAATAGTAAATAAAAACCCAAAGAAATAACAAAACCCATTACACCAAAAGCTAGATGTGATATCGAAAGTGAAGATTCTATTTTTTTACAATTTTCAGAAGGAAAACAACCTTCATCTATTATGGCTTGATTATATTTTCCTATTAGACTAACTAATAGTACAGTTATAACAATCCCAATTGACAAAATAACTATTCCAAGTTTCTTATTATTCATTAATAATAAATAAACTAAATATATTTAAATACCTTTTCTTTAAATCTTTCATTATGGTTTCAGAGGAAAACAAACAGTTTTTGCTTAGATTAGCTAGAAAAGCATTAGATGATACACTTGAAGAAAAGGAATCAAATTTAGAAAATATTCCAGAAGAACTCAGAAACAAAGGAGCAAGCTTTATTACGTTAAACGTTAATGGTAAAACAAAAGGTTCAATAGGCACTTTATTTGAGCACCAAGAGTTATTTATGGATGTTATTGAAAATGTAAAGGTAGCTGCCTTTGAAGATCCAAGATTTCCTCCTCTGATGCCTGAAGATTTGAAAAATACTGAAATAGAGATCTCCGTTATTACAAAACTTAAAAAATTATCCTATGAATCTGAAATTGATCTTTTAAATCAGATCAACAAAGGTATACAGGGTGTTATTGTAGCACAAGGTATTCGTATAGGAACATTATTACCACAAGAATGGAAAAAGGTTTCTGACAAAGTACAGTTTTTACAATTAATCTGTCAAAAAGCTAAACTTGATAAAGATGCTTGGCAACACCCAAGCACAGAAATATATGTGTATGAAACAGAAACATTCAATGAAAAGAATTTTTTAGACACAATCCAAAATAAATTCTAATCTATTTGCCTCTAAAGGTTCATATCTGAGTTTTGATTGCATATCGCTAGGATGTTCCATGCTAGGCGTTATCGCCTTGACATCTTGAAGGGGCATACTATCTTTTACTCTCCTAAGTTCTTCCGGCGATGTTGAAAAAACTAATCTACCATTTTGATATCTGCTTATAACACCATTTTCACGATCCATAGTATATACAGAAATTCCATCAAGACAATTTGAAACCTCAATACCATTCTTATTTGGATTACCATTAAACCCAGGTACACCAATTCCGGGTGCAACATCCATGATTCTACCTTCATCGTCTAATAAAAAAGTCTCTTTTTCATAACCCAAATTAATTCTCTGTTTTAAATCAAGATTGTTAAACTCTCGACCCCTCATAGGATTTCTATCTTGATTAGGTAAAACATACATTTGATGTGTAGGATTATTGGGGTTATAATTTAATATAACAAAATATGGTGGAAAATTTGACCTTGGACCAGCTAAACGATCATAAAGTCTTGATAAAAAATTTCTAGGTTTATTGGCAAGAGTATCTCTTACTTCTTGAAGTGCAGAAAATACATCTCTTGATAATCCATATTCTCCTTTTTCTCTAAGAACAGCAGTATCGTGAAGATATGTTTCCTCTGTCTTTGAATAATGTGTCATAACAATATCTTATTACTACTGATATTATAATATTCCTAATTAAAAATTTGTAGAAAAGGAAAGATTTTTAAACAAGAATACTTTATTACAAAAAAATGAAAAACAAAATCAAGGATCTAAAACTTCTTTCGATGTTAGATTTAGATGCTAGAATGCCTCTTTCTCAAATCGGAAAAAAAATAAGATTAAGCCAGCAATTAATAAGTCACAAAATTAAACGTTATATGGAGGATGAAATTATCTTAAGTTTTTATTCATTAATTGATTATGCAAAATTTGGCTATCTTAACTTTAGGGTCTTCTTTAAGATAAATTATTTAAGCCAAGAAAAATTTCTAGATTTGATAAAAAATATATCTAAAACCGGTAATGTTACAGAAATAGTTGAATGTGGTGGTAGATATGACCTTTTAACTGTTTTCTCAAATAGAAATCCATCCCAATTTAACAAACAATTTAAAGCTTTAATTTCACAAAATCCAAAACAATTAAAGAATTATGATATTGCAACATCCGTAGTTTCGCATTATTATCCTCGAGCTTATTTGATAGAAGATAAAAAAGAAGAAGATATCATTATCGGCGGTGATAGAGAAATTATTAATATAGATGAACTAGATAAAGATATATTATTTTACTTAAATGAAAATTCTAAAACAAGTTCAGTATTAATAGCTAATGAATTAGAGATAAATCCAAAAACAGTAGTTCTTAGAATCAAAAATATGAAAAAACTAGATATAATCAAAGGATTCAAAACTTTACTAAATGTGCAGAAAATTGATTTTTTAGTTAACAAGATATTATTAAGATATCATAATATTTCTGTAGAGAGAGAACAACAACTTCAAACTTTCTGCAAGTTAGAACCAAATATAATTGAATTAAGAAAACTTATAGGTGATTGGGATTTAGAACTAACTGTGGAAACCAAAACAAAAGAAGAGTTTAGGAATCTTTATATGTTAATAAGAGAAAAATTTGAGGATATAATAGAAGATTCTGAAAGTCTTCCGGTATTTAAAACATACAAACACAAACTTTTACCAGAAGACCACTTTATAAAAAATATTTAAAAATCTATAGGTACAACCTAAGATTTTTTAGAACCCGTTTGGTCCTCCATTTTGTTATTATATAGGAAAATACCTAACTACTCTTCATCATCCTCGGAATCATCGTCATCATCACTATCATCATCAGAGTCATCGTCATCATCACTATCATCATCAGAGTCATCTTCATCGTCTAACATATAAATCTTTTCGAGTTCGTCTATCATGGAAATTCCTCCTTTAATTAGCAATATGCTAATTTTAATTAAACGGCTCAACTATTTATCCCTATTTAAAGTTATCGATATTAAAGAATATAGAATAATTTGGTTAATAATCCACAAAAAACAAGCTTTTTATATTTTAAACTCCTCTGAATGGAGGTTCAGAAGAATTAAAAATATATCAGGTAGAGTTATTCAGCTATAGTTATCTCTACACCAGAACCAATTTTGATTAACTGACTTTTATACTTCTTATTAACATAATTATGATAATCCAATATATTATGAGAAATTATATTATCAGCAACTACTATCGCGTTTTTATTTAATTTTAATAATTTAAAATAAGCTAAATATTCTTTTTTCGTCGCATCTATGAAAACAAAATCAAATTTTTCTTTTTGGTTTTTTAAAACATCTAAAGCGAATCCTTGTAAAATTTTGATATTTTTTAAACCAGCCTTTTTGAAATTTTCTTTTGCTAAGATTGTTTTTTTAGGATCTGCTTCTATAGAAATAACCTGAAAACCAGGCTCAGCTAGCCATATAGTGCTATATCCATTACTTGTCCCAATTTCTAATACTTTTTTAGGCTTCTTTATTTTAACTAATAAATTTAATAATTCTCCTGTTTCTCTTGGAACATTAAACA
>CAYSNL010000055.1:2392-3700 GCA_964432435.1 Candidatus Woesearchaeota archaeon | reverse complement strand
TTTTTAAATTACTAAATTTCTTTCTAAACATCTTGGACTCTATAGACAATGAAAAAAAGAATGACAACCCAGCCATCACTAATAATATGCCTTCGATTCTTGAGAAATGACCATCTAAACCCAAAAGCACTGGAAACAACAATAAAGCAAGATAAAAAAAGTCTTTTTTTAGTATTTCACTTTTTACAGATACCCCTTTAGTTGAAATTAGCGCAACTACACCAAATACCAATGTTAAATCTGCAACATTCGAACCAAGAAGAGTTCCAAGACCAAATTCAGGTATGCCCTTAATTGCTGAAAAAATTGAGATCGTTGATTCAGGTAATGCGGAAATTATCGCGACTATGAAGAAACTAACGATGAATTCAGAAAGATGAAACCTTTTTGCCAATCTCGATGAATAACGCATAGCATAATCCGCACTTTTAGTTAGAATAAATAAAAAAGTTAAAAATAGAATTAAATTTAATATAACCATTTTTTGGTGCTCACTCAGAACTCCGACCTCTCCAAAAATTTTCAATATACTTTTCTGGCATTTCTATCAACTCTTTATTATTACTTATCTAAATGTGAAATATATAAAGTTTTCTTTGTCAATAGTCTCGAATTAAGCGACGATGCATAAAACTATACAATATAGGTTTAATGACTCTAAAAACTAAGTTTTTACACAAGCAAAAGATATATATACCGGAAAAAGAAACCAAAATTCTTTTAAAAAATGGTAATTCCTACACAAACATTGGAAAAAAAAGTAAGTGGGGTAAATCCTTTAGATAGCATTAACCAAACTCTACCTGTTTTTAGGCAAACTAAAACAAAAGATGTTTATGATTCATTATACAACCAAATATTGAGATATTTTAATGATGAAACAAAAACTCGAAGATATATCCAAAACAAAGCTGGTCTAGTGGGGATTACAGCAACTAACGATTTAATTAAAGCCCTAGAATATATAGCTGACATTGAAACTTTAAGTCTCTATAAAGCAAGATATGACAAGCCTCGTAATGGAATTCTTAATACAGACTCAGAGATAACAAGCACTCAACTAAGAAAATTTGCAGGGCTTCTCTTAAAAGATAAAAGTATTAAACTCAAAAGAAGAATATCTGAAACAGGAGATTATTATGAAAAAAGATTTATTCAGGAAAAATTAGAAGGAAAAAGCAGTCTTTACAAATCGGCATTATCATCAAAAATAGTTGCCGAAGTTGGTTTTGAAAGATTAATTCATGAATTCGGAAGAAAAAATGCTCTGGCAATTGCACAAATGACTTTGGGTTATGATTCTATAGG
>CAYSNL010000055.1:0-2292 GCA_964432435.1 Candidatus Woesearchaeota archaeon | reverse complement strand
TTTTTAACAGATTGAAAGCTGCTGTTTATTCTTTATTCTAAAATAAATTTTTGAAAAGTTTATTTATTTTAATTAGATAAGAACTACGTTCTTATAATCTCCTTTAAATTACAAAATTTAGCTTCTTTGCAATTATTGGAATTTTTGATTTCTCTTTTTTTATTAAAGTTAATAAATTCATGCTTTCTAGGTATTTTATATCTCTATCAACTGCCTCAAAACTTCTATTAAGGATTTCTGCTAAATGAGATATTGATTTTATTTTATTTTCTTGTAGTGTTTTAATTAGTCTTATTCTCTCTGGTGTGAAAACCTTAGCAAAAACTTTTGGTGTGAAAACTATTGTTTTTTTATTTTCTAAATTTATTTTATTTGATTCTAAATCTGTTAGAAATTTTTTTCTTTCTTCCAAGTAGCTTTGATTATCCTCTATTATTCTTATTTCTATATTCTCCACGTTCATTTGAATTCCACCTCTTACATTTATTATAAATATTTTTTTAATTTGATGCCTTCTTCCATCACAAATTTTTCTATATCGTGAATATTAAGCTGAATTTCTTCTGGTTCTTCCTTATTAAATCTGTGAATATGAAGGTATCCTTCTTTACCATGAATTGAATTATCAATCCTTAACACTTCTATCCATTTATTATTTTTGAAACATAAAAACTGACAACGAATTTTAAAACCAACTGGATAATTTGGATCGTTTACTTTTGTTATCTTGGTTATTATTCTTGAATCCTAATCAATCCACCAATCATGATCAGTTTCTATATTCCTCAATTTATCTTCTTTCACCTTTGTTTCCCCAGTGACATTTCTCTCCAAGGGTTATATAACTTTATAGGTTATATAACCTACTAGGTTATATATAAACATATCGTTTTTTATCTATAGTTCCATTTTCATAAATCTTATTAAAATAGTCTAATTTCTGCCTTAAATTAATGAAAATTGAAGAAACTCCATTTTTTACTCAACCTTATTTAAAAAGTTCTTTTATTTTTTCTTTCTTCTCTCTTCTGTTAAACCACTAAATATACCTGATATAGCAGGAAAGATTGCAGCTGTACCAGCTAACAAAGGAAACAAAGAACCAAAGTCTGTACTTAAACAAATAAGTCTATCCATCTTAACTGGCTGTTTAACTTCAATAGTTATATTATTCTGAACCTGAGTAATAGAACCAACATTACAAGGCCTGGTCAAACCATATTGTATAAGAAAAAAAGACAAAGCAAGAAATGCAACACCAAAACCAATTTTTTTAAAATCCATGAAATCACCTCTTAATATTATATCTCAGTATTTTATTGTTTATAAAACTTATCGAGATATAAGCCAAAATTCACTACTGACAGGAGTCAATTAAGTTTATAAATACCTGAAATAAGGTTTTTAAAATGAGAACTAAGGTTGGTTTTGTTAAGAAATTAGCTATTAGTGGATTAGCTTCTGTTTTAGGGTTTAGTTCTGCATGTTCACCCAAAGATGCTCTTTTTGGTTTACTAGGTCTTAATGCTTTACAACAAAACGTTCAGCAACAAAGGTATATTAATGATTTAGAACAGCAAATTAATCAATTAAACCTAGGAAATGATGATTTCTATTTAATAAATGGTGCAGTAATTCAAGGCGTTGGTAATCCAAGGCACCAAGGAAAAAGTGTGGCTGTAGAAGTAACACTAGAAACTCCCGGAACAAATTGTGCCAATGGTGGTTATAAAATTGATTTCTATAGAGATGATAACAATAATGGAATAAAAGACTCAAATGAAACAATGTTACTTGGTACTGCTTATTCATGCACTGGTAATCAAGGAGTAATTGGTCCTCAGGGACCAGTTGGACAACAAGGCCCACAAGGTGAACGAGGACCAATGGGACCAGAAGGATCTCAAGGTATACAAGGCATTGAAGGAAAAAGCTTAGTTACTTTAATTAATGCTGAAAATCCAGGAGAAAATTGTGCTAATGGTGGGTATAGGGTTGATTTTTTTAGAGATGATAATAACGATGGTATGAAACAACCAGAAGAAACAACTTTGTTAGGAACATCTTTTTCATGCAAAGGAGATTCTGGAGAAGACTTTATTCCAGAATCAGACATAAGTGCTCCTTTTGCAAGTTTTGTTTCTATTCCTAGACAAGGAGATGCCCCATTAGAAGTTGCTTTTATTAGTGAAGCTAATGATCCTGAAAGCGGAATTATTAATTATGCTTGGGATTTTGATGGTAATGGTATAGACATAGAAGGAAATGATAAAGGTACAGTTATTTTTACTT
>CAYSNL010000054.1:1507-3787 GCA_964432435.1 Candidatus Woesearchaeota archaeon | reverse complement strand
AGATGTTAAAATGTCAAGAGAAGCGAGTTTAATTGCAAGAACTAATGATGGGCTATATATGGTTCAAGCAAGAGATGTTATCAAAACCCAATTTGAGCCCGGAAAATATCCATTTATATTTCCTGGCGCTTGTTCTTTGTTTGGTGGAACAATTGAAGATAATGAATCTGGTGAGGAAGGATTTAAGAGAGAGATATCTGAAGAATTACCTGGTTTAACTTTTCCAAGTTTAGAATATAGACTTTATGCTTTTGATAAACAACTAGATGAGGTTTATGCGCGTGTTAATGATGCATATCATGGAAATTTACCTGCCTTTTTAGGTTTTGGATTGGATGATTTAGTACCGCAAGAAGCCGTGGGTAGGACAAATAGAGGTAAAAAATTAACTTACAAAGACTGGCTAACTAGCGTTCAAGAATATCATCTTTATGTTGGCGAGATAAATCAAGGAGATTTAAAAAATATTAAATTGGGAGAGGGCTCAAGAATTTTATGGGTTCCTGAAGAAGCTGGAAGGACTTTAGTGATGGTACCCCAAGATAAATTGGCTTTGTTAGATGAATTTGCGATGAAAAAGTATCAAAGTTAATTTTTTATTTTTTTACAAATTCAACGTTTTCCAAATTTTCAAATTGTTTATCTCCTGTTAAGAATTTAATTCCAATTTCTTTTGCTTGGATATAAGAAATACAATCTGTCATAGATAAGTTTTTATTTTTATTATCTATCCTAAATAACATTGCCCCTATAATAATCTTGGGGGTAGCATGAATAATTGCTGGGGAAACTTCTGCAATATACTCATCTGCATTAACTCCCTCCCTAAACAATTTAAAACAAAGTTCGGCGAATATAAAATCGTTAATGACTATGCCTGTTTCTGTAAATTTTTCATAGTTGGTATTCTTATTTAAAATCTCTATTAGAGCATAAGTATCATAAAGGAGAGTATCTTCATTCATCATATAATTCCTTATCAATTTCTCGCATCATTTGTTCTACTGGTTTTTTAAATTTATGGGCACCAAAAAATTTCCTTAGATTCGGTTTATTTTTCATTATCATAACAACTACTTCTTCATTCTCTCTTATTCTAGCATCCTCTTTTATGGCACTTCGTGGTACTACTATACCAAATGAATTGCCCCATCTTCTTAATTTAGATTTTATTTCTATCATATGTATAAACGGTATAATTATACTATATAAACGTTTCGTTTAGAAAAATTAGATAATTTCTACTTTTTCTCCATTATTTTTTAATGATTTTTGAGCGGCTTCTAAAACTTTTAAAACATCTATAGCATTTTGTCCGTTTGTTATTGGTTCTTTATTAGATTTTATGCTTTCAATAAAATGTATTACTTGTTCTCTCAATGGCTCTGGAACTTTTAACTTAGGTAATAAAATGTCACCATCCATTAGAGTTATATGATAATCTTTAAAACTAAAACCAGTATAATCTACTGTTTTAGCTGCTTCTGCACCTTTAGAAAAAATTGTTAATTTGTCTGGTGCAATATCATCAAAAACAATCATTTTCTTACTTCCAACTAATGTAATTTCACGAACTTTTTTTGGACTAAGCCAAGAAGCTTCTATTGTTGCTTTAACTCCATTTTTAAATTCTAAGAAAATGTTTACAAAATCTTCGATATCTTTTTCTTTTTGTATAAATGAACCACCATTAGCTAGCACTTGGTTTGGCAATGAACCCATCAAGTATAATAATATTGAAATATCATGTGTGGCTAGATCGTAAAGAGCACTAACATCACTTCTTATTGGACCTAGGTTATTTCTTTTTGCTGTTAAATAAAGAACTTCACCTATTTCTTTATTATCAATGTATTCTTTTAATTTTCTAATCGCATTATTATAAATAAAGGTATGACCAACCATTAAAATTTTTTGTTTTTCTTTTGCTAGAGCGGCTAGTTCTTTTGATTTTTCTAAAGAATCAGTTAAAGGTTTTTCTACTAAAATGTGTTTGTTATGGTTTAAACAATCTTTTGCAATTAAAAAATGACTTGAAGTATCTGTTGCTATAATAACGGCTTGAACTTCATTGTCATTAAGAACTTCATTAATGTCTGTTGTAGTTCTGATTTTAAATATTCTTGAAACTTCTTTTAATTTAGATTCATCTTTATCACAAACATAAAGTAAATTTGAGTGTTCTAATTCACTTAAAACACGAACATAATTCCTACCCCAATAACCACAACCTATAATTGCAAGTTTCATACCATACCCCCTAAAAATCTGGTTAAAATA
>CAYSNL010000054.1:0-1407 GCA_964432435.1 Candidatus Woesearchaeota archaeon | reverse complement strand
TTTTACTACTTTTTTCATCAGCTTTAAAAATATGATCTGCATAAAATTGTCTCCACACTCCAAAAGGTCTTCCTAATAAAAACCCCAAGGGTATGCTAATTAATCTTGCTTTTAATGTTTCATATGGTCCAATTCCTGCAATAACTAGTTCATTGAATGCTAATGTTGGTGTATAGAAAAGATTAATTGCAATACTATCAACTAGCCAGCTTTTTACCTTTCTTTGAAAGGGTGTTTTAGTTAACCATCTATGCAATCTTCTTTTTTTAGATTCTGTATCAACTATTTGTTCTAAATCTGGCATCTTGCAAATAACAAAAATAAGTCTTTTTAAAGATTTTTATTAGATAAAACAAATCTTTTTATTACTCTTAGTAATGAATTATCTAGCATATTTTTTAAATAATAATTTTCTAAAATAACCGATCATATTGCCTGTTATTTTTGTAATAAAAAATAGATTATATGGTAAAAATAATTTTGGATCTTTAACTTTAACTGCTACCTTTAATGAATTAAGTAGGATTGCTAATATTATAAGTCCTAATAAGATTAAAATAGAGTTTGTTAATGATATTGAATTTATATCTGTTGTTGGGCCTATTACACCGCCAGTAATTTGCGGTAAAGGATTAAGAGTTAGTATAAAATATAAAAATATACCAACTAAGCCTAAAAATATTTTTTTCCACATCTTTCTTAATTTCATTGAACCACCCACCCATCTGGCTTGAAAAAAAGTTTCTTTTAAAGAAGAAGGGTAATTATGATGCAAGAAACAATCATACACTATTTTAAATTTTACAAAATTTCTTTCTCCTATTGACTGATCATCAGCATAGCCTCTTTTTGGATCCATGCCTCCACGTTTTAGGTATTCATCAATTAAAATAGCTTCAAAATTTGGAGTCCAGCCAGATGGTGTATTTGAAATAAATGAAACATATTTGCCATCACGTTTACCCCAACGAGCAGCCCAACATCTAGCCCATATATTGTCTGAATTCAAAATGTATTCCATATCGTGTAATGTTCCTTTTACTTCCCCTTTTATGATTGGTCTTACTAATTTTTCAATATAGTCTTTAGGGGCTTGCATATCTCCTGCAAATAAAACCATTATTTTTCCTGTTGCTAATTCTGCACCCATATTCCATGCTTTTCCAGTGCCACCGTGTTCTTTTTGTACTAGTTTTACAGAAGGGAATTGTTTTACTTTTTCTACTGTTTTATCTGTTGAACCATCATCTATTATTATAATTTCTATATCTTTGTAAGTTTGATCTAATAAAGATCTAATCGCATTAGAAACTAATTCTTCTTCATTATATACCGGAATAACTATTGTTACCCTTGGGTCTTTTTCCATTGCGAAATCATTTAATGATAAGGTTTATAAGTTTAACG
>CAYSNL010000053.1:0-3845 GCA_964432435.1 Candidatus Woesearchaeota archaeon | reverse complement strand
GGAACCCCAAAGTTATAAATCTCTTCTGCAACATATCCTGTAATTCCCGACAAACCTTCTAAGCCTTTCCCTAAAACCACCAAGCCTATTCCAAATAAAACTAAAAGTATAAGAGTAATATGTGGAGGAATTTCTTTCTTATAATCTTCTATATGTTCCTTACGTTCTTTCTCTAATTTCCCTTTATACTCAATCCACTGGCTTAATGTATTTCCTTCATGTTTAGTTGAGATTAATTGTATATACTGCTCATAATTTATCTTATCTTTTTCATAAAGTTTCTGTATTTCATTTACATAGCTCTTAATCTTAATTATATTTTTCTCGCATCTCTTTATTTCTCTAAGTAACCAATTCCTCTTATTCATATATTCCGTTAACGTTCTATTTTGCATTCTTCTTTCTAGCCCTGCTCCAAATTGTCCAAATTGTTCTAGCATCCCTATCCAATAATCTTGAAATTTCACTAAATCTAATCTTAAGTTCCGTTCTTAGGTAAAAAACCAAAACTTCAGATGCAGATAATTTCCTGTTTTCAAAAATATAAACAGGAATAAAAATCTCAGAGAGCTCAGATTTCGAGCGAGTAGGATATTTTTTCTTAACATTATCATATGTATGCCATATATTTCTTTCATCTCTTTTTAATAAAACGGCAATATTCCTTAAAGTTAGATTTTTTTCTTCTTTCAGATATTTAACAACTGCTTCTAAAACAGTTAATTTATTAAGAAAGATAGTAACAGGGATTTTAATATCTCTAGTTTCTAAGTCAATAGCTTCATATTCCTCAAGAATAGGAGAAAGTATATTTTTTACATTCTCAAGGTCTTTTCTTTCTTTTTTACTTAGGTTATTCAACAAAGAAATAGCCTTCTTAAGAGCCTCTTGAGTAGGTATTTCTCTCCCTATAACATACATTCTACGTTTATTACCCATAAAAATACGTTTTATGTAAGTTAATTAATATATAAACTTTATTATAGTACGTATTTTGTAAGTAATTTATACGTATATTATAAGTATAGATAAACTAAAGTCTAAAAAAGCTATAAAACAAAATTTCCTCACAACCGTGAATCTACGGAAACTATAATAAAACTAATTAAACATAAGGGTAAAGACCTATCTAAAATATTACACCAAAGTTCTAGAATAACAGGGCATTTAAGACAAAAGAAACAATAACTAGCACTATATTAAATTTTCCTAACAATTACACTACCCCTCAAATTATCTTCTAAATATTTATTAGTTTTCTTGCTTAATTCACCGTTAGTCAAAAACAATATATTCATTTTATGCTTTCTTCCTTTGTCATTAGCCAAACTTAAATCAGCTTCATTTATCTTTTTCTTATTCTTAGCAACAACATAAAAATCTAAAATACCTAATTCAGACTTTATTTTTACATTTCCTTCAATTTCCCTGCCTTTTTTACTTAACTCTAAAACCTCAATATCCTTATTTTTAAAATAATTATTTACTAATTCAAAAAATTCATCCTTGGTTGCATCAATAAACTCTTTTTTTATCTCAATTTTATTAGGTGTTAATCGTTTAACTTCAATTTTCGGTTTTTCTAATAGAGTTTTTTGGGGTCTTAGCGCTTTTCCCAAGAGGACTAAAGCATCTTCTTCACTAGTTAAATACCATCTCCAATATAATTCATTATTAATTTCTAAGGGCCTGGAAAAATCTTTAATGCTTCTTAAAGCAACTCTTATAGCAGGCTCACATTCGCTATCTTTCAAAACTTGATTTGTTCTTAATAATTCGTAGGCTTCTTTTTCTTTCCCGGGTAAATGACTATATAAGATATTTAGTTTATTTTCCTGCCCTTTAACATAATAAACAGGGCTTCCGCCAATTTTTGCATTACTTATAAAAATTAGTTTATTATTTACTAATTCACTTAAGACAGCTCCAGCAAAAATAGTATCACTTTCCAGTTTTCTCGATATATGTATAGGTAATACTGGCCCTTCATTTCTAATAATACCCAAAATCTTCTCTTTAACTGCAACTAAATCAACCATAAATAAATAACAAAGTAGAAACTATTTAAAGATTGTTAGGGTTTAATCCATTCAATACAGTAGTAAGTTACATCATTTTCTGCATCAACAACCGCAAGTAGTAAATTTTTTCTAGTGCTATGAGCAACTCTGTTTTTAGCACTAAATTCATACATACTCATAACTTCAGTTTCATGAACAGGATAAACAATCCATTTAGCATGATCATCTCCAGGTTTAACACCCCTATCATAAACCCTAAAATCAGCTCCAAATTTCAAAGCAGTTTTAACAATATAACCTCTGTTCCTTAAATCCTTAAAAACATTATACCTAACTCCAAAATTAGGTTCGATTTTTCTAGCTTTCTTATTGAAATTCTCAAAAGTAATTTTCTTGTTCTTAGTATCAACAAGATTCATCTTTTTTTTCTCTAATAGATACATTGCTTCAACTAAAGAATAAATAACCTCATTCTCTTTTATTTCTCCAAACCTGCTCTGGCTATAAACATCCTTAGCTTCTTTTGTTTTAGAAACTACATTCTCTCTCAAAAAAATCGCTTTAATTTTCTTTTCAGCCATCATTAAATATAAACATAAACTATTTAAAAAGCTTTTTAATTAATATATGGTTATGAAAATAACTTTTCTAGGAACTAGTGCTATGGTTCCAACCAAAGAACGTAATCATCCTAGTATTTTGATAAATTATGATAGAGAGAACATCCTGATAGACTGTGGTGAAAATACCCAAAGACAACTGAAGTTCATAAACTTTTCACCAAATAAGATAACAAAATTATTAATCTCACATTGGCATGGCGACCATATTCTAGGTATCCCTGGATTAATCCAAACACTAGGAGCAAATAACTATGAAAAGACATTAGAGATTTATGGCCCTAAAAATTCAAAAAATTTCATGAAAAAAATAATTAATTCTTTTTTATTGGAAAACAAAATAAAATACAAGGTTCATGAGGTTAATGGTAAATTCTTTGAAAATGAAAATTTCTATTTAGAAGCAACTTATCTAAATCATTCAGCTCCATGTTTATCTTTCTCATTAATAGAAAAACCAAAAAGAAAAATGAACTTAACTTATTTAAAAAAATTTAAATTAACCAAACACCCATTACTAGGTGAACTACAAAAAGGCAAAGACATTATTTATCTTAATAAAAAAATAAAAGTAAAAGACGCAACTTTTATTGTTAAAGGCAAAAAAATAACCTATCTTTCAGATACTTTATTTCACCCTAGCTGTATAAAAGCAGCAAAAAATTCAGATTTATTAATTTCAGAAGCGACATTTGCAAATGATTTCAAAGAAAAAGCAAAAGAGTATTCTCATTTAACAGCAGAGCAAGCAGCTCAAATAGCTAAAAAAGCAAAAGCTAAACAATTAATTTTAACTCATTTCTCGCAAAGATATAAAACAACAGAGGAATTAGAAAAAGAAGCAAAAAAAATTTTTAAAAACACAATAGCAGCAAAAGATTTTACGACTATAAATCTATAAAAGCACTAAAAGTCGTCACCAAGTAATTCTCCTTTCACTACTTCAGCTAACCCGGCATCACGTCCCATATCATCATCAATAGGAAATGATTCGCTTAATCCTAAATTATCCTCTTTAATTACTAAAAGTTGATACATAGCACAGCTCTTATAAAATTCATTTTTCTTATCATTACCACCGTCACAAACCTTATGTCTAAAGACAGGATTCAAAATAAACGGTAAATCGGGATTTTGCTTATACATCCCACATTCACTTCTCATTGGACAAGCATATTCATTTGTCATTTTTTCTCTCCTATCA
>CAYSNL010000052.1:0-3869 GCA_964432435.1 Candidatus Woesearchaeota archaeon | reverse complement strand
GGTAATTTTAGACGAGTTGAACAAACTGCTGAAAAACCTTTAGAAAATAAATAATTAATTATATTTTTTTGTTTGAGTAACATTTTTAAACTTACTTTTTATTAAAGTTTATTGTAGGCTAGGTCGGAGGGTTAGCCGTCCTCTGTCACTGAAAACCGGCTTCACGTCAGAACTGAATGCCTAAGTGAGGGACAGATCTTGATTATAAGTCTTAATCTGGACGTTGAGATCTTGTCCTAATTGATTGATAATCTTGTGAACCAGGTCAGATCAGGAATGAAGCAGCCTTGAGCATTTTTGTCAATGCTTTTAGGGTAGCGAGATTGAGGAAAGATTAGGGTAGCTTATAGTTAAGTTTTATTTCGATCTTAGGATGCCTACATTAATTTTTTTCTACATAAATAATTAAGGAATGTTGCATCACCTAAATTAACTCTTGATGTATGTAACATAAGAAAATTCCTTGATAATTTTTCTCTTAACTCTTCATCTCTATAAAGAGAGAAATATCTTTTCATGCCAGGATATTTTTCACTGACTAACTCGCCTTCGAAGTTTCCTTCCTTCATCCCAATATAAAAAATTCCGTTGGGCCTTAATACTCTTGATATTTCAATGAGTACGGAACTAAGATTTTGTTTTGGCATGTGCAAAAGGGAAGTATATGCCCAGATACCATCAAAAGAATTGTCAGCAAAACCTAAATTTTCTATATCCATTAAAATTCCAATTAATCCTTTTTCTTTACAGATTTCTATCATTGATCTAGAATAATCGACGCACATAGGTAATAACCCTCTTGCTTTAAAAAATAATGAGTCTCTTCCTGGTCCACTTCCTAAGTTTAGAATAACATTTCCGGGGAGATTCTGGATAAATAATTCCACATCTTCCATTATATATTGTAAATAATCTTTTGTTCTTTTATCATATTCTCTAGCATATTTATCGTATACTCTTCTCGTCTCTTCATAATCCATCTTAAAATTTACCCCTCAGTTTTTCTAGAGTTTTTTTAAAAGTCTCCTCATCAGGATATTTTCTCCAATCCCAATTTGATCTTCCTTCACCCATTGCAATAATCTGTCTTAAATACTGAGAAGGGATAATATCAACTTCGAAAACAAATCTTTTTCTTTCTTGAGTTTCTAACAGTAGGTAGGAAGAATTATTTGTTTCATAAATCTTCCTTAATCTTTCTAATCCTTGAATTTTTTCAGGTTTAAAATGTTTATTAAAAAGGAATCCAAAAACATCCACCTTAGTTGGAACAACATGCAAATGTGTGTGGTCTAAACAACCCCCACCTTTATGACAATCAGATTTTGGTCCATGCTCAAAAACAACTATTTCTGGTGAATAAGAATCAGCAATAACATTTAGAGTTTTAGATATAACAGTTTCTAATTCACATTCAAGAGCAGAAGGTGTACCACCAATCCCAATATAATGTTCATTTGTGCATACTAAAAGATAACCTTCTATACCTATTTGTCCATATGCAGGTGTAACTGAAAAGTTGTGTGTTCTATATAAAACTTCTCTATCTCTTTTTAATTGTTCTCCTAATATACAACAAGATCTCATGATCAATATCGCCATTAAACTGGCTATATAAAAATTATCAGATTATAACATATATTTAAGAAATTTATTTTGTTGCTTGTTTTATAACTTCATCCAAATCACTTATAACCAAAGAATACATTCTTTTTAATATTACTTGATAAACTCCTTCTTTTAATTCTCCATGACAATAGTCTAATACATTTTCGATATCGTTAAATGTCTTGGCTTTAGTTATCTCTTTTGGTATTTTGCATATCATTGTTTTTCCTTCTAAGAAAGTTTTAATATCTTGATTAGAACCTGGAGCAACTTTCTCTAAAGTTATTTTTATAGTACATTTATCTGAAAAAGAAGAATAAATATTATATTCATAAAAATTATTATCTATTATATTAGTAAATTTAACTGGTTTACATTTTGCTAATGCATTACTAAAACAAGTAGAACTGTCACATGTTCCTTTAAATAATCCTATATAATAAAAATCAAAGAATAATAAAACTAAAAATATTAAAGTAACGATAAATTTACCAATAGAAATTCTATTAATTCTTGGTTTTTTCACAATTGGTTCTTGTATTGTAATCTTCTCTGCTAGTATTGGTGTTTCCCTGTCTATCTTAACTGGTTTTTTATTTTTTGCCATTTCACCTCAATTTAAAAAAAGAAGAGTAAATATAAAATATAAATCTTTTGCTTTTTAAAGATCTTTGTTTGTTAATAATTCTACTTTATAGTCGTCAATATCCACTCTTGAATCCATAGCTACCAGGTATTTTACATTTGATCTGTCTGCAACTTCTACCATACTATTATCGATTTCTCCATCAAAAATCACTGCGAAGACCGAGTTTAAACTTTTAATAGTAGAAGCTAATTCACTAATAGGAACCTTACCTAAAATGTTCAAACTTTGATCAAGCAAATATGCCCCCCTAGTTCCAATTAAGTCTTCAAGCATTTTCTTAAACTCCTCTCTTTGCTGAAAAGATAAAGTTGATCTCCTTTGGAATACTGGTCTCCTTTGAGGCAGCATCATTTTAGGTCTTTGTGGTATTATCTTTCTATCTAGACCATTGTTTCTTCCTTCCAAATCTAATTTTACTTGTTCAATGGCTACCTTACCACGAAGAGCTTTATGAATTTCTTTTTTTGTAAGTTCCTCAACTTCTTTTCCATCTGGTGCTTTAACTACATAATCAACTTCAGCAACGCCTAATAATTCCTTAACTATTAAGTCACCACCTCGGTCGCCATCAACAAAAAGAGTAATTATCTTTTTTTTGCTTAGTTCGATAATTGTTTGTGGTATGGATGTGCCGTTCATGCCTATAACATTCTTAATGCCCTGCTTTAAAACATTTAATACATCAGCTCTTCCCTCTACTACTATGACTTCCTCTGAATCATCTATGTTTGTGCCTGCAGGAAGTCTATCTGTTCCATACTCTGTTATGTTCATCATTCTTACTGATTGAGAAACTTCTTCTGTGATCTCTGTTGAGTCTGGTAGTACTGAATCTGTTAATGTTTTTAGAAGTTCTTTTGCTCTTGTAATAACAAAATTCCTTTTTGAAACCCTAACATCCTCAATCTTTTCAACTTTAACATTAGCATTACAAGGACCAATTCTTTGGATTGTTTCTAAAGCTGCCCCTATAATTGCCGTTTCAGTTTTATCTAAAGAAGAAGGTATTATTATAGAACCTTCTGTTTTCCCTGATCTTGTGTCTAATTTAACATCAATTCTTCCTATTCTTCCTGATCTTTGCAATTCTCTTAATTCTAAGTCTGCTCCTAATAAACCCTCTGTTTGGCCAAAAATGGCACCTATAACATCAGGTCTGTCCACTATACCTTCAATCTGTATTTGGGTATGAACAATGTATTTAGATGAAACTGGGCTAATTTTTCCCATTTTTTATTCCCCCCAACTTTCAGAACAAGATCTAATTATGTTTAATCAATTTTTTTTCATTTTTAAAAAAATAACCATATGAAAATAAAATAATCCTGTTCTTCTGTGATATGATAATAATAAATATAGGCTGCTACACTAACTCCCAAGCTCATTGCTTGATAGTTATCGTAAGCTCCATTGAGTATTCTCGTGGCAGCCAATTTTTTAGGGGTGATTTAGTGTTTATATAATTTACTGTTGTGGTAAAAATCAAAGAATTCTTGGATTTTTTGAGATTGAAATGTTTTCTAAAAATTTAAATACAGTAAAGTTTAAATATTATACAATAATTAAGAATATTAATAAAAGATGGTGAAATTTACTAATTTTAAAAATAAAA
>CAYSNL010000051.1:0-3882 GCA_964432435.1 Candidatus Woesearchaeota archaeon | reverse complement strand
AATAAAAATAAACCTGTAACCCTGGAGATTAACAATAATTATCTTAATAGTTATACAGTAAATCATATCTTAAATTATAATCCGCCTAGAAATTTATCACAATTGCAATTAGCTAAAGAATATGCTAGTAATTTACTTTCTTTAGGTATCACCTTACCAGAAGATGTTTTTGTTAGGTTGTTTAAGAAGGAATTTAGGAAATAAGTATATTCTCTAATCTCTATATTCCAGGCAAACGTTACCTGACAACCACGCGCAGGGTTTATATATTAATTTATATCTTTTAATAGAATAAACTAACTTCCCGAAGGAAGTTAGGAGGTTAAGTCCAGCAGACAAAACCCCGAGATGTTTATAAATTCTCGGGTTATAAAACTTACGAAAAATAGGAGGATTGATGTTATGGATGAATATAAATTAGAACAATTTCTCTATGAAAATCCAGAGTTTATTGAAGAAGGTTTGAAGGTAATTGATAGGCAAAGAAAAGTAGAAACAGGTATAATAGATTTATTAGGCAAGGACAAAAGTGGTAAGTATATCATAATAGAAATCAAAATTGATCCAGAACATGACTCGGTGTCTCAAATTGCCAAGTATATTATTGGATTGATGAAAGAAGGAATTCCGAAGGCACAAATGAGAGGTATGTTGGTGGCTCGTTCTATTAGTAGAGATATAAAAGAATTATGTGATTTCTTCAATATAGAAACAAAAGAATTGGCATTAGGCAAACACAGAGATACGCATAAAGAAACCACAAAACCGGCCCCAAACACGAAAGAAGAAGCATATTATTCAGATTTAGTCAAACAAGAAGGATTTCAAGGAGAGTTACCTCCTGTACCAGACCAACACAACCATCTTAGTTATACAGAAAACACAATAGTTAAAACAATTCTCACTTTTAACAAAAATAACCAATATGCCACATATCAAGATATTTCTAAGTCAATGAAGATAACCAAAGGATGTGTTAGGGGATATATCAGTTCCATCATGACCAAAGGAATACCAATTCATAAGAAAAAACTAAAAACCAACCAAATTTTACTCTATATAAAAGAAGAAAAGAATTAATTTTTTAACTACTAAAGGCATTAAGATACACAAAAACAACCGATACACCATAGTGCCCATTTTTTCTTATTTTAATAAGAATTAATTCCCAACAAACCGGCAACAGACAACAACAGACAGCAGTCCGTCGACAATAGGTTTAAATATAATGGGAAACTAAGGAGGTAAAAAATGGAAGATCCAAATCAATTTCAAATAAATGTAAAGGCCACCTTTGACAAGGTAAAACAGGTTAATCACCATTTAGAAGCCGAAATAAACCAAATTAAAGGGGTTTTAGAACAATTGAAATCTACAATAAATTCCCTCACAAATGTCCATAATAAAGAGAAAAATATAGAGTTTCCACAGGAAATCATGGGGTCGCCAACAACAGACAACAGACAACAGACAACAACAGACAGCACTCCAACAACAATAAATCGACAACAGACAACAGAAATACCACTTTTCCAATTAAAAAAAGAACTAGATTCAATGTTTTTAAAGCTTACAGACAGGGAGTTATCGGTATTTTTAGCCCTATACACTTTAGATAATGAAAAAAAGGGGGAAGTAGACTACTTTGAACTCTCACAAAGGCTAAATTTAACAGAATCTACCATTAGAGACTTTATAAGCCAATTAATCAGGAAAGGATTACCCATACAAAAAGAAAGAACTTTTAATCGTAAAGTCTCACTTTCAATAAAAAATGAGTTTAAAACACTCAATTTATATGAAAAACTACTAAAATTAAAGGTTTCTAGGCAAGGACAGAAGACTCTCTTCGACATATAATCCTCACTATTGACCCAGAATTCAAAAGTATTGCTTCTATACCCAAATTAATAGGTTTATACTATTCTCAAACTAGCCAGAAAGATCCCTCACAAACCCACCTTTCTAACCAATTTTAACCCTTCTCATTATCCTTAAATCCACAACACACTAGTTTTACTGAATTTTTATAAAAACAAATAAAAAAACCGTTCAGTAAACGTTCACTTAACCGTTAAGTTAACCAAGTTAACGTTCACTTAACGATTCGAAAGATATAAATAGAAAAAACACACTCAATTCATATATGTGGTGGCCATTTTCATTCAATAAAACAAGAGAAACACATGAAAAATCCATAAAAAAATCCTTCTCAAATGTCAAAAAAGATATGCAAGAAATAAAAAATAAAACAGATTCAAACATAGAAGAAATAAAAAAGATTAATTCAAAAATAGTCCAAATCGAAAATTCAATTTCAGATCTAAATCAAAATATTATTTTATTTAATAAATCTCTCCCAGTAGAAGAAGAGATCCTAGGATCAAAAACCACTACTTCTTCCAATAAAGAAAATACAAAAAAATTATGGGATAATCTCACAAATTTACAAAAAAGTATGCTGATCAATATTAAATTATTATTAGATGAAGACGGAAAAAAATGGGTTCCTATGAAATATTTAGCCCAAGAATTATATCCAGAAAAAACTTACCCAGATATTAAAGCAATGATATCCAATTATACAGATCTTTTATTAGAGCATGGTCTTTTAATAAAAAGAAGAAAAGGTCGTGAAACATATTTAAGTCTTACGGAAAAAGCTCTACCCTTTATTCCAAAAAAAGAATTAAAAGTGAAACAAAAAGAAAAAAGATAAATACTAGTGATAATTATAATAACTTAGTTTAAGGGTGACCATATACGACAGAAAGACCATTATTGATAAAAATCCCTCTGGGTTATGATGATCCAGAAAAAGAAGAAGGAGAAATCATTACAGCAGCAATTGCTTTCTCAAATCCAGAACAAAACAAAGCCCATTTTGAAATTCTTAGACAATTAAAATTAACCCAAGTAAAAAGTATCCTCAACCTTAAACTAAATATGTCTCAAATCCATTCAGCATATTTATCAGAATTAGATTGGCAGAAAAGAGGTTATCCCGGATTAACAACATCAACATTATATTGGTATAATGATCATTTTCCTCTGTTTAAAGAAGAAACTAATTACTTTACTCCAAATCCAGAATTAATTGCCCCAATAGAATATTCACTCATAATCAAAGAAGACAAGCACACACATTTTTTTATTCCTTCAGGAAAATTTGTCCCAAATATCAAGCATAGTTTCATAAGCTGGGTGCAATTAGTCTCCATGATTAGTTCTTATGATGGAGACCTTCATATACAATTCGGTTCAGGTAAAAGGTTAGAAGAGCCCTATAACACTTGGAAGAAAAAAGCACAAGAATTTAGAGAAGAAATGTATTGGAATTTAGCAGCACCAGATTACCATCCAGATTACTATGGTCCTTATCCCGGTAGGGTAAAAGTAATATTAGACCTTCATCTAGATATAGCATTAACAGGATTAGGTTTTCCATTATTTGAAGCTATTGCAGAATTTGAACCATCCGAAAAAAGAACTCTTGAACAAGTGATTGCCTAAACCTTTAAGAATTAATTAAAGATTTTTGCTAAATTTTTAAAATAACAACATTTAAATACCGAAATAAACTTCAAAAAACGTTAAAATGATGTCAGAAACACAATACGAACCAATGGCCTGGGGAATGTCACTAAGCGAAGTAGTAGATATAGCAAGACACAATTTAAAAGTTGATATTAATAATGGACGCTTACAACATCTAAATCCATTCCAGTGCCAAATAAATATTGACCAACCAATACTTCTCCTTCATCAAATAGGACAGTCATATTTTGGTGATTTAACCATTTTTAGGGGATTTGATCTATCAGATGACTTATTTTTTTGGGGAAGACAGTGTTATTGTATACACTTTAATTCAAAAAACAT
>CAYSNL010000050.1:0-3969 GCA_964432435.1 Candidatus Woesearchaeota archaeon | reverse complement strand
ACTTTCGATATGTCCTTATAAGCTATTCCAGCTTCTTCTGCTAGTCCAGCCATTGAAACTGTTTTAACATAAATCCCTTTTTGTTGCATTTCTTTTTGTAAGTTTTCTCCTCTTACTTGTCTTTTTGCTTGTGTCCTTGACATTGTTCTTCCTGATCCGTGAGCTGTTGAACCGAATGTTTCTTCTTCTGCTTTTTTTGTTCCAACTAATAGATAAGATCCTGTTTCCATAGAACCACCTAAAATTACAGGTTGACCTGTTTTTTGATATTCTGATATTAATTCTGGATTATTAGGACCAAATGAACGAGTAGCACCTTTTCTATGAACTAAAACTTCTTTTGTTTTATTATCTATTTTATATTTCTCTACTTTTGCTATGTTATGGGCTACATCATAAACTAAATTTAACTCTAAATCTTCTGGTGATTTTTTAAAAATATGGGAAAAACCTTCTCTTATTCTATGTAAAATAACTTGACGATTTGCAAAAGCCATATTTGCTGCACAGGCCATTGCTTGGAAATAATCTTGACCTTCATTAGAATTAAATGGAGCACAACCTAATTCACGATCTTTTACTGTTATGTTATATTTTTTCATGGCTTGATCAAAAACTTTTAAATAATCAGTAGCTATTTGATGACCAAAACCTCGAGAACCGCAATGCACCATTATTACTATTTGATCTGGTGTATGAATTTTGAAAACTTTTGCTATTTCAGGGTCAAAAATTGAGGAAGCATGAGCTACTTGGACTTCTAAGTAATGATTACCTGAGCCTAATGTTCCCAATTGGTTTATGCCACGGGAAATTGCTTTTTGTGAAACTTTTTCTGGATTGGCTTGAGGTATACAACCATTAGCTTCTGTTTTTTTAAGATCTTCTTCCCATCCATAATCATTTTCAATGCACCATTTTACTCCTGTTTTCATTATATCTTTAAATTGTGATTGATTAGCTTTTAAAAAACCCTTAGAACCAACTCCAGCTGGAACTATTTTAAATAAATGATCTATTAATTCTTTTAATCTGGGTTGAACATCTTTGATTGTTAGATTTGAGGTAATTAAACGCATACCGCAATTTGAAATAACAAAATTATTTGCTATAAAATTATGGTCTTTATGGTTAATAGTAAAATCATAAAGCAGTCCATTATAGTCTATTGGCAGTATTTCTTCGATTTCATCAAATACCATGCCCGTCTTTTTTAATTCAGAGTTTTCAATTTGTTTAATATAATCATTAAATTTTGGGAAATTAATTTTCTTTGTTCTGTCTTTTAGTTGTGATTTATACTTTCTTTTTATTTTTAAGTAATGTGTTGCGAGAGAACCTAAGAATTGCCTTTTCTTGTTATATTCGTAACCTACTTTAGAAAATATTTTAATAAGATTTTCGTCTGTTCCTGGTATAATCAATCGTAAGCCAATTGTTTTTTCTGCTCCAGGAATTTCATAGATATACTCTGCTTTAATATCAAATTCTTTTAATAAAATTTTAATGGAATCAAGAAACTTTAATCCTTCCTTCTTTTTTTCTTTATTTACACCGATAGTCAGAGCTAATTGTTTAAACGTATAAGGGTGGTTCTTTATTGTGGATGGTTTAGTTAATTCTGCACCAAAAAAACCGGCTAAGAAATTTCTCTTTACCCATAATGGGCTTTCCGTTATCCATTTTGGTACTTCAATATGTTCTTTTTTACCTATTGGGATACCCAACTTATTTAAAAATAAAGAAAATGATCTGCTATTAATGTGTATACAAAATTCTTGAGAAATTGTCTCAAAATTGCCATAGTGATTTTTACCTCTAATTGTTCTTTTTCTTTCATAAATATTTGAAGGATTGTATCCTAAGGAGCTGATATCCTTTCTAAGAGATTCTAAGCCTTGTCTTTCTCCGTTTGCTCCAGTTAGAATCCTATTTCTTAATGTTTTTCTATTTTTTCTTTTTTCGTTGGTTCTGTATATATAACCATCACCCAGGATGTAACCAAAAACTCTGGCAATAGTCCCCACTTTAGGATTATTCTTTTTTAATGGCAATAAATTTCTTTTCTTGAGTTCTTTAACCGTGAACTTATCGAAATTTTCTTCATTTAACAATGTTTCATTGCTCGGTTCATTAAACTCCACTCCTTCAAAAGGATAGATGCCGATTAAATCCCCCTGTTTAAGTTCCTTTAGTTTTTTCATTCTTTTATTAGTAAATATAGGATGTTCCGAGCTTAATATAATCTCTTTGCCTGTTTTTGTTTTTAATTTGTATACATTATTTTTATATTCTTTAGCCATATAAGCTAGAATACTTGCTTCGCTTTCTATATGATCATTTAATTCAAATACTTTCAATCTTTGGATTTCGAAATCATCAAATTCTGATATCTTTTTTTGATAGCCATCTCTAGTTAGGACCATACTATCTGGATGAAGGCAGTTGATATCAAACCCGACTAAGGTTAATTTCCTCCGGGTGATATTACACCTTTATCCACATCAAATGCAGCAACCCCGCCAATTGGAAAGCCGTAAAGGGACAAAATAGCTTTTGACTAGATTGTTATCCCCAGTGGGCGTCAGGCATTGCAAATGAGTATTTCTGGATACCAGGCAAACAAGCTACGTTAGATGTTTGTTCATATACCTTTTCGTCCATTTCTTCTATTAGTTTTTTAGAAGCTATAATTCTGCCAGGAACTAACATATCTCCTTGTTTTGGTATTTCCCATTCATAATCTGATATTTTCTTTAATTTTTTTATTTCCACTTATTACCTCCTAATTTTTAATAAACAAAATACTGTTCGTTTATATAATTTGTGTAATATAGAAATATTTAAAAACATAGGTTTAATTATGAATATTAAGTTAACATAGAGGGATTAAATTTGATTAAGATTATAACAAACTTTATACAAAGAATATTTAACCAAATATTTTCTAAGAAAAAAGAGTTTAAATTGGGGTTGTATGGACCCCCTAATAGTGGAAAGTCAACTTTAGCGAATAGAATTACTAAAGACTGGTTAGGGGAAAAAATGAGTGTAGTTTCTGCTATTCCTCATGAAACCAGAGATGTTATTATTAAAGAAAAAATTGTTATTAAACATAAAGGAAAAGAACTTACTTTTAATGTAGTAGACACCCCAGGGATTGCTACTAAAATTGATTATGAGGATTTTATGAAATATAAACTAAAGAAAGATGCTGCTAAAAGAAGAGCTAAAGAAGCAACTAAAGGTGTAGTGGAATCTATTAAATGGTTAGATGATATGGATATTGTTATGGTTGTTTTAGATGCTACGCAAAATCCTTACAGCCAAGTTAATATCACAATAATAGGTAATTTGGTTGCAAGAAAAATTCCTTTGTTAGTAATTGCTAACAAAGTAGATTTAAGAAAAGCAAATATTAAAAAGATTGAAAGCGCTTTTCCACAGTACGATGTAGTAGGAATCTCAGCTTTGAAAGGGGAGAATATGGAAGAGCTTTATGAATCATTGTTCAGATTGGTGAGATAAAGGAGGTGTGTGATGGCTTTAACTTTACAATTTGTTCCTTATGCTGATATTGAGGGTTTAGGTCCTGATAACAGGATTAGTAAACTGCTTGGAATTGTTAAAAATAAGAATATTGTTTTAATGGAAGGAAGATTAAAACCTGAAGAAGAAACAATGTTAATCCAGAAAACCATGGAAGCTATTGATAAAGAGTTTAAAGGTGTTGAGTTATGTACAATATTTCCAGAAGATAAGAATCTTGCCTTGTTTAGAAAAATAAGAAATAATTTCACAAGTTTTCTATTAGGTGATAGAGAAGGTTTAACAATTATAGGACCTGCTACTATAGTTAAAGAAATAAGAAGAGATCCTAATAAAATACAATTGTTTACTGTAGATATTAAGAGGAAGAGATAATTTTTATTATTCTTCTTTTTAAATATAGTAAAAAACTACACAATA
>CAYSNL010000049.1:0-4135 GCA_964432435.1 Candidatus Woesearchaeota archaeon | reverse complement strand
GGATTTACTGATTTTAATTCTGCAATTTGTTTTATCTCATTTGCTCTTTTTTTAACTTCTTCGCTTGTTTGTGTTGCAATCCTAATTTTAACACCTTTTTCTTTTAATTTCTTAAATCTTAACCTTAACCTATCAAATTTCCTGATTAAATCTTCTGGTGTTGTTATGATAGTAACTGTTTTTTTTGCATTTTGTAACATTAAATCGAGATGATCATATATGTTTTCTCTGCCTTTAATGGCTCCAGCTAACGTTGTAGGGTCTATGTGTTCTATGCCTGTTTTGAATAAAAGCTCAATTTCCTTGAATAATTCATCTTCCCTAACGCTTGTTAAATGTTTTAATTTTGATTCAGCACCTTCTTTTACTCTATCTTTAACTCTTTTTACAACTTCTTCTGGTTGAATTGCAATATACTTAATTGGCTTGCCTAACTTCATTATTACAAAACCTTTCTTTTCTAGAGACTCGAGAACATCATAAGATCTTGACCTAGGAACATTAGAAATATCTGATAATTCCCCTGCCGTTGCAATACCTTTGGATAATAAAGCAGTCCAAATTTTAACTTCATATATATTTAAATCAAATGCTGATCTTAATTTTTTAAGGAAATTTTCTTGAATTATCATTTATAATCCCTCCTAGGATTTGTTACTATTGTTTAATGAGAATTTGATTAAATGATTGATATATAAAGCTTTCGGTTATTCATTATTTTATAGTAGTAAAAACATTTTTAAAGTAATTATGTTTTACTTTTGAATATGGTATCAATAGAAAGAAAAATTCCAAGAGAAAGATGTGTTGTTGCTGTTGGTCCTATAGAGGATCTTGAAGCAAGGTTACTAAATATTGGGGTATATGATAGTGATAGAAGTTTAGTTTTAGAATATAACGCGAGTTTAAAGCATATTAGAAAATTAGGAAGATATCAAAGTTTAGGACTAGATGATTTTAAGTTAAGAGGATTTAATGGGCAAGCAGTTTATTGCTTAAGATTAGATTCTAACCATGTTAATGATACCCTATTAGTAAGAATAGGACAGTATGTTAAAGAAGCTATAATTAATGGAACATCTAATGATATGAAAGATTTAAGAAGGAAAAGATGGACAAGAGACAATTTTTATGAACCAGAATTCGATGATCCTAATTTTTTTGCTGAAGATATTAAGATTAGAGGTAGATTTCCAACATCAGATGAAGAGATATTACTTTTTAAAAGATTTAACTGGTTGAGGTATAAATTATTTGAAGCTGTGGGAAATTTAAGACGTGAAGATAATAAGTTTGATTGTTTAGAGAGAATTGGAGGGTTAACAAAGCAGATATTAGAAATGCGCGATAAAATAACTGAATATAACCTTCCTTTAGTTCGTAGTGCTCTAAGAAAGGTAACATCTACAGTAAATCAAGATGAGCTAAAAAGTAGTGGTAATTTTGCTCTTCTAACAGCCGTTAATAAATTTGATTATAAAAAAGGATATAAATTTTCTACTTATGCTACAGGTGCGATTTTAAGGGCATTTTATAATACTATAGAAAGATGGAATAGACATAAAATGCACTATGTTTCTTCATACGATCCCTTAAAGGACAAAGATAATAGTCTAGAAATAAAAAGATCGAGGGAGGAAGCACAATATCTAGAACAAATAAAGAAAATGTTAAGGAGGAATAAAAAAGGTTTAAATGAAAATGAATTATTTGTTTTAAAGAATTATAGATTTTTATTAGGCGATATGACTTTAGAAAGTGTTGGAAAGGAAATTGGCATATCCAAAGAAAGAGTAAGGCAAATTCAAAAAAAGGCCCTTAGAAAATTGAGAAGAACACTTGAAGAAATGACGTGATTATTTAAATTCTATAAACTTTAAAGAAGAAACTTGTTTTTTCGCTTTTCCCAGCTTTTTTGAAAAATCATTTAAAAATTTAGTTAATTTTTCACAACCAATATTCTTCAATTCTGCAGTTGTTAACTTGCCAGATTTGTAATCATCATAAATTCTTTTTAATTTTTTATCATCCTCTTCTAAATGAAGCCTGAGCATTTCAAAAACCATATCTTTTTCAGGGACTCCGCCTAATTTTCTATGCTCTTCTAAAGTCTTTCTTCCACCTGATAAAGCTTTTCTAAGTTTTTTACAAGCTAATTCTGGATCCTCTGGAAGTTCAATATAGGAATTAGGTTCTGATTTTGACATTTTAATAGAGCCATCTAATGAAGGGGTGAATTTATTGTATAAAGAAGCGAGAGTTGTGAAATTATAAGTTGACTTTGTTCTATTTATTATATCATGGGTTAACCTTAAGTGTGGTGATTGATCTGGACCAACTGGAATAATACCAGGTATTTTTTCCTCTAATTGGGGGAATAACATATCTGCTGCCTGCGTTAAACCTGACAATATCCTTGAAGGGTCTGCTACTCCATAAATTGCCCTAAATTCATTTAACGTTATTTTTTTAGAAAAATCATAAGTTAAATGCATTACTTTTTTATTCTCTGATTGGAAATAGAAAATTGTTTTTTTTGGATTTAGACCGAGAGCAAGGTATGCTGGGATGTGAAAGTCTAAAGCTCTTTTTCTTGCTTCTTCCAATGAAATATTTCTTGTGGCTGATGCTTCTAAATCAGCAACTAAAATATATGTTCTTGCATTGTGTTCTTGAAAATAAATTAAGTTTTCAACAACCATCTTGTTGCCGAGATGGATCTTATTCCCAGTAGGCATTATTCCTGTCAATGCATAATATTTTTTCTTATTTTTAATACAATTTGAAATTACTTCAATATCTTGATGAGCGAAAATAAGGTTTCTCCTCATTAACCGATTTGGATCTGGCAATAATAAAGGAGAAAAAGACTTAAGACCGAAGTTTTTTATTAACTTTTCATAGTCCTGAATCAATTCTGAACCCCAAGGATCTATTACTCTCATATATTAAAAATCTTTTTATAAAGTTTATAAATATTGGTAATTTCATTAATCACTTAAAAATAATAAATCAAAAGATTAATAAAACCCTATTTAATGCTGACATTATATGACAGAAATTAATAGTAAGACGGATTATGCACTCTTTTCTTGTTCTAAGATTTTTTAAATAGTTTTATATATCTATAAATTTTAATTTTTATTATGAAGCATAGACTCAATGTAACAATCTTGTTGGTTTCTATGTTTTTTGTCGCGCAATTAATTGGTTTGTATGTAACAAATAATTACTTAGTAAAAGAATTGCCTTACGAAATTCAGAGACCAGAGTTCAATCCACAAACCAGTTATATCCCTGTTTTTGGAATAATAATAATTTCTACGTTAATAGCTTTAGTAATTGCTATGTTTAAATTCGTTAGACTATGGAAATTTTGGTTTTTTTTAAGTGTTATTCTTGTGTTAAGCATTTCTTTAAGTGCTTTTTTTAATCAATATTTGGCTTTTATTATTTCTTTAATAATTGGTTATTTCAAAATATTCAAGCCAAATGTTTACATTCATAATATTAGCGAATTATTTTTATATGGTGGACTGGCTGGGGTGTTTGTTCCAATTTTTAATGTTTGGAGTGTGTCTATTTTATTGATATTGATAATGGGTTATGATGCTATCGCTGTTTGGAAAACCAAACATATGATAAAACTAGCTAAATTCCAAAGCAAAGCAAAATTCTTTGCAGGATTTTTAATCCCTTATGAAAAAAGAGTTGCTATTTTAGGTGGCGGTGATATCGGATTTACATTGTTATTTTCTGGTGTTGTTTTTGCTAAATATGGTTTGATTAGCTTGATTGTTCCTTTAGTTGCTTCTATTGGTTTATTGTTACTATTTTTATTTGGGAATAAGAATAAGTTTTATCCTGCAATGCCTTTTTTAGGAGCAAGTTGTTTTATTGGCTATGGGTTAGTTCTTTTATTTAATGCTTTATAATAAAAATAAGATAATATTAAAATACTTAATATTGAAATTATGAAAACATAAAAGGATGAATCTTTTTCTACTGTTTTAACTTGCTGTAATGGATAACATTTATGATTAAAAGCGCAGTAGTTATTCTGAGGACAATCTAGATTATTATTACACTCTCTTGAAATATAAACAAAAGCGTATGTAATCAAACTTAGAACTAT
>CAYSNL010000048.1:0-4316 GCA_964432435.1 Candidatus Woesearchaeota archaeon | reverse complement strand
ACCTCTTTTCATATTAAAATCTAAAATTCTGTTGTTTTTAAACTTTATTTAAACTTTGGCATTTCTTGCTATATCTTCTCTTATGATTCCAACTTTTCATTTATCTTCTTGAGATTAAATAGAACTATCTTTTGAAGGCTTTGATAAAGCTTGAAGTCTTCTCTTTTTCTTGAACCTTTAGTATGCCCCAGATATTCATCTAATAAACCAAAAGGAATATCGAAAATAGGAATATCTAATAAATGTAAAAAATGAAAGGTAATTAATCTTGTTATTCTGCTATTTCCATCTTCAAATGGGTGTATATGCTGAAATTCATTGTGAAAGTAAACTGTAAATTTTAATATATCTTCCAAAGAAAGATTTTTTCTCTTGACAAATTCATTATACTTTTCAAATAGTTTTTCAAGTTCTTCCCTAATTTTTTCAGGAAGAGTAGTTTTAAAATTAGGATTGCCTTTAATAAAAACACCAACTGTTCTTATTCTTCCAGCCATATATGAACGATGCCCCATGGCTATTTTATGATAATCTAAGACCAATTGTAAGCTTAAAGGCTTTCTTTCATTGGCATCTTTAATCATTTGAGCCATTGCTTCCTGATAATTCCTAAGCTCATCCACATCAATAGCTTTTAAGTTTGCAGGAATTATTTTTTCCTTTAAAATTTTAATTGTGTCTGGAAGAGTTATTGGATTACCTTCTAGAGAAAGGCTATGATAAATGAAATATATTTCAAATTCGCTTATTATTTTTTGATATTTTATTTCATTTTTCTTTTTTAATTTTCTATAGATTCCCAATTCTTTTTTTATCTCAGAAATATAGTTCCTCGAGCTTTCATTTGCAACATTATGTTTGTATCCAAAATAAACCAACAAGTTATTTAGCAGAACATTATAGAATATTTTAGCTCTTAGTGGCTTTTCTGAAATAATTAAGATTAATCCATATTTATCAAGTATTTCAATATAATTCTTCAGAGTTCTTGGATTTAGTTTTACATTATTAGAGTTAATCTCTTCTTTTTGCAATGTTTCGCTGATAAATTGAGCAAAGTTTTCATCTAAGATAAGATTATAGTTTATTCCATTTTTTATGCAATAAAGAATTAAATTGTAAAGCAATTCAGTCTTATTAGAGATTTCAGCTTGAAATCCCTGCTTTTTCTTAACTAATAAATTTTCATTTACCAGTTCCCTTAGATATCTATGGATTATATGATACTCTCTCTTATCTTTATTCAGTTTTTTAACTACTTCTATTGGCTTAAGCAAGGCTCTATTCTTATAAACTATCTCAAAAATATCATATTTAGTAACCATAATATATCTACGGTTTTATAGTTTATAAATATTTCTATTTTGTATCAAAACTTACAAATTTTGTAACTTTAAGTACAATATACATTAATTATTTAAATTATTAATTCTATTTTGTAGTATTTTTTACATATTTTGTAATATTTAGTGCAAAATACAATTAGAAAATAAATTTAAACTAATCAAACTTATTTTTCTTCATCTAAACCTTTTTAGGTAGTAGTTTGTAGACAATTAGGTGCATCCTTTAAATTATACTCCTGAACATTTTGATTACACAACACAGGATCTTTTCCATCACTGCCTTCTATTTTAGCAATTGCATCAATTTTTACAGGATTCAATACATTTATTATTGCACTTAATGGAGGAGTACTGCTAGCTGAAAAAGTTTTAACTTCAAAAGAGCCTATCGGACTAGTTACAAGATCTAATTTATCAGCTTTAACATCACCCTCACCAGTAGGAGTAGCTCTTAGAGTAAGTTCAACTATACCAAGATCACCATTATTTTCTATAGTAATGCTTTTAATATGTCCTGGATTAGATTCATCACAACTAACTTTTGATATGCCAAATTTCAATTCAGTTACACATTTTAAAGTAATATCAGTAGTTTGAGAAGTTCTTTTGGTCATTGTATCAACAAAACCACCGCCCCATGTTATAATAACCGCAGCTAAAGCTACGGTAAAACCAATAAGTAATACAGTAGCAATCAACGGCGTTATACCTTTTTTTAATAATGACATAATCTCACCTCATACCTTTACAGTCTTACTAGCACTAGAGCAAGGAACTAATGGAGCACCTCTTCCTTCAGGTTTTAATGCTGGAATGATCTCAACTTCAGTGGTTTGTTTACATAAACTCCCACCTACTCCTTTTGTCTCGCTCACGTCACATTCTTTATCGCTTTTTATTAATGAATATGAACCTTCAGGTTCAATATAATCATATACCTCTGTTTTTCGAACATTTCCATCAAAATTCTCTCTGATTATTAGATTTATTTTTATATCCCCCTTGTTAACAATATTAATTTGATTACCACCTGTAACTTCAATTTGAACAGACCCGCACTCAAGTTGTTTTTTGCTTAATTCAGCATCTTTTTCAACTGCTTGTTCTTGAACTTTTTTTGTCCATAAAAAAACAATAAGGATTACTAACAATATAAATAGTATTAATAAAACAGTAGCAACTAATGGGCTTATACCTCTTTTTTTCATTTTAGCATTGCTCAGTTGAATCAATAATTTTCTCCCCCTCATCACAAATAACTTCTCTATCATTAATCCTTATAAATGGAGTTAAAGTTATATCTCCATCAATATTACAGTTACTTAATTTGTTTATATTTAAAGGTTCCTCTTCACCCGGCAATAAACCATCTAAATCTAATTTGCCACTACCAATTGATTCACTATTTTTATCTATACAAATATACCTTAAACTCACAATATTAAACGAACCCCTGTTTTTAATTTTTATTTCTATATTACCATCTTCTTTACTGCACCTAAAACCACCAAGACGAACATCTGCACATCTCGCGCTCATTTCTGATTCTTTTACAGTAGTATCCATTACTTTTTCAGATTCACTTTTTGACCATAATCCTACAGCTACTGCCAAAGCAATGCTTAATCCAATAATTAAAACATATGAAATTATTAACGAAGCTGCTTTTTTATTCATTATTTATACACTCCATATTAATTTCATACCATTTACAATAATCATTTATTAAACAACCCTCTTCACTTTGCCTATTTTCATTACTACAATCACAGATAATTGGAACAGGCATAGTTTCTCTTACTAATGGATTATTACAATAAATCACTAATTCTTTAACCCAACTCTCTCCTTTCTCAAACTTATGGTTAGTATAAACTTTTCTTTCATTTTCATTTCTCTCCTCACTTAAAATAACTATTTGTGGAACTCCTTTAATAATACTACTAGTATATTTAATATTACCCACAACATAATTAACATTATAATTATTATCATTTGTAGAAAACACTATGGTCTTTGAACAACTCCCTAGAATATCCGCTAAAGAGGAGCTGAATTTAGATGTTAAATCACCAAAACTTACTTTTGAAGGAATCTTTAATTTACATCCTGAAATAGATATTTTATTATCATCATTAACCCAAACTAAAATTTCTTGGTCCAAATGATTACCTATTATTAATTTTCTATCATCTTTATGACTGTAATCAAAAAAATATATAAAACCAAAGGAAGGATTTATCACGCTAGAGTAAGAAGTAAATTTACCAGCAAATCTATTGAAAAGAGTTTCAATATTAATCCCGGGATTATTAATTTGTTCTTGCCCTAATGAGGTAAGAAATTTTGCACTTTCTTGATCATAATTATTGCTTACTTCAATGAAATCGTAATCTAAAACAGATCCTTTTGCAGTATTAACGCTTGATGCAAGAAGATAAATTACAAAACTAAAAATAATTGCCACTAAAATGTAAACCTGACCTCTTTTATTCATAAAGATATATCAGTTTATTTAATATATATAATTTTCTAGCCAAAATAATGCTCTTTTCCTTCTTCTTTTACTTTAGCTTCCCAACCATTTTTTACTTTATTTAATATCTTAAATATCTCTTTCTTTAGTTCAAACCATTTATTTACAGCTTCCTTAATAAATTCAGCATCTTTTTTTTCATCAAAATTTATGTCTAATAAACTATTCTTCCTCTCTAAGTCCATTAATTCCTTTATTAAAACTAAAACTTTCTTTTTTTCATCTTCATTTAAAAAATTAGCCTCTTCTAGATTTATAAGACTGCCAGGGTTAGGTTGTAAAAATCCATGCAATAAAGCAGTAAAAGCAGCAATTCTATCATTAATTCTCCTCCTAACAAACCTTAATAAATGAGAAATCTCAATTATATTGGTAAAATAAAGAAGTTCAAATTCATTGTCTAACTTTTCATAACTAGGTAAGTTATATTTTTT
>CAYSNL010000047.1:0-4351 GCA_964432435.1 Candidatus Woesearchaeota archaeon | reverse complement strand
CTATAGGCCCATTATTTCTATATAAAAATATATTTAAATAGGTATTTGTTTTTATTAAATATATGAAAAAAGAGGGACTGCAGAGCATTGCTATTTTAGTTGGTAGTATAATAGGTGCTGGAGTATTAGGACTACCCTTTGTTTTTTATCAATCTGGTATGTGGACCGGGTTATTAGTTTTATTTTTACTTGGGATTGCTATAACGATAGTGAACCTATATGTAGGTGAAATAACTTTAAGAACTAACAGTATTCATGAACTTGTTGGTTATTGTGAAAAATATTTAGGGAAATTTGCAAAGGAAATTATGACTTTAGCGATGGGAGTTTCCATTATCGGTGCATTAGTCGCTTATATTATTGGTGTGGGACAAGCTTTAGGGGCTATATTTAATGGAAATCCTTTTTTTTATAGTGTTGTTTATTTTATAATAATGAGTGTGCTAATATTTTATGGAATTAAATTAGTTTCAAAATCTGAGCTATTTTTAAGCTCTCTGATGTTGGTTTTTATGATACTAATCTTAGTTTTTTCCTTTAAACATGTAAATATAAATAATTTGTATGGATTTGACTTATGGAGAATATTTGTTCCTTATGGTATTATATTATTTGCTTTAATTGGAACCAGTAGCATCCCGGAGATGAGAGCTGTTTTACAGAATAATAAAAAGGAATTAAAAAAAGCTATTATTATTGGGAGTTTAATTCCTGTTGTAATGTATGGGTTGTTTGCTGTTATAATACTAGGCGTTACAGGGGCTAGTACTACTGAAGTAGCTACTGTTGGTTTGGGTAAATTTATTGGTGAACATATGGTTTTACTGGGGAATTTGTTTGCTGTTCTTTCTATGAGCACTAGTTTTTTAGTTCTAGGTTTAGCGTTAAGATGGGTTTTACAGTTAGATTATAAGCTTAGCAGTTTTATTTCCTGGGGTGTTACTTGTTTAGTTCCTTTTTTGGTGTTTTTATTAGGAATTACTAGTTTTGTAAAGGCAATGTGGTTTGCTGGTGCAGTTGCTGGTGGTGTGGAAGGGGTATTATTAGTTTTAACTTTTAGAGCTGCAAAGAAAAAGGGTGAAAGAAAACCAGAGTATGAATTAAAATATCATGGAATAATAAGTTGGATTTTGATTTTGATGTATCTTATTGGTGGAATTTATACTGTGATAAAATTGTTTTTTTAAAATTTATTTTTCTTTTAGTTTACTTATTCTTTCAACTTGTTCTATATCTATGTCGAATTTCCTTTCAATAAAAAACAAGAAACCGAAAGATTTAAATAGTGGGTTACCTAATAGGTAACTATGATAACTGAAATACCCCAATATGGTTTGAAAGCCTATGCCTTGTTTTTTGCAAAACATGGAACAAAGGAAGAATTTAAACAATCTGAATTAGATTGGATAGTTTCACAGAGTATGAAGAAGAAAATCTTTTCTTTGTTATTAAGGGCGGGCTGGATTAAAAAACATTCAATTAAAACTTATATTTGTATTAATCCTGAAAAGATAATCAGTGGTTTATTAGAATTCAAAGTTCCAAAAATAATAAAAAAAGCAGAGAGGGAATATACATTTACAAATTTATCAGCAATAGAAATTTGGTCTGACTATTCTTATGTTCAAAGAGGAATAGAAAAATCTCCTTATTTTATCAAAATATTAAAGAAAGATTTAAGATATTGGAAAACTTTTTTTAATAAATCTAGTATTCCAAATTATATAAATAGTGGTGCAACAATAGGAGAATATGTTATTTTAATTCCAGTAAAAAAATTAAAATTTATAGAAAAGGAAGGTTATAAAGTTGAAACCTTAAAAGAAACAATAAGCTTTGCAAAGTCAAATGAAATTTATTTATATGCTTATAAATATATGAGGAAGAAATATGGAGCAATTGCAGCTTAGAGAAAAAGAGATTTTTGAAATGCTTGATGAGATTAAAGGATTTAAATTTGTGCTTATAGGCGGATATGCCATCAATACCTATGCTCTTCCAAGATTTTCAGTTGATTGCGATATCGTTGTTAAGGACGATAAAGAAACAGTAAAAATTGAGAAAAAATTAATTAAATTGGGCTATTCAAAAGAAGAGATAAATGAAAAGAATATATCTTATCTCGGTAGCTTTAAAAGATTTGGAAAAAAAATTAAGGAGAATTTTAGAGTGAGTGTAGATATTTTAATTAAAGGTGTTCTTGATAGAAAAGCCGGAGTTGTTGTCACTGCTGACTGGATTTTTGATAACTCAGAAATAAAAATGTTTAGAGGGAAGACAATTATAGAGGGATTAAAATTAAGAATAGTTAATCTAGATGCACTATTTGTTATGAAATTTATTAGTTGTCGTTCAACAGACATAAGAGATGTTTTTATGTTGGCTCCCAATATTAAAGATAAAAACTTTGTGAAAGAAGAAATATCAAAAAAATGTAACTTTAATGATAATTTTTTGAGAATAAAAGAAAAGATAACTTCAAAACAGTTTAAAGATGGGTTGCAAGGAGTTTATGGTTACATAAACGATCTTGTCTTTGAGAAACATAAGAAAGCAATATTAGAACTTGAAAAATGAAATATAGGTCTTTTTTAAAAGAAAAAGATTTTTAAATAAAGATTTCTTCTTTATTATTAGAGGTGATTTGATGGATCAAAGAATTCAAGATGTTGCTAAAACTCTAGTTGATTATTCTATTAGGGTTAAAAAAAATGAATATATTCTAGTTGAAGGAGGAATAGAATCTATTCCACTAATAAAAGAGATTTATAGATTAATAATTAAAAAAGGGGCTTATCCTAAAGTAAATATTGGTTTTCCTGGCCAGAATTATATTTATTATAAAAATGCCTCTGATGAACAATTAAAAAAATTTCCTGAAATTGCTTTCAATGAAATTAAAAAAGCGCAAGGATATATTGGGATTGCTTCAACTAGGAATACGAGAGAATTAAGCAATACTGATCCTAAAAAAATTGCATTAAGGCAGAAGGTTACTGATCCAATTTCACATTATATTGTTAATACAAGGAAGAAAATCAGAAGATGCAGTACTTTATTTCCTACTGAGGCTTTTGCGCAAGAAGCTGACATGAGTTTAGAAGAATATGAAGACTTTGTTTTTGGCGCTATGTTACAAGATTGGGGGAAATTAAAGAAGCATATGGACAGAGTTAAAGCTGTTTTAGATAAGGCTTCTGTTATTAAAATAGTTGGTGAAGACACCGATATTAAAATCGGTGTTAAAAATAGACCTTTTATTGTTGATGCTGGAGAAGAGAATTTTCCTGGTGGTGAAATATTTAATGCTCCTTTAGAATTTGAAACAGAAGGAAGAATTCATTTTACTTACCCTGCTATAAGAGCAGGAAGAGAAGTTGAAGATATAGTTTTGGAATTTAAAAAAGGTAAAGTTGTGAAAGCTACTGCAAGAAAAAATGAGAAATTTTTGAAAGAAATGATTAAAACCGATAAAGGAAGCCAATATTTAGGTGAACTAGGAATAGGATTTAATCCTAAAGTTACTAGATTTACTAAAGATTTATTATTTGATGAAAAATTAGGTGGAACAATTCATTTGGCTTTAGGTATGGCTTATGTTGAATGTAAGGGGACTAATAAATCTGCTTTGCATTGGGATATTGTAAAAGATTTAAGAAAGAATGGAAAAATAATTGCTGATGATAAAGTTGTGCAGAGAAATGGTAAGTGGTTAATTTAAAAAAATCGTAAATCTTTTAAAGTGTGATATATCTTGTTTATTACGTGATTAAAATGAAATATAGAATAATTTTGGGACAAGATGAAGATGGATTTTATGTAGCGGAGTGCCCTAGTTTACCTGGTTGTGTTTCTCAAGGCAAGACTAGAACTGAGGCTTTAATTAGTATAAAAGATGCTATTAAAGGTTATTTAGAGAGCCTTAAAAAACACAAAGAACCAATACCCCCCTCTATTGAAGAGGAAACTGTTGAGGTAAATGCCTAAATTACCTGTTATTTCTGGAAAAGATTTAGTTAAAGTTTTTATTAAGTTAGGCTATGAAATTGATCATCAAACTGGAAGTCATATTATTCTCAGGTATAAAAATCCACCATATAGAAGATTAACTATACCAAACCATAGGGAAATTTCTAAAGGAACGTTAAGAGCAATTATAAGACAAGTAGGGTTATCAAGAGAAGAATTTTTTAAACTTTTGTAATTGGATGATTTAAAAAACTTGTTTTCACTTCGGAATGATTTGAAGTTATGAACATATTTATATAGTTCTTAATTTGTTATTTGTTAGAACTTTTCTAGTTTAGGGAGAAGGAAACTGATAAGAACGTGGTTTCTTATTTTTGGAGAT
>CAYSNL010000046.1:2502-4535 GCA_964432435.1 Candidatus Woesearchaeota archaeon | reverse complement strand
GATTTTAATCTTCCATTACTCACAATCGGAGTAGACAGACAAGAGGTCGGAATTGATGGGAGAAGTGCGATTGAAGAGTATGAGAGAAAAACAGGAACAAAAGTTGTTTCTATTGTAAATGTAATTGATGTTTATAATGTTCTGAAAGAGGGGAGTTTAGTACCTGAAAGGGCTTTGGAAAGATTAGTGAATTATATAGGAGTTTACGGAACAAAAGAAGCTCGTGCTGCTATTGGAAAAGGGTTAGAACAAAAAGTAATTGAAAGAGACAGAAGTGTTATTCCTGCATGTGATGTTGAAACATTAGAACAATTTGAAGAGTTAGTAAAACAAACTGCTGATGTTGATGGGATTGGTGGATATAAAATTGGGTTTGAGTTAGGATTAGGATTCGGTCTTCCTGCTGTCGTTGCTGCAGCAAGAAAGCATACAAACAAGCCAATAATTTATGATCATCAAAAAGCAGGAACAGATATTCCAGATACTGGTAAAAATTATGCAAAATTAATGAAAAGATCCGGAGTAGATACAGTTATATTTTTCCCACAAGCAGGACCTGAAACAGAAAGAGCTTGGATATATCATGCTTTAGACAATGGGTTAAATGTTATTGTTGGTGGAAGAATGACTCACCCAGCTTATTCTGTTAGTGAAGGAGGGTTTATTACAGACGAAGGAGCTTCGGATATGTATAGAATCGCTGCAAGAGCAGGAGTAAATAATTTTGTTGTTCCTGGAAATAAACCAGATGTTATCAAACAAGTCAGAGATGTTGTTGAAGCAGAAGGAGTTTCACCAGTATTCTATGCTCCTGGATTTATTGCACAAGGTGGAAAAATTGAAGCTGCTACAAAAGTTGCTGGCGACAGATTCCATGGAATTGTTGGAAGAGGAATTTATCAAGCAGAAGATATGCACGCAGCAGCAGTCGAACATACTTCTCAACTTTAATTCTTAAAATGATAGACCCACACGTCCATTGCAGGGATTGGAAACAAAGTCATAAAGAAACAATTGAACATGCCTTAAGTGTTGCTGAAAGAGTAGGTTTATCTGGAATTTTTGATATGCCAAATACTTCTCCACCAGTAAATTCAAGAGAACTCATTGAAAAAAGACTGGCTGATGCATATAAAACTAACTCACCAATTTTTTATGGACTTTACGCAGGTTTAACTTCTAACCAAAACCAAATAAAAGAGGTAGTGAAAACATGGAGAGAATTTTTTCCAAAAGTTGTTGGATTAAAAATGTTTGCGGGACATTCTGTTGGAAATTTAGGAATTGTGGAAGAAGATGAACAAAGATTAGTATACCAAACTTTATCAAATGAAGGTTACGAAGGAGTTTTAGCAGTTCATTGTGAAAGAGAATCACTATTAAGCCCAAATCTTTGGAATCCATTAAATCCAAAATCACATTCTTATGCCAGACCAAATGAATCAGAAGTTAGATCAGTAAAAGATCAAATAGGCTTTGCAATGCAATATCAATTTAGAGGAATATTGCACATAGCGCATATTTCTATTCCTGAATCTGTTGGATTAGTTGATATGGCAAGACAAGAAGGGAGTATAAAAATTAGTTGCGGATTAACTCCGCACCATTGTTTATTAAATTATGATTTAGTGCCAGAATCAAAAGACGGACTTGTCTATAAAGTAAATCCACCGATAAGGGATAATGTTTCTCAAAAGAGAATGTTAGAATTATTAAAACAGGGTAAAATTGATTGGATAGAAACCGATCATGCACCACACACCCTAAAAGAAAAATTAGAAACGCCCTTTATGTCAGGATTTCCTGGAATGCCATTTTATCCACATTTTTTAGATCTTTTGAAAGATAGTGGATTTTCAGAAGAGCAAGTAAGAAATTTAACCCATAAAAACATATGCGATACATTTAGAGTTGATTTGCCAGAAAGAAATATAAATCCAAATAAAAATTTACATTGTGAATACGAAGTAGATGTTTATAATGGAATAAGAAAAGAAGAGTTTTAACATATTTTTAAAGATTTTTTTTATTAT
>CAYSNL010000046.1:0-2402 GCA_964432435.1 Candidatus Woesearchaeota archaeon | reverse complement strand
TATTAATAAATCTATATTATACCATAAGAATGTTTTTAGATTAAAATAATAACTAAGACAATAATATGATTGAAAAATTAGCCCATTGGTTCTTATTTCAGCTAGATCCAGAACAAGCCCATGAAATAGGAAAATGGGCTATGAAACATAAATTTCTAGCTCCTGGCGAGTTTAAAACAGAAGAAAGCAAAACAGATTTATTTGGAGTTGAAATAAATAATCCACTTGGTCTCGCAGCAGGATTTGATAAAAATGGAGAGTTAGTAGACTCTGCTTTAGAATATGGTTTTGGTTATATCGAAATTGGTAGTGTAACCTATGAAGGCGGAAAGGGAAATGAAAAACCAAGATTATTTAGGCTACATGAAGAACAAGGATTATTAAATAGGATGGGCCTAAACGGAGATCCGGCAGAAGTGGTTGCTGAAAGATTAAAAAAAGCCAGGTCTAATGCCTTTGGTGTTAATATTGCAAAAACACATTCTTCAGATATATTAGGAGACAGAGCAATTATCGATATTGTTAGCTCATATCAATTACTAAAAACTTTTGGTATTTATACAGTAATTAATATAAGTTGCCCAAATACAAGAGAAGGAAGAACTTTTGAAGACACTTCAAGCCTAAAAGAATTACTCTCAGCAATATCAGAAGCAGAAAGAAACAAGCCACTTCTTCTAAAATTATCCCCATCTATAGCAAAAGCAGATAATAAATTAACAGAGTTAGTATCTATTGCAGAGGAAAACAATATTGATGGATATGTTTGTGGCAATACTCTTCCCTATGTTCATCCAGTTTACGGAGCAGGAGGACTAAGTGGAACATTATTGAAAAATCAAGCCTTAACATTAATACAAGAAGTAAGAAAAATAACAGATAAAGTAATAATCGGAGTTGGTGGAATATCAACAGGATTAGATATGATGACCGCTTCAGCATCAGGAGCAGATTTTTTTCAAGCTTATGATGGCTTTGTTAGAGGAAAAAACTACGGTCCAACTTTTGCTCACCACGTTAATTCAGAATTTTACAAAATGAATAATAGAGAGTAGAAAAATTTAAATAGTAAAAATTTATAAACCTCATTTTTAAATATTTAAATCATGCACGGGTATTATAAAAATAAAGCATACGTAAGAAGAAACATAAAAAAGGGTTTATATTATAGTATCGAAGGTTTTTTCTTATTATTATTTGGAGCCTCTTTAGGCATTTTAATGACGCAATGTGATTCATACACTCAAAGATTTGGATCTAATATTCCATTATTCAAAGATTATTGTCAAAAAAATACAGAACTGATTGGTGATTCTACTTATCTAGAAAGAAAAACTGAAAATAGTTTAGAAAACAGGCTATAGGGTAATTTTAGAAAACGAAACATTTTTAAATAGAAGTTTACACTAAATTAAGATAAAATTCAAAAAATTTCTAAAGAAATGATCCAAAGAAACCAGGCATCAAGCCTTCGTTTGTCCATCGAACAAGATGAGACTAACTTCTCAAGAATTATTTTGTTTGAGAATCTATTAGATGGATTAGCGGGATTAAAATCTCTAGCTATTTCTAGTTTATTTTTATCGAAAATTCAATGCGAGGCGTAAAAAAATGAAAAAAGTTTTTTCAAGACAAGTATTAATTACAAAACAAAAAAGCATGCTAATAGGTAATAGAATACCGAAAGACTATTTTTTAACAACCGGTATTGGCGAAAGCGATATTACAGTTCATGCAGGCTCTTATCATTTAGCATTAAAAGAAGCAGGTATAGAGATGTGTAACATAATCACATATTCTTCAATATTACCAGGAATAGCCACAGAAATAGAAAAACCAGGGCATTTAGTCCATGGCTCTGTAATGGAAACAATAATGGCTGCTGCCAATTCAAAAAAAGGAAAAAGAGCAACAGCAGGGTTAATTTTTGGTTGGTTGTATAACAAACAGACTAATGAAAAATATGGTGGTTTAGTCTGTGAATATCACGGAGAAAAAACAGAACAAGAAGCAGCTGAAAGCTTAAAATCAAGTCTGAATG
Organism: Candidatus Woesearchaeota archaeon; assembly: GCA_964432435.1. Taxonomy (GTDB): domain Archaea; phylum Nanobdellota; class Nanobdellia; order SCGC-AAA011-G17; family JACPIM01; genus JACPIM01. The sequence goes on along the minus strand of CAYSNL010000046.1, from coordinate 361 downwards.
AATTGTATACAAATGGTTATTCAGAAGATTTCGAGTTAAAAGATATCAAAATTACAACAAAAAGTTTTATACCATGGAAGAAATATGGTACGGCAATAGCTGCAATTTGTTTTACAGATTACCTATATCCAGTAATACAGGATTTAAATTAAATGGCACCACAAAAATCACAGAAACTTTTTAGAAAGTTTATAAGATACATCTCTTTATTTTTATTAATTTTAGTCATTATTTATATTTTGGCAAAATTATAACCATATTTTTTTAGATCAACCTTATTATTTTCAACTTCTATATTTTCTTTTCTTAATCTTTTTATTTTTTCTTTAACACCTAAAGAATATTCACCAATTTCACCATT
>CAYSNL010000045.1:0-4660 GCA_964432435.1 Candidatus Woesearchaeota archaeon | reverse complement strand
TTTTCATAGATATTTAGATGTTTTTTATAATATATAAATCTTTCTGTTTTTATTATTAATTAGTAGTTAAAAATTTATATATTACTTAATTTGGTTTATGTAAAAATTATTAGATGAAAGGAAAATTTTTTATCAAAAAGATTTAAAAAGGGAAAAATTGAAACATTAATAATTACACTGCTTGTTATATGGAGGAAATATTGTGGCTGATAAAACTACTGAAAGAGTAAAAGAATTAATGAGAATTCATGAAAGGATAAGGAATATTGGTGTTTGTGCTCATATTGATCATGGAAAAACTACTTTTTCAGATAACTTACTTTCTGGTGCTGGTATGATCTCGGATGAGTTAGCTGGAAAACAGTTAGCTTTGGATTTTAGAGAAGATGAACAAGAAAGAGGAATCACTATAGATGCTGCTAATGTCAGCATGGTACATGATTTTGATGGTGAAGATTATTTAATTAATTTAATTGATACTCCTGGACATGTTGATTTTGGTGGTGATGTTACCAGAGCAATGAGAGCGGTAGATGGCGCTATTGTTTTAATTGATGCTGTTGAAGGAATTATGCCCCAAACTGAAACTGTTTTGAAACAAGCTTTAAGAGAAAGAGTTAAACCTGTTTTATTTATCAATAAAGTTGACAGGTTAATCAAAGAAGTTAAATTAACCCCTATGCAAATGCAAGAACGTTTTATTAAAATCATAAATGATGTTAATAGATTAATAAGATGTATAGCACCTGATGATTTTAAGGAGAAATGGCAGGTAAATGTTCAAGAAGGAAGTGTTTCATTTGGCAGCGCTTTTCATAAATGGGCTGTGAACTATCCTTATATGCAGGAACATAAAATAAGTTTTAAAGATATAATTGATGCATATACGTCTGAAAAGGAAGATGCCTATAAAAGTTTACATGAGAAAGCTCCTGTTCATAAAATAGTTCTTAATATGGTTGTAAAACATCATCCTAATCCTAAAGAAGCACAAAAATATAGAATACCCCATATATGGAGGGGTGATCAGGAAAGTCAAGAAGGAAAAGCGTTAACTAGTTGTGATATTAATGGGCCGGTCGGTTTTATTTGCACTAAAATTGAGATAGACAAACACGCAGGTGAAGTTGCTGCTGGAAGATTATTTTCTGGTACTGTTAAGCAAGGCGATGAAGTTTATATGAATCTAGCTAAAAGAAAAATAAGAGTCCAGCAAGTTGTTATCTATAGAGGAGCACAGAGAATACAAGTTAATGAGGCTGTTTGTGGAAATATAATTGGAATAATCGGACTAAAAGATGTTTTTGCCGGTGAAACTGTTAGCACTAATCCTATGGAACCTTTTGAAGCTTTAACTCATTTATTTGAACCTGTTATTACAAAAAGTATTGAAGCTGTAAAAGCAAGTGATTTACCTAGATTAGTTGAAGTGTTAAAACAAGTAAATAAAGAAGATCCTAGCATAACAATTGAGATTAATGAAGAAACTGGTGAAAATTTAATGCATGGAATGGGAGAATTACATTTAGAAGTTATTGAAAACAGAATTAAAAGAGAAAAAGGATTGAATGTAAAAACAAGTGCTCCTATTGTCGTTTATAGAGAAACTGTTTTGAAAAAAAGTGCTGAGATAGAAGGAAAAAGTCCAAACAAACATAATAAATTTTATATTATTGTTGAACCGTTAGAAGAAAATGTTTATCAGGCTATTAAAGCTGGTGAAATTCCTGAAGGTAGAGTTAAGAAAGATGATAAAACTTTGTTAAATGTTTTTAGGAATTTAGGTTGGGATGCTAAAATGGCTAGAACCGTCAGGGATGTGTTTAAGGGTAATTTATTTTTAGATCAAACTAGAGGAGAAGTACATATTGGTGAAGTAATTGATATGGTTTTAGATGGTTTTGAACAAGTAATGAAAGAAGGTCCTTTAGCTAGAGAACCTGGTGTTAAAATGAAAATTTGTTTGATGGACACTAAATTACATGAAGATGCTATCCATAGAGGACCTGCACAAGTATTACCTGCTGTAAGGGCTGCCGTTAAAGGTGCTATGTTAAATGCAAATGCCTTGATTTATGAGCCTGTACAAATATTACAAATAGAAGCTCCTTCTGAATATATTGGTGAGATTAGCAAATTAATACAAAATAAAAGAGGTCAATTGTTAGAGATGAATCAAGAAGGCGAACATATAACAGTAAAGGCTAAATTACCTGTTGGTGAAATGTTTGGTTTAAGCAATGACTTAAGAAGCGCTACTGGTGGAAGAGGAGTACAATACTTAGTTGATCAAATGTATGAAAAATTACCTAATGAATTACAGCAAAAAATAGTCAAAAGTATACGTGAAAGAAAAGGACTTTCTGTAGATGAAGATTTGGCTATGCAAAAAGAGTAAAATTTCGAAAGCTTTATAAATAGAATTTTTACTTCTTAAAGTATTATTTTCACTAAAAGGAGAAATAAAAAATGGCTAAACAAAAACCACACTTAAATGTTGTATTTGTGGGTCATGTAGACTCTGGTAAAAGTACTACTGTAGGTAGACTTATGTATGATTCTGGAAAGATTCCTGAACAAGAAATGAGAAAATTAAAGGAAAAGGCTCAGGAAGTTGGAAAAGTAGGATTTGAATTTGCTTTTGTAATGGATCAATTAAAAGAAGAAAGAGAAAGAGGAGTTACTATAGATTTATCTTATAAAAGATTTGATACTAATAAATTCGAAATAACAATTATAGATGCTCCTGGTCATAGAGATTTTATTAAAAATATGATCACAGGCAGTTCTCAAGCTGATACAGCTTTCTTAGTTGTAAGTGCTCCTGAAGGTGTTATGGCACAAACTAAAGAACATGTATGGTTATGTAAGACATTAGGAGTACAACAAATGCATGTCTTAATCAATAAAATGGATACTTTAAAATATGACGAAAAGAAATTTGAAAGTGTTAAAGTAGAAGTTTCTACTTTATTAAAAACAGCTGGTTATAAAACAGAAAATGTAATGTTTATACCTGAAAGTGCTTATCAAGGGGATAATGTTGTTAAAAAATCTGTAAATATGTCTTGGTATAAAGGACCAACATTATTAGAAGCATTTGATTTATTAAAAGAACCTGAAAAACCAGTTAATTTACCATTAAGACTGCCAATACAAGATGTTTACAATATTACTGGTATAGGTGTTGTTCCTGTAGGTAGAGTTGAAACCGGTAAAATGAAGATCGGTGATAAAATAATTGTAGTCCCAGCAAGAGAAGGTAAGGGAGTTACTGGCGAAGTTAAAAGTATAGAAATGCATCATGAACAAATTAATGAAGCTGAACCAGGTGATAATGTTGGATTTAATGTTCGTGGAATTGGTAAAAAAGATATTGCTAGGGGAGATGTTTTAGGACATGTAACTGATGTTCCTACTGTAGCTAGTGAATTCACAGCTCAGATTGTTGTATTAAACCATCCTACAGTATTAAGTCCTGGATACACACCTGTATTCCATATACATACAGCACAAGTAGCATGTAGAATTGAATCTATTGAAAAAAAATTAGATCCTACTACAGGACAAGTATTGCAAGAACATCCTGATTTTATTAAAAATGGTGAAGCGGCAATTGTTAAAGTTAAGCCGACAAAACCCTTAGTAATTGAGAAGCAGAAAGATATACCACATATGGCAAGATTTGCTATAAGAGATGCTGGTAGTACTGTTGCTGCTGGTATGTGTATAGATCTAGTTAAAAAACCTCTTTAAAATGACTCTAAAATTTTATACTTTACCAGATGTACAGTACGAAGCTTTTTCTATTGGAGGTATTGAAGGTTTAAATCCCGATCAGATTACTCACCTTGGATTGATTAAATATGAAAAGGGAAAATTTATTTGGACGGATCAATTTGGCAATAATACTAGTGGTGCATTAGAGGGTATTGCTGCTGATTTGATAGCTAGCCATAATGGTGAACCTAGTGTTGTTTTTGCTGATACCATTTCAAGAGAAATACTTTTTAAGAGATACGCAAGTTTCTTCATACCTTTTTCGTAAGTTTTATAAACACTCTTTCTTAATTTTTTATTATGCCCAAAGCAAGAATAAATTTAGCAAGTATTGATATAAATAAATTAAATCAAATGACAGATTCTATTAAAGAAATTGCTAAAAGAACTAAAGTAGAAATATACGGTCCAATTCCGTTGCCAACCAAAAGACTAAAATTAACTACTAGGAAAGCTCCATGTGGGGATGGTAAGGCTAGTTTTGATAGATTTGAGATGAGAGTTCATAAAAGATTAATAGATTTAGGTATAAATGAAAGAGCATTAAGGTTAGTTATGAGGGTTCCTATACCTGAAGATGTTTCTATTGAGATTGAAATGCTAGAGTAGTAAGAAACTACTTTTCTTATCATCTTCCTTTTGAATTCGGTTCTTATCAACTTCTTTTCTGTTACTTTTTTATCTTTTATAATTTAGTAAACCTTTTAAAAGAAAAATAACTATTTATTTTATTATGCCGTGATCGCATAACCTGGTACAACCCTTTTTATAAAAAAGCGTTGATGGAAAAAAGTGTTGCAGGAGATTGCACAGACAATACTGATACTGGTTTTATCGACCACAATTGGTGTATGCCTGGAAATTTATGCGAGTAAGCCTG
>CAYSNL010000044.1:0-4712 GCA_964432435.1 Candidatus Woesearchaeota archaeon | reverse complement strand
ATCAACTCCAATGCCAGTCCTCTATGTCTGCGATGCCTTCGTTCTATGCAACTGCAATACCCTATGCAATGGGCCATACTTTCGTCTAGTCTTTAAAAAATAAAAAAGAGAAAAATAAAAAAAACTTTATTTAAGCTACGCTAACGTCAGCAAAGGTACTGCTTGTCTTCTTGTAAGCCTGTCCCTTGTCAGTCATTACTGTCTTGGTTGGGTCTGTAACGTATTTTACAGCCTGCTTTGTATCTCCTGCCTCAAAACCAGCCACTAATGTAGCGATTCTGTCAGCATTTACTGGAGAAGCAAATGTCTCAACTAAGAACTGTCCAGGGCCTACCCCTGTTTTTGCAGTAAATGCAGATCCACATAAAGCACCAGTACTTCCAAGCAATCTAGCTGCAACGCTGTTTACACAGCTTCCACCAACAACAATTAAGTTCTTGCTGGATACACTATTAACTTCACTATCCATTACAGCAACTGTTCCAAGTTCGTCTACCCTTCCACCACCTGATGTTCCAGCCACAATTGTTGCACCTGATTCTGCAAACAATACATCTGCATACATCTGATTGTCAGGATAATAGATTTTCACCCATTTATTATCTTGCGTATTCTGCTCTATGTATGTTCCATATCGTGTTACAGCTGTCTTCTTGTATTGGTCACTTGTCCATGACTGAATTGTGCTCCATATATTTGTAGCAACAGGGTCACCTATTGCAAGATCTGCTGGCGCTGTTCCAAATGTACTTCCAGGAATGCATATAGCATCTCCGTTATTTGCATTTCCTGATTCAACTACCTTCTTTTCTTCTATGAATAATATCGCTGGCCCGTATCCTTGCGATGAGTTAAAGATACAATCTGCACTTGCTCCAGTACTTATAGACCTTATTTTTCCTGTCATTGTTGTATTCTCAATAAGTTCAATTGTATAATTAATGTTTCCGTATTTTATTGTTGTTAATGTCCCATTAGGACCATTCGTTAATACTAATGCACCTGATGCTCCACCCATACTGATTGTAGGAACTTGATATGTTGCAATATCCTCAACACCTGGCAATGCATATTTTGTTGCGTTTTTTAATCTGGTCTCATACAAAATTGTAAACCATCCGCCATTCTTCAGCTTTATCCTTGGAAACAATGTTGTTGCTGTTCCCGGATTGTCATATCCAGATCCATCTCCCCAGTTAATTCTTATAGAGGAATTGTCTCCAGCTCCGACAGATGTTCCACCTGGCACTGTTATATAATATAGTACTCCATCTATTGTTACTGTAGCTTGTCCAGTTGTTCCAACAGTGACGGGCCCTGCAACTATCGCTTTTGTAAACCAGTCTTTTAATGTAACCTTAGAATTTGATGTCAATGTTCCATCTGGCATCTCACTTATTTCAACAATTCTTCCATTGTCTTCTGAATTAATCAGGATTAAATCACCTACATCTTCCATTGTCTCGTTTTCTACTAATGTAATATTTTTGTTACCAGAGCTTTCAAACAAAGGTCTTGGTGTTGTAGTGGTTGTACTAGAATCAATATCAAATGCATAAGTTAATGCAGAATTATCAGGATTACCTGACTTAAATGGAGTAATTAATACTCTTGCTCTTAAATCGCCATTTGTATCAATTTTTATAGCTTCTCTTGCATCACTATCTAAAGCAGGATTAACTCCGGCAAATTCTACCTTAAGATTTCCAAATACAGGATCTAAAAATGAGCCTCCAATTGGAATATAATCCTTGCTGCTGCTTTGTAAAGACACATTAACTTGTATAGTGGATAATTTGTCTCCAGTTTCAGTAAGTGTCACTTTTGTTCCTGTAATTGTATCATCCTCGCTTCCTGTAAGAACAGCGCTTCCCTCCTGCAATGTTATCTTTGAACTGCCAAGATTAAGTGTAGCATAGTTTGTTGTACTCTCTTTTGCGCTATATACAACTGTTTTCGCATATATATCTATTCCACCGATTTTTGAAGAACTGCCTTCTGAAATTTCTTTTGCAGCTCCGCCATCAACAGATACAGATACTTTATCAGTGCTACTTGTTTGTGTTATTGCCTGAACCTCAACTGTGTGTTCTGTGCCTCCAATATTTACTGTTGAAGATTCACCCTCATTCAAAGTAACAACCTCGCCAGCTCCGAATAATACAAGCTTTGCAGGACTTGCACCTAAATCAGTTCCAGAGCCAATTGTGTACTTTGTTCCAAGGATTTCTATCTCATTGCCTTGAACATCCGCATGCGACGCATTAATTACTTTGTTCATTCCCAGCTTGTATTGATATAAATAGTTTGAAGCAGTTGTTCCTACCTCAACTATTAAAGCTGGATCGCTAAAATCAGCACCACTTGTACTGTATTGTATTAATCTGCTTCCTAATGTAACAGTTTGTGTATATGTATATGTTGTTCCTGAATCATCTATAATAGAGCCGTCTGCAAGCAAAGTTGGCAACTCGTTCTTTGAAAGAGCTGTTCTAGCAGCACCTACACTGCTATTATAATATAATTGCTGGCTTCCTGTTGCTAAGTTAACAGCATCTCCGCCACTTGTACTTGCTCCACCTCCAGCTCCTGAAACAGCTGTTTGCTCTGCAAGTTTTAATTGCAGATTCTGTCCAACATCCAAAGCTGCTAAATAGTCAGATGAAGCAGCAGAACTTCCAACAATAATAGCTACATTGTGTTTTCCACTTTGCACAAATGGTGCAGGGTAGTTCGCAGCAGCTGCAATTCCTATCGTACTGCCAATCATTATAGCACTAGTTAAGACTGACGTTATTTTCTTAAAATTAAATACCATTTCTTAAACCTCCTTTCATCTTTTTCCTATTTCCGATTAATTCGGAATGTAATATCTAAAAAATTTTGCTTTAAAAAGCTTTCTATTCCCGCCAGCATTTTTTCGCAAAAAGTTAAATTTAGACTAAATTTTATTTATAAGGCTTCCGATGTTACTAGTCCGTTATTACAATATAAAACTTTTATTAAAATTTTATTCAAAATAAATATATGTTAAATTTTAATATATATTATAAAAAAAAGCATATATTTATAAACTTCAGTTTATTATACATAATAACAAAAAATATTATCGTCGGTAAAATGACCGAGAAAATAAGAACAATAAATCTTTTTATAACACCTGCGTCCTTAAAAGTGTTTTTCAGCAGATTTAGAGGCGAAAAGACAGATTATGATTTTTCAAGCATTGCAGAGCTTAGGCATTTATTAAGCAATGAGAAAGCCCGCCTTCTTCATACCATTAAAACAAAGAATCCAGACTCAATTTATCATCTTGCCAAACTGCTTGGAAGAGGATTCAAGTCTGTTTATGATGATATAATGTTATTTAAAAGATTTGGATTTATAGAGCTGAAGCAATCTCAAAAAGGCAATAGAAAAAGCCTAAAGCCAGTTATTGCTTTAGACAGACTGCAATTAATATTAAATATTTAAACGAACTAATATAAGAGGATATCCAAACTCCAAATAAATTCTTACTTCTTATTGGAAAATTCATTAATAGAGCGAATTATTTGTTCAATCAAATCTTTTGTGATAAATAATGAAGATTTTATGTATAATTCATTTATTTTCTCAATTGCAATTCTTTGCTCTATAATTCCTTTTGAAAAAGCCCGCAAAATAATACCAATTGTTCCATGTACTTCAAGATTATAATCTTTTGCTACGCTTCTTGCTTCTAAATCATCTGTTAAGAAATAATCTGCTTTTTCCTGTAGTAACAATGCAATTGAGTGTGATTCTCCTAAATCAAGATTTCGTTGATTAGTTAATATCATAACAGCATCTTTCCATTCTGGTTTTAGATTGATAATACTAATTTTTTTAGGGATTTCTATTTTATTTTTCGTAATTCTTCTGCAACCTCTTCTGGAATAAAAACACTTGAAAAAATGTCTAAAACCTTTATCAGGTTAATTTCTGTGAGATGTAATATTGGTCCTGTATTTGAAACAGCATTATCTGCCATAAAGTCCCCATTGGATATCTTCTTTTATTGCAGATTCTAATTGTGCAATTTTCTGTTTTTTCACTAATTCTCGTATAGCATCTCGGATAAGTTCTGATTTATTTGCATACCATCCCTGTTTAATAAGTTCTTCCATCTCTGCTATGATGCGCTTTGTTAATTTTGCTGGAACAGTTTCCATATTTCCCATAATAGTATTACTATAGTAATACTATTTAGATTTATCACTTCTAATAGCACTCCTGTATCTTTAATCCAACAACTCCCTGTTCAGCAGGATAAACATTTTCAGTTGCAATAATTGAGTTATTATTTGCGCAAACTCCTCTTTTAATTTTAATAAGAACATCTGTTGTATCTTTAAACCTATAAAAAATATCAACATTTTGGCCATTTATTTTTTCATCAGGCCCTACTTGTATTGTTTGCTCTAATATTTCATTGACATTTGACTCCAAAATATCACAACTTCTGCCATCTAAGCATTGCTCATTATTATTGCAAGCAATAATAAGCTCTTTTAGCCCTAAAAATCCTGTATCTTGCTCACAGGATGTTGTATATAACACAATGCTGTCAAGAAAATTCTCTATTTCTTTTCCGCCGCCAGCTTTTGCAGAAGGCTTAGACAAAAATGATAAAAATACAACTAAAACAATTGTCATAACAACTACAATAACTACAAAACCCATTATTTCCT
>CAYSNL010000043.1:0-5188 GCA_964432435.1 Candidatus Woesearchaeota archaeon | reverse complement strand
AATTTTGTACAATACTTAATCCAGCTAAAATAAAGAATCCTAATTTTAAACTTGCTATTGAATCTAATCCTATTAATAATATTGCTAATAATAAACTAAGTCTTCCTAAAGTAAAAACCATCTCTCTAAAAATTAAAAACCCTCCAACATCGGTTTTATTAGCTTGATCAAAACCTAATGCGCTCATAGAGATATCAACAACATATGAAGTTATTCCCCCCAGTATTGTAACCGCCGTTATTTGTAAAAAATCTCTGACAAAACTTCTAAAAAAAGTTATTATACCATCAATTAATGTGCCAACCTCTGAAAATTTTACTTTATTAATTTTATCAATATAATTTGCAACAAACCATACACTTATAGAACTTACCAAAGCAGCGCCAGAAATTATTAGTCCAAGTGAAAAATATTCTTCTAAAATAAAAAATATAAACAAAGGCCAAAAAATCCCAACTATAACGCCCCTTACACCTTGTAAGTAATATAAAAAAAAGTTTTCAAAATTTTCCTTTTTTATTATATCAGATATAGTAAAATCATGGCCCAATACTATATCTTTGCTCATTAACAATGGAACAATGCTAAAAATAAACAAAATTATTACAAGTCCAAACAATATATAGAAATTTGATAAGCTTAATAAATAACCACCTATAAAAGGAGCAACTATGCCGATAAGTGAAGCAACAATAAACCAAAACCTAACTTCCTCTGTCCTATGTTTTTTATCACTACATTTAGCAAAGTCAGCTGAATAAGCATACCAAAACAGCCCATCTCCAAGCCCTAATACAAATCCTAGAAGATATATAGATATTTCATAATTGAGAAGATTATACAGTAAAAAATAAAATATAATATAAAAAGGCACGCTTAATAAAATTATATGTTTTACTCCAAATTTACTGCATAACTTTGCAGATATAGGATACGCAAAAGCTAAAGTAATAAAAGTTATAATATAGTAAATCAATAATTGATTAAAACTAACACCAACTTCTTTTAATAAGTAAATAGGTATAAAAACACCTATTAAAGAAATAGCAAAAGACCTTAAAAAAATAGAAATATAAATCTCACCTAGCTCTTTTTTTAGTGTAAAATGCAATAATCTATTATGATACATACATAGTAACATAAATCTTTAATATTTAAAATATTCTTTTTCACCATAGAAATCTTTTTAAACTAAAGATTCTACTCAAAAGTAACTAAATATAAAGGTGGTTATTATGAAAGGAATACTACAAATTTTAATTGGTATCGTTATAATAATAGCATTAATATGGCTGACTTTTTTTGGTAACATGGTTGGCTGGGATAATGTTAGTAATTATATCTGGACCTCTGTTCTAAATGTTTTAGTCGGCGGATTAGCATGGATATTACTTTTGATTGGAATAGCCCTTATAGCAGTAGGTCTTTCTGAATTGAAAGAATAAACCTTTTTATTTTTTTGGATTCAACAAATCATAGAATGCCCTAGTTTTTATTGTATAACCATCGCTATTGATGTGAGAAGGTGACAAGATACTATTAACTACTAAATTGACTGGTTTTAATCTAGGTATTTGTAAACCAGACTGGCTATTAACCATTTCTTCTAAACTATACATAAGATAATTTATATCACTATCTGTTGTTAATATGCTCCTACTTTCCCCGTCAATAATACTAAAAGCAATTGCCATACTTACTAATTTTTTATCCGTATCGCTAATTTTTTTGCCAAACGAAGTAATAGAAGGTAAACTTCCACTTATTCTTTCAATCAAAGGATTAGCCTCTCTAAACCTATGCCTCTCATAATTCCTTTCTAGTGCTTCATATAATATTTTCGGTAAATTTACTATTTTTCCCCTTAGCTGTTTAGACATAATAGACTCTCTAGAGCAATTCATTATAGTCCTCAAATATCTTCTAAATTCATCTAAAACCTCTTTTATGATTATTACATTACTTTGGTTAATTGCATCTATGAAGAATTTATTTCCCTTTTCTATAAGGTCTATTAAATTTTGTATATTTTGTCTGTAAGTATTCTGTTCAGCATATCTAATCAGTTCACAATATAAATTACCTATTCCTACTCTTCTTTCAGGCAACTCAAATTGAAAAATACTAGCCACGCCATTGTCTAAAAAAATTTCACCATAATTCATTAAGACATATTTTAATTCATTTTGAAAAAAACTATCTAACCCTCTAAAATCTATATCATTTAATTGAAAATCAGAAGGTAGTTTTCCCCCACGGATAGGATCTCTAAAGTACATTTTTCTAATAAAAATATCTTCTTTATCTCTCTTTTTTCTAGCAAAACTAGCCCTTCTTTTTTCTCTTTTCCTAGTAGAAATCATAACTTTCTAATACTTTACTTGGCTTTTAAACCTATTTTACTACGCCCAGTAGTGAAAAACAGTTTAAAAATCAAACAATTTTTTCTGCTGAATAGCTTCTAACAGCCTGCTTTTTTTTAACATTTTAGAAATATCTAATCTAAATTTCTCAAAAATTTGTTTTTTAAAAAATTCAATAGCTTTATTTTTATCATTAAACTCTAAAGGTTTATTCATTAAAGTTTTTCTCATTGCTTCGCGAACTACGAACACACCTAAACCCAACCAATAATCAGGAGTTTCAATTCTAACAACCAAAACAGAACCTTGTTTTTTAATTTTATTTAGATATTCTAACGTAGCCAACCTTGTAGCATAAAATCCGCCAACAGTATTTTCAGCATATTTGGTTCTTCCTTTAAAAGGTTCAAAATCCGTGGCTATATTTACATTCGTCGTAGGATTCCAAAAACTCCCAGGCAAATAAGTCTCAAATAATTCATAATTATAAATTTCAGGTAGAAATAAAACAAAATAATGATTACCCAAATAATGTCCATAAAAAAATTGATAATTATCCAACAAAGAACATTGTTTAACATTTTTTAATAACTCATTTCCTAAACTACTGTCAATTGCTGTTATTGAAAATCTTGTTGGAACTAAAACTCTTCTTTTTTCTTGTCCCATTATTCCGATACTTAACAGTTTACTTAATGTATTCTCATCATATCCCTGTTTACTTAAATAATTAATACCCTCAATAGCTTTCATATCGGTATCAAAATAAACTTTATCAACATGAGAAGGAATTTTAGGATTACTATCGATTTTTAATTTAATCATACTTCCCCTAGGCCCCATTGGCAAAGTAGTGTCATCAACATTTATCATTAATCTAATTTTTTTCTTTAATTTGACTTCCACATCAACAGGTTTGGCACTCATACCAATCTCTCTGGCCAAATTTAAAAACCTATTATCCTTAGATCTAACAGCCTTTACATCAGTTCTAAACCTAGAATTAATTAAACTGCTTCTGAATTCCATAATCTGATAAATATCCATATTTTTTTCAGCCCAATACTTTTGAGCATCATATAACCAAACATTCTCCATTTTTTCAGGGGGTGCTAATACACCAACATTAACTTGTGGCAGTTGTAAACGGCTGCCAATAAATATTGATGGCGGTGAATTAGAGAAAAATTCATCTTTAAAAACTTCTTTAACTTTGAATTGAGTTATTTTACTAGCAAACTCAGGTTTATTCATTAAACTCTTCTTCAGATTAGAATTATAAATTATCTCAGGAACTTTAACCATATATTATAATAATATCCTAAAATATAAAAAACCTTGTTTTAATTAAAGTATTTCTCTAGGTTCATATTTGGCCTCTCGTTCATACCTACTTATGAATCTTTCTGCTTCAGTAATAACTTGGTCAATTTGATTTCTCGCATTTCCTATAAAATGGGTTCTATCTTGTAATATACCTTTCATATCTTGCTCTGAAATTTCAGCTTCAACAAAAACAGGATCACTTGCCAATAATTCAGCAACCCTATTTTCTTTAGAACCGTCTTTTCTCATTCTCAAAGCTTCACTAGTAGTATATTTCTTAATTGCTTTATGTACCTCTTCTCTACCTACCCCATTTTTAACCGCCATCGCTAAAATTTCTGTTGTTGCCATAAACGGTAAATATCTATCAATTTCTGCTTCTATTACTCTAGGATAAACTCCCATTTCATTTAAAACAGTTAAAGTAGTTTCACATAAACCATCAGAGGCATAGAAGGCATCAGGAATTATTATCCTTCTTAAAGCAGAACAAGAAACATCTCCTTCTTCCCATTGATCTCCTGCTAATCTTGAAGCACCATCAGCATACATTTTTAATAATTCCGCTAAACTACATATTCTTTCAGAGCTTCTCGTATTCATCTTGTAGGGCATTGCACTACTACCAACTTGTCCTTCCTTAAATCCCTCTTCAACCAATTCGTAACCTGCCATTAGTCTCATTGATTTGGCAAAATTTTCACAAGCAGAACCCAAAAGAGATAAATGAGAAACCAAGGAGGAATCTAAAGATCTAGGATAAACTTGTCCGGGGGAATTTAAAACTTCCTTAAAGCCAAGTTCATCAGCAACCATTTTCTCCAGATAATCTACCCTATTAATATCACCTAATAAAGTTAACATATCAAATTGAGTTCCTACGGGTCCCTTAATTCCCCTTAAAGGATAAGCATCTATAAAGGTCTCAAAACTATTAAGATGAAACATTAATTCTTCTGCCCACATAGAAAATCTTCTACCTAGTAAAGTTGGTTGTGCTGGTTGATGATGCGTTCTTGCAGTTATAACAAGATTATCATATTCTTTAGCTTTATCAACAAAATGTCTCAAAACAGAAACGTATCTTCCCAATACAGTCTCAGAAGCATTTTTTATCTGCATTTGTTCTACATTATCTGTTAAGTCTCTAGAAGTAATGCCTTTATGTATATGTTCTCTAGCTCCAGAAACTTTTATGAATGCTTCTATCTTTGCTTTAACATCATGCCTGGTTTCTAATTCTCTTTTTCTTATAAAATCTAGATCAACATCTTCGATAGCACCATGAAATTTTCCTATATCCCCTATAGGAATATTTAAACCAAGTTCTCGTTGAGCTTTCATTACTGCAATCCATAATTCTCTTTCTAAAATAATTCTGCCTCTTTCAGAAAATATATCATTAATTTCAGGCGTAGCATACCTTTCAGATAAAACATTTAGATTTGACATTTTATTCACTATAAAATTCAGCTAAATCATCCATAACTTTCTCTAAA
>CAYSNL010000042.1:0-5479 GCA_964432435.1 Candidatus Woesearchaeota archaeon | reverse complement strand
AATATAAAATTTAGTTGCTTCTTTTGGTCCTTCATCTGTCATAACTTTGAAAGATGCATCTTGCCATTGGTTTCCATTTATATTCCCAAGGTTCTTTAATCTAATAAGTCCTTTGTCAGTAGATATTAATGAATTGCCGGTTAAACAACCAGTAGGAGCTAATACTGTAGCTTGTGCATTCCTAAATCCATATTTCTCACTAAGTTCAATTACTTTATCCCATTGTTCTCTTGCTGTTTCTAATAAGTATTCTGGGCAGTACCGAACGTCTAGTTTATATGCCGCATCTCTATGTTGGTTCATAACTTTTAACATTGGTTCTTTGTTTTCTTCAAACTTTATGAACGGTTCTTTTATTGATGCAAGTTCAGCAGATGTTTCATATGCCTGTCCTGTCATAATTGCCGTTATTGCCGAAGCTATTGCGCGACCTTTATCAGAATCATAAGGAATTCCTTCTGTCATTAGCAAAGTTCCTAAATTAGCATATCCTAGACCTATTGTTCTAAATTCGTGCGTTCTTAATGTAATTTCTTTTGTTGGATATGATGCAAAATCTACTAAAATTTCTTGCGCTATAAAAAAAATTCTGCATGCATGTTTAAATCCTTCTATGTTAAAATTTTCATCTTCGTCAATGAACTTCATTAAGTTAATACTTGCAAGGTTGCATGCAGTGTTGTCTATGAAAAGATATTCTGAGCATGGGTTTGTTGAATGAATATGTTCTGTGTTTGAACAAGTGTGCCATTTGTTCATCGTGTCATAAAACATTACGCCAGGGTCTGCACAATGCCATGCTGCTTCTGAAATCATTTTCATTAATTCACGAGCTTTGTAAATTTTTCTGATTTTTCCAGTTGTTCTTTCAATTGTATTCCATTCTTTATCTTCTAAAACTGTTTCCATAAAAGAATCAGGGATCATAACAGAATTATTTGAATTTTGTCCTGAAACTGTTTGGTATGCTTCACCATTGAAATCTGATGGATAACCTGCCGCTATTAATGCCTTGGCTTTTTCTTCTTCTTTTACTTTCCACCAGATAAAATCTTCAATTTCTGGATGATCCATATTTAGAATCACCATTTTTGCTGCTCTTCTTGTAATACCTCCTGATTTTACCGCTGCTGCACTTCTATCTAAGATTCTTAGATAAGACATTAAACCAGATGATTTACCACCACCAGATAATGCTTCTCCAGCTCCTCTCAGTGCTGAGAAATTCGTCCCAGTACCACTGCCATGACGAAATAGTTTTGATTCATTTGTTATTAGTTCATAAATAGATTGCAACGAATCTTCTATTTTTTGGATAAAACAATTATGGACTAATACAGAATTTGTTAAATAGTGGCTACTTTCTGTTTGTATATCGTATACATCCATTATACCAACGGGCTCTATTGAAGTAATTTGTTGATACCTTACTTCTGGGCACTGTTTTAAATTTTTTAAAAGCAGAGTTTGTTGTGCTTTTTGTTGCTTATTATTTGAGATAAATCCTATCTTTTCAATAAATTCTTTTCTTTCAGAACCTATACCTATGTCTATTTCATAATTATCTTCTCTATTTTTTCTCTTTTCTCTTTTACGTATCAATCTAGAGTATATTCCAAGTTTTATTAATAAAATCTGTATATCTTGGATAAATTCCTTGGAAATCATTGCCATCGCTATTTTACTACTGTTACTTTTTTTACTCGAATATCCCTCTGCTTGAAAAACACTTTTTAAATAAGATACTATTACCCTATTGGATGAAGACCAAATAATTTCTGGAACCCTGATTTCTTTTCTTCTTTTAAGTAGATCATATTTTTCTACAAAAGACCTTAATCCTTCTCCATAAAGCCTTATTCTTTTTATTTTGAGTTTTTTATCTTTAGAATTAACATTTCTTACTTTTTTATGATGGTTTGGGAAAACTATATTTAAATTATTATTCACCCATTCAAATTCTTTATCATTTACTGTCATAAACTCAATTGTCAATGATTTATTTGTTCCCTTTGTATACTGTCCTACAAAACCATCTGTTTGGAGCCATCCTGCTAAAGCCACTTCTGCCTCTCTTTGAAAATCAATAATATTATCTTCTGGAATAGAATTAGTATAAATTCGCATATACTCGCCTATTTTAAGATCTCCTACTTTTTTCCATTCAAATTTTTTTGTTCTTCTCTTTTTATTAGAACAAACCAAATGATCTTCTGTAGCTTCAATAAAAAAACCATCCATTAACTTTATTTTATAGATCTGTCTTTTTCCATTATATTTTACTGCAACTATCTTAGTTATACCCTTTCCATCAAAAACTTCTGTACCTACCATATTTTCATTAACTATTTTTCCAATTGGGATTAATCCTTTTGTTGTATTAATCAATGCATGATAGGGTTGACACGCACTAGTCTGCGGATGAGAATATGAATCCTGACATTCTTCAACTTGGTTAGTTTCTAAATTATAAAAAAAAGTATCTCGACTACTGCCTTTAATTCCATACTTATGAAATAATCCACAATTAAACCAGACAGGCGAATTAAAAGCGCCTTTTTGGGTTATTAACAGATGCGTTAGTTCATCTTCAAATGCTTGAGCATCTTCTTTTGATGAGAAGTAGTCATTTTCTTCACCAAACTGTCTTATTGTATGAGAAACACGAATTACCATTTGCTTTATGCTAGTTTCTTTCCCTGTTACTGGTACTTGAGCTCTTTTAAAGTATTTTGATGCAGCTATATCAATAGCTAATTGTGACCATGAGCTTGGGGCCTCTATATTATCCATTTCAAAAATTACTTTGCCATTTGGTTCTGTTATCTTAGAAGAACGAGTTTCATATTCAATATTATTTGTTAAAGGATCTATATCCTCTGTTGTGAATCTTCTTTGTATTTTTAATCCTTGTTTTGTTAATGCTTTGATAGCCAATTAAATCACCTCTTCTTTGTTAAAATTTTAATTTCCTCTAAAAACGAGGAAGGATCTTCGAATTCTCTATAAACAGAAGCGAATCTGATGTATGCTACCTTATCTAATAATTTTAATTTTTTCATTACTAATTCGCCTATTAAACTTGAGGATATTTCAGATGAATTTTTAGATTTTAATGTGGCTTCAATATTATCTATAATTTGATCTACTTGTTCTATTGAAATAGGACGTTTCTCGATTGCTTTTAGAATACCTGACTTTATTTTTTCCCTGGAGAATTTTTCCCTTCTGTTATCTTTTTTTATTACTATTAAGTCAGTTTCTATCCTTTCATAGGTAGTGAAACGTTTTTCACAGCTTAGACACTCTCTTCTTCTTCTTGTTGCTAAAGATTCTTCTGTCTCTCTTTTATCTATTACTTTAGTTTCTTCATGATGGCAATAAGGACATTTCATAGTAATTATTTTGTTTTACCTCTTTTGAATAAATACAACCCATTGTGTTATTTTTTTAATTTAATACAACATTTTGTATATGTTTACTTAATTGATATATAAATATTTTTATTTTATAGTATGTATATAAGAAAATACTTGTTGAAAAGATTAATATATTCTTAAATTTAAAATTAAAATATGAAACAGGGGTTTTTGATAGTTATTTTTAGTTTTTTATTATTGTCTTTTGTAAATGCACAAAATTATGATAATGTTAAAGAAATGGATCTAGATTTTTCAATAGGTTCTTCCCTAGCTTTAATTACTACTGGGGGTAATTCAAATTTAGAAAGATTGGAGGTATTTTTAAAGTTATATCCAAGAGAAGATTATAGACAAGAAATAATTAATTTTAAAATTAAATCAGTTCCAGAAGCAAAAACCGAATTTAATGATGTTGTTTATTACAAATGGGATAAAATCAGTTCTAATTATGATTATAGTATTGATTCCAATATAAAAGTAAAAAATTCATTTAATATTATAAAATCTAAGATTAATTTTCCATTTACTAAAAAATTGGGCTTAGATGATTATCTAGGTGAAACTGAATTTATTGATATAAATGATAAAATAAGAAAAAAAACAAGAGAGATTATAACAGATGAAACTGATTATTATACTGCTGTATACAAAATAGGAGAGTGGGTGAGGGGGAATATTAAATATGATTTAAATACCTTAACTGCTGAAACAGTTCAGAAATCAAGTTGGGTTTTTGATAATAAAGAAGGTGTTTGCGATGAGATGACTAATTTGTTCATTTCTATGCTAAGAAGTGTTGGAATACCAGCAAGATTTGTTACTGGTGTTGTTTATGCAAATGCAGTCGGTGGTTTTGGTAATCATGGTTGGGCTGAAGTTTATTTTCCTGGTATTGGATGGTTACCTTTTGATGTTACTTTTGGGCAATATGGCTGGGTGGATGCTACTCATTTAAAATTGGCTGAAACATCTGATTCTGGAGAAAGCAGCGCGGATTATAAATGGTTAAGTAGCGATATAGAAATAAAACCAGGTAAATTAAAATTAAAAACCGAAATAGAAAAACAAGGAGAAACTTATGAAGGATTAGTTAAGCTAAGCATTTTGCCATTAAATGAAAATTTTAAATTTGGAAGTTATTTACCAGTTCAAGTTAATGTTCAGAATTTACAGGATAATTATTTAACCACTAGAGTTTACTTAACTAAGGGGCCTAGTCAACTTGAAGAAGACAATAGTAGAGTAATTTTATTAAAGCCAAAGGAAACTAAAACCTTGTATTGGCTAATGAAGATTCCTAGTGATTTACAACAAGACTTGGTTTATAGTTCTATCATAGAAGTAAAAGAAAATTTTGGAGGTAAAGATGTTGTTGCTATTACTTATTCTGATAATGGTAAATATTACAGTTTAAGTGATTTAGCAGAGATTGTTAGTAGTATTGAATCTGTTGATAAAAAAGGATTTTTTTCTGAATTGTATATAAAATGCGAGGAAGATAACAATTATTATAAGACAGGAGATAAAATAGAAGTAAAATGTGGAATAAAAAATATGGGGACTATTAAATTAGAGAATATAAGAGTTTGTTTTAATAATGATTGTAGTTTAGAGAATTTTAATATTAATGCTGAAAAGAAATTTATTAAAAAAATAGATGCCATTGATAGTGTAATTGTAACTGCTGAAAGCCCTAATCTAATCAGAAAAACTTTTGTGAAGTTTAATTATACTAAAGTTCCTGAGTTATTAATCACGAAAATAAGACCTGAAAAAGTTGATTATGGTGTAGAAACAGAGGTAATGTTCTCATTAAGCTCAAGTATTAAAGCTTATTACATAGAGATTGATATAAACGGATATAAACCACTGTATATCGATGAGTTAGACGGCGAAAAAGAAGTTAGCTTGAATATTAACTCAAAAAATTTAAGAAATGGATTGAAAATGAAAATTAAATATAAAGATGAAAATAACAACGAATATAAATATGATTGGAATTACCCTTTTATTGTCAACAATGTTCCTTGGTATATTAGGATTTTTGATAAGATTGG
>CAYSNL010000041.1:0-5552 GCA_964432435.1 Candidatus Woesearchaeota archaeon | reverse complement strand
TAAGAAAAGATTTAATATCTGTAAATTTTCTTTTTTTCTTTATATATGCTGTTTTATTTTTAATAAATATTTCTTTGTATCTTTTCTTAAATCTATCTAGATGATATTTGTTATTTATTGGAGGACCTTTAACTATCCGGAATACAGGTAATTTGTTATTTTTTAATTTAAACCAAAAATAAGTGTTTTCATTCCAAATCCATCCAGCTTTTGATATTTTATAGCCTTCTAAAGAGATTTGTTTTTTTATTTTATTAAACAAAGAGTTTAATTTTGAGCCTATAATATCTTTTTTTCCCTTTAATGGAGTAATTTCTAATGTTACTGAATTGTTCGGTATTTTTTCCTGCTTTTTAATGAAAAATCTTTCTGAAGGGTTTTTTAAGAAATTTTTGCATGATTTTATAAATAGATCATATTTTTCTTTTGATAACACAGCTGATGCGTTTCTTGTTTTATCTACTGGATCAACCAATATCAAAGGTGATTGGGTTTTTGATTTATTTAATTCTTTTAAAGGCGATTTAAGAAGTTTCTCCGGATCTATAATTGTTTGTTGTTTCCATTTTGAAGCTGATTTTATTAAATTTAAGAATGAACCATAATATATTGTTAATATCTCTAAAACATAGCCGGAAAAACCTTGAATATAAGATTCTGCTCCATAAATGTTTTGTGCATGAGCAAATGCTTTTGTTAACCTAACTTCGTCTGGTTTTTTATATTTTTTAACCCATAATGTATGCAAAGGTGAAATGTCAGTTATATTTTTTGCTTGTGATGGTTTTCTTATATCTAAGATTGGAACGATTTCAAAAGAATAATTATTATGTTTAATTTGAAAATAGTCACGAGAACCATGAAGTCTATTCGGACTGAATTTTCTTAATGCTTTTTCTAGGATATTTGATAACTTATTTGATTTATTTTTAAATTTTTTATAATTAAATTTTACAAATAAATCTATGTCGTGGGTATCTTTAAGCCAAGTATTCTTAGCTAAAGAACCGCCAATTATTATTTTAGCATCTTTTAATTTTATTTTTTTTATTAAATTATTAATTTTTAATTTTAATTTTCTTTCCTCTCCTTCAGAAGGTTTTATTTTTTTAAGAACTGAATTAAACATAAAATTAAGTAATTAAAGAAATTTATAAAGGTTTTTAAATGAATTTGCTAAGTGGTTTTTTATTAACTATTCTTAATTTGTCTATTTTTAAATGCCCAATGCACGAAGCTTCAATAAATTTAGTTGCTTGCTCAATCTCTAATTTTTGGTCCATTAGAGGAGAATCTAGAACTAAAGTATCAAAATGACCTCCGTCACCACCATTATGAAAACCATATTTCTTAGATAGTGCAAATAGTTCTTTTATATTACTTTCATCAATAATTCTTCCTAACCATTCCTCTGATAAACCTTCTGCTGCTATTTGAGTGACCATTATTTTATAACCTTGATCTATCATATCCACGAATATTTCACCATGATCTAAACCAGCATGAGAAGCAAAAGTTTCTATTCCTATCGGAAGTAAAGCATCTTGAATAGATTTAATTTGGGTAATTTGTAGGCCTGTTCCGCCAAGAATAACTGCGTCAACTTTGTCTTTTTCAACAACATTTTTTACAATTTCTGCTTCTTGTTTTGGATCTGCAACAGAACATGGAACTAAGATATGCTTTATCCCTAAAATTTGAGCTAATTCTTTTGTATTTTCTACAGTGGCATAATGAAATAGATAACAGTCTGTTCTTGTTGGTTTAACTGATAGCAAATATTCAACATCCCAACCTTTTTCTAATGCATACTGCAATGCATAATGAGAATCTTTTCCGCCTGAAAATAATATTGCTACCTTCATGAGAATTTATTTGAAAATATCAATATTTATAAAACTTTCTATGGTTTTTTTATTTTGGCTATAAAAAATCCTTCTGTATCATAGAATTGAGGCCAAAGCTTAACACATTTTTTTAATTCTGATGAATAACTCCCATAGTCTAAGTTTAACTCTGATTTTATCTTTAAGTTTATTTTTTCTAATTTTGCGTTTGACTTATCTAATAAAAATTGAATAACTTCTTCATCTTCTTCTGGGTCTAGAGAACAAGTTGAGTAAACAAGAATTCCTTTTGGCTTTAAATTATTATAACACTTTAAAATTAACTTCTTCTGTAAACCTGATAGCGTATTGATTTTATTTTGAGAATAAGTCTTAACGGTGTAAAAAGAGTTTTGTGTCAAACCACGAATAGTCCCTGTTCCAGAACATGGCGAATCTAACAAAATTTTATCAAATTGATAATCAATATAACGAGCGTCCATTATGGTTGTTACTGTATTTAAAACACCACATCTCTGTAAGTTATGAGATAAAGGTAGCATCCGTTGATATGTTAAATCATTGGCTATAATTAAACCTTTATTTTTCATTAGAGCTGCTAATTGTGTTGTTTTAGAACCTGGAGAAGCTGCTGCATCTAAAACTAAATCTGTTGATTTTGGATTTAATATTATTGGTGGTAACATAGAGGCTGCTTCTTGGATGTAAATATAACCTAATTGATGTTCTAACATATTCCCTAGATCACGTCTTTCTGTTTCAATCCAAAAACCTTCTTTACACCAAGGTATTTGTATTAATTTATAACTTTTTATTAATGCTTTTTTTGTTTCTTTTATTGTTGTTTTTAATGTATTAATTCTAATAGCTTTTCTTATGAATTTATTAATTATTTCTTCATATTCTTGAAAATTAGTTAATTTGGAATATTTTTCAATGAATTCTTTTTTAAGCTCAAGTTTCATGCAATTGTTTTTAAATATAAAGTAAATAAAGGTTTTGGTAGTAAAATATTTAAATTAAGAATAACAAATGATTCTATGCACGAATTACAGTTAATAGAATTTCTTAATAAGAATAATTTATTAACAATAGTGAAAAATCATTCTAAATATTTTAAAGATATATTAATTAATAATTTAAACATAAAAAAAGATCAAGAAGTCTTAATAATCGGTGATTGGGGTAGTTTTAATCATGGTCTTGCTCCAATAATTTGCGGTGCTTATTATTTAAGTGCTGAAAAATTAGGTTATAAACCTAAAGTAATTTTACAAAAAGTAAAAACAAGGTATGAAAATGCGGAAATTGAACTAATTAATGGCTTGTATAAATTAAAACCTGATAGTACAATACTTGTTGCTTTTTCAAATAGGCCAGGCTCTTTGGGTGGTTTAGGTAAAAGTTTTCGGAGATATTGTTTAGATAAAAAACATAGATTTGTTTCAACTACCGGTTTAATTGATTTAGAAAATAAAGATATTCATGTTATTACTAGGGCTTTGAGTGTTGATTATAATAAAATGAAAGTTCAAGGAGTCAAAATAAAGAAAGCTTTAGATCTTGGCAGGAATATTAATATAAAAACCGAGAATGGAACTGATTTTAACGCAAGCATTAAAGGACAAAATTCTATATTGTTAGATGGAGATTATACTGGCAAGATTAGAGGTGGAAATATACCGGCTGGTGAAGTTTACATTGCTCCTGTTACCGGAACCGTTAATGGTAAAATTGTAATAGATGGAAGCTCTAGAAATGAAAAAGGTACTTTAATAGTTGAAGAACCAATAAAATTAACTGTGAAAAAAAGCCAGATACTTAAGATTGAAGGAGGCAAGGAAGCTAAAATTTTAAGTGGAACTTTAAAATTGGCTAAAAAAATTTCTAAAAGACCAGCTAATATCATGAAGATAGGTGAAATCGGTATAGGAATTAATCCTAATGTAGATATTGTTGGAAGCATGGTTGTAGATGAGAAGGCTAAAAATACAGGGCATATTGCCATTGGAAATAACTATTGGTTTGGTGGTGACATCTTTACCTTTTTACACTTAGACCAAGTTTTCAGAAATCCTGAGATTTATGTTGACGATAAAAGATTAGAATTGTAAAATATCCTTCTTGCGGTATTAGATTCTAAATTTTAGCTTGTACATCTCTTTCCATTCAATAATGCTTTTCATTATTCCTGGTATAAAACCTGTAAATACAAACTTATTAGACTCAAAAACACCATTCCATTTTCCTAAACTTATTACTACTGGTGTTTTATTTTGTTTGTATTGTTCTAGTTTTCTATTTTTTTCTAAAGAAAAAATGTTTTCAACTATGATTCTTGCCTGGATTTCTGCATTTTGGGCTGTTTTTTCTATATTTGTTGAATTTACATCCCCGGCAACAAAAATATTTTTTGTTCCTTCTAATTGTAAGTATTTATTAACCATTATATTGTTTTTCTCATTTAATTTGTCCTTGAAGTTTTTATTCATAAACTCAAAATTTGGTGTTATTCCAGTACATAAAAAAGCTAAATCTGTTTTAATTTCATGATTTTTATCTGTATTATACCTTTTTCCATTTCCTTTAATATCAATTACTCTTTCATTAAAGATTATTTTAACTCCTCTTTTAGTTAAAAATTTCTCTGCATATATTCTTGTTTTATCATTATTTCTTTCTATTAATCTATTTTTTGAATGAACTATAGTAATCTTTTTTTCTTTGTAATGTGTAGAAATCTCTGCTGATAACTCAACGCCTACCAAACCCCCACCTATTATTAGAATATTATTTGCTTTGCATAATTTTTCGTAATTTCTTTTTAGATGAATTGCTCTTGCTGCGATAATGAGGTTTTGCTCTTTTATTGGCGCCTTGTATTTACTTCCAGAGCAGATGCATAAATAATCAAATACTATCTTTTGATTATTTACTTTTACATAATCATTTCCAATTTCATTTACACTACCAAGAATTATCTTTGTTTTTTTTAAATACTTTTTATGCAAAATCTGTATTCTATTAAGATGTTTTGGTTCTACGATGGTTCTTAATATTCCAGGAGTGAATTCAAAATAATTTTTAGAATCTACTAATATTAAATTAAAGTGTTTTTCTAATTTTCTTGCTATTAAACTCCCTGAAAATCCACCACCTATGACTACTACTTTTTTCATAGAAAAAATAAAAAATTATTCTTTGAATATTTTGTTATCCAAAGACCATTTTCCTGCTCCGTATGCTAGCAATACTATAAATGCTACGAAGAATAATACTGCTGGTTCTCCACCATTAGTAAGCGGGTTAATTCCTTGTGGTACATGTGCCTTAAAAAAAGCAACTATCATTTCTACTGCCGTTATCAATGAGACATACCTAGTTAGTAAACCAAGGAGTATCATTACTCCACCAGCTACTTCTATTATCATTGCTAAACCAATAAGACTTACTAATGTTATCTTGCCTTGAGATAGCATTTGAATTTTGCTTATTCCATGTAGTAGGAATAGTAAACCTATAACTACTCTAAATACGAAATAAAAGTAGTCTGAGTTTTTTTCCATAAATTGTTTCATTAATCTTACCTCCTGTGTTTTTATAAATGCGCTGGCCGAGAGTCGAAGTCCCGATCTCAACCGATCTCAAAGATTCTCGGGTCTGAACCTTGGCAAGGTCCAATACTAACCACTATACTACCAGCGC
>CAYSNL010000040.1:3121-5566 GCA_964432435.1 Candidatus Woesearchaeota archaeon | reverse complement strand
TGTAGTATTTAATAATTCAGCAATCCTACTTACTTCTCTAATCCTTATATTAATAAACTCACTAGGTTTTAAACCAGTTAAAGAAAGAAATTCCCCGGCATGTGGTGTTATAACAAAATCTCTTCCATATATGGTTTCTCTATCTAAAGCTCTAATAGCATCTGCGTCTATTACACAAGGAATATCAACTTTCTTCAGAAATTTTTTAACAGCCCATAAAGTCTCCCAATTCCTGCCTAATCCTCCACCAATCACAACAGCATCTTTATTTTTAATAAGTAATAATATTTCCCTCAAGTGCCTTTTCCTTAAATAATCATCATCAAGAGGATAAGTTATTAAATCGGGGCTAAATCCGGCTATAATATCAGCAGCCCTTTTAGGTGCCACAACAGTAACTAAATCAACACCACTCCTATAAGCAGCCAAAGCATTAAATGCAGGGCCTCCACTATATAACTTACTTCCGCCTATAACTAAAAGAGAACCATAATCACCTTTATGAGACCAAATCTCTCTTTTTTTGTATACTTTTTTTAATATCGATTTATCAACAAACAAACCTAACACCTCTTTTATAAAATATAAATTAAAGTTTTATATAAACCTTTTGAAAAAGTTTATTTGTCATATAAGCCAAAATAAACACAAGCATAAAAAGCAAATTATTTAAATAAAACTTAATTACAATTACTCATGATTAAAGAGGTGAAACGTCCTTGGGGCAAATTTACCCAGTATGTCCTAAACAAAAAATGCACTGTTAAAATTATCACTATTAATTCTAATCAATCATTAAGTAAACAGATTCATAAAAAAAGATCAGAATTTTGGGTTATTTTAGACAGCGGTTTAATAATCGAAATAGGCAATAAAAAGTTTAAAGCAAAAAAAGGACAAGAAATTAACATTCCTAAAAATACACCGCACAGAGCCTCGGCTAGTAATAAAGCGAGATTTTTAGAAATTTCCTTAGGCTATTTTAGTGAAAAAGATGAAATAAGATTAGAGGATAAATATGGCAGATTATAATATTGCTGTTGATTTTGGTGGTACATATATTAGAGCAGCTTTAGTTAGAGGACTAAAAATAATTAAAATAATTAAAAAGGAAACTAAAGCAAGCAAAGGCAAAAATTTTGTTATAAAGCAATTAATTAATTCTATTCAAGAAGCAAAAAATAATAAAAGAATAAAAGCTATAGCGATAGGAAGCCCGGGTCCATTAAAAGACGGCATAATTAAAAACCCGCCAAATATTCCATTTAAAAATGTAAATCTCAAAAGGATAATACAAGATAAATTCAAAGTTAGAACAATAATAGAAAATGATGCAAAGTGCGCAGCTTTAGCAGAAGCTAAATTAGGTATTAAAAAGAAAAACATTATTTTATTAACAATCGGCACAGGCATTGGTGGTGGTATAATAATAAATAGTGAACTTTACAAAGGTACAGGTTATGCAGGCGAATTGGGTCATGTAATAATCCAGGATAATAAAGATCTAGAAAGTTTAGCATCTGGCAAAGCACTTAAACAAGAATCTAAAAAATATTTTCATCATCAAATAAAAGGCAAAGATTTAATTAAACTTAAATCCAAAAAAGCAAAATACATAATTAATAACGAAATAAAATATTTAAGCATCGGCATTGCTAATTTTATAAATATATTTGATCCAGATATAATTATTCTCTCGGGAGGAATAAGAGATATTGGAAATTCTTTCTTAAAAAGAGTAAGAAAAGAAGTTCAAAAACATGTAATAATCCCTAGAAAAGTAAATATTCAGTGGTCTAAGTTAAAAGAACCGGGAGTTTTAGGAGCAGCATTGTTACTAAAATGAAGCTTACAAGATACCATAAAAATCCAATATTAAAACCGACCAGAAATAAATGGGAAAATCTGGCAGTATTTAACCCTGGCGTTGTTTTTTACAAACAAAAAGTACAGATGTTGTACAGGGCAATAGGAAAAAATGATAAACATTATATTTCCAGAATAGGTTACGCTACAAGCTTAGACGGAATTAATTTTAAAAGATTTAATAGACCAGCATTTAAACTCGAAGAAGAATATGAAAAATTTGGCACAGAAGATCCAAGAATAACAAAGATTGATGGAATTTGTTATATAACCTATGTTGTATTAAGAAATCCTGCAAATAGTGGTAAGGCAATTCCTCAAACAGCAATAGCTTCCACTAGAGATTTTAAAAATTTCAAAAGATATGGAAAAATAACCTCTCCTGGTGCAGATGATAAAGATGTTTTATTATTCCCAGAAAAAATTAACCATACTTATCATTTCTTACATAGACCAAATTTATGGACAGGAGAGAAATATGAGACGGTTTATCCAAGTGTTTGGATATCTACATCAAAAAGATTCAAAAAACTATGGCACCCAGAATTACTAATGAAACCACAGTTTGATTGGGAACAA
>CAYSNL010000040.1:0-3021 GCA_964432435.1 Candidatus Woesearchaeota archaeon | reverse complement strand
TCATTAGCCTATTGTAATTTAGAAGAATTGCTAAATAGTTTCAAAAGATAAAGTTTATTAAATAAAAAATCCTTTTTTGAAGGGAAGATGATAAGAAACGTAGTTTCTTATGAAAAGAAGGTGATAGTTTGATCAAGATTGTAAGAGCCCCGGTAAGAATTGATTTCGCAGGTGGAACAACAGATATAGCACCATTCACAAGATTAGGCGGCGCAGTATTAAATGCTGCAATTAATCATTATGTTACAGGAAGATTAATAGCTACTGACAAAAAAGTTAGCTTGGAATATTCAGCAAACATCCCTACTAGTTCTGGTTTGGGTACAAGTGGTGCCATGAACTTAGTCTGGCTAGCTTTGATCAGTAAGACAAAAAATAAAATTGAACTAGCAGACAAAGTTTATAGATTAGAACAAACAATGGGTTTTACAGGTGGAAAACAAGACCAATATACAGCAGCTCTCGGCGGTGTAAACTTATTAGAATTTAAAGATGACAAAGTAAAAGTAACAAGATTAAAACTAAAAAAATCTTTAATTAAAGAGTTAGAGCAATCTTTAGTATTATATTACACAGGAAAACCGCACTATTCTAGTTCTATAAACAAGGCAATGATCGATAATTTCCTCAAGGGCAAAAATGTTAACAACCTTTTAAGGATAAGAGATATCGCAAAAGAAATGAAAACAGCATTAAAGAAAAATGATTTAATAAATTTCGTCAGTTTAATGAATGAAGAATTTGGAGAGAGAAAAAAATTGCACAGTAAAGTCACAAATAAAAAGATTAATAAACTTATAAATATTGGACTAACTAATGGAGCAATAGCTGCGAAGCTTTGTGGAGCAGGTGGGGGAGGCAGCATATTGTTTTTTTGTGACAACAAGAAGAGATTAATGAAAAAATTAAATTGTATTGACTTCAAATTTGACTTTAATGGTCTGCAATGGATTAAAGGTTAATTAAAATGTATAAAAAGAGGTTAAAGAGAGTTCTCAAACAAAGGTTTACCTAAAATGAAATATCCATTTCAAGTGTTATACGTGTCAAGTTACCCTCCAAGGGAGTGTGGTATAGCTACATTCACCAAAGATTTAACAAGTATGATGGATAAAAAATTCAATCCAACTTTAAAATCCTCAGTTCTAGCAATAAATGATAATGGAAGTAGCATCTATAATTATGAGAAAGAAGTTATTAATCAACTGGATGAATCAGACATGGAACATTACATAGATAAAGCAAAAGAGATTAATAAAGATGATAACATAAAACTGGTTTGCATACAGCATGAATTTGGTTTGTTTGGTGGTGAATATGGAGACTATTTGATACCATTTTTAGAAACACTAACAAAACCAGTAATAGTAAATTTTCATAGCATATTACCAAATCCAGATGAACATAGAAAAAAGGTTGTAAGAGCTATAGCAAAAAGATGTTCTAATATTTTAGTAATGATAGAAACAGGCAGAAAAATTTTAAACGAGCAATATGGAATAGAAAAATCAAAAATAAAAGTTATTCCACATGGAGTACCAATCGTAGAAAAAACAGATACTGAAAAAATTAAAGAAGAACTTGGTCTTAGTAACAAAATAATACTAAGTAGCTTCGGTCTTCTTAGCAGAGGTAAGGGTCTAGAATACGTAATTAAATCCCTTCCAGAAATTGTTGCTAAATACCAAAATTTCCTTTATATAATAATAGGTGAAACTCATCCGCAAGTAAGAAAGCATGAAGGAGAAAGATATAGGCTAAGATTAATAAGATTAGTAAAAAAACTTGGTTTGGGAAATAATGTAAAATTTTATAATAAATATTTGACTTTAAAAGAAATAATAAAATATTTACAAGCCACAGATATTTATGTAAATTCAACTTTAGATCCCGACCAGATTACTTCTGGAACAGTTGCATACGCTCTTGGCGCAGGAAAAGCAATTATTTCAACACCAAGCATGTATTCCAAAGAAGTTCTCTCAAACAGGAGGGGCATTTTAGTCCCATTTAGAAGCCCAAAATCAATATCAGATGCAATTTTAAATTTACTTTCAACCCCAGAATTAAAAAAAGAAATTGAAAACAACGCTCATTCTTATGGTCAAAAAATGATATGGCCTAACGTGGCTAACTCTTATTTAAGGGTTTATAGGGACATTATAGATATTAGTGAAAACGTAGGTCTTAAAAAATTTCCTAAGATAAAACTAGATCATTTAAAAAACCTAACAGATGACATAAGTGTTGTCCAACATTCCAAGTTCTCAGTTAAGGATAGTTCAACAGGGTATACATTAGATGATAATGCAAGGGCATTGATAGTTGCTTCAAAATATAATGAATTGTTTAATGACAAACTTAGTACAGAACTTATAAATAAATATCTAAGCTTTATTTATTTTGTTCAAAAGAAAAATGGGACTTTTCATAACTTAGTGAGTTACAGAAGAAAATTTTTAGACAGGAAAGGCAGTGAAGACAGTTTTGGAAGAGCAATTTGGGCCTGTGGTATTATTATATCAAATAATAATGTCTATGATAATATAAGGATTCTTGCAAAAGAAATATTTGACAAAGCAAAGGATATTCAGTTAAAAAGTCCAAGAAGCAAAGCATTTTATATTCTAGGTTTGTATGAATATTATAAAAAATATAAGGAGGAATGGATACTGGCAAAAATAAAATCTTTTGCAGATGACCTTATCTCTTTGTATGAAAATGAAAGCTCTCAAGACTGGAGATGGTTTGAAAAAACAATCACTTATTCTAACGGAAGATTGCCTGAAGCATTATTTTTAGCATATGATCTGATTAAAGATGAAAAATACTTAAAAATAGCTGAGGAAAGCTTAAAATTCTTGAGTGAAATAATCATAAAAGAAGACAAATTAATCCTAATAGGACATAATGGTTGGTATAATCAAAATGGAAAAAGAGCTTATTTTGATCAACAACCAGTAGATTCTAGCTCAATGGTAGATGTTTATTTAGTGGCCTATAAAACAACAGAGAATAAAG
>CAYSNL010000039.1:0-6496 GCA_964432435.1 Candidatus Woesearchaeota archaeon | reverse complement strand
TTTATAAAGGACTACCAGTAAATAAATACTTAAAAATTCTTGATATTCTCTTTAAAAACCCAATAAACCCGGTTTCAGGAGGGTTTTCAATTACATTTTCTTCTTTTTTCACTCCCTCATCAATAATGTTTCCTTTACAACTTCCATCTGAACCGCACTCTAAACTACCAGGACAACCACATAAACTACATGTATCTTTTAATATGTTAGTGTTCAAACAATATTTAGGTTTATTTATAGAACAATCTCCATAAACAGTGCCATCAGAGCATTTTAATTTAACACAAACCCCACCTTGACTACAAACAGCTCCAGTTTCACAACCACACCTAATACAATCTTTTACTAATACACCACCACGACAATAATCTGGCTTATTGTTAGAACAATCAAAATATCTTGTTCCATCCGCGCATAATTTTTCTTTGCTATCAAAATAAAAAATTCTAACTTCACTATAGCCGGTACCAAACTTATTATTAACCTCAACTCTCCAGTAATATTGTCCATCTTCCAGAGGCAAATATTCTTTTCTACTGTCTTCTTTTAAGCCGTAATAAGCAATCGGACTAGTAAATCTCTGGTTATCATCAACTAATAACGTATAGCTTACCTGAGGATCATCTTCAGGATCAAAATAAGTCCAACTAAACATAATAGGATTACCGACTACTTGCGTGTCTGAAGGGGCCCCTAATTGCACACTTGGATTCTTATTAAAACTCGCTTTCCCTGTAAGAGAAACCACACCATCTAGTATATCTACAAAAGAAAAACCAGAAACGAGAGAGACCATACTAATCAAAATTAAACTGAAGATCAAAAATTTTTTAAGCCTCACCACTTTTAACTAAAAAGATATTTAGAATATATTTAAACCTTTTGGAAACTAATTTCAAATTCCTCGCCTTTTATATTCTCTTTAGAACCTATTTTGAGTATTTTACTATTAAACAAAATAACTTTAGCACCTACCTTATCCATAATCTCTTTTTTAAATTTACTTATATCATAATCAGAATTTATAATCAACTTTATTTTTTCTTCTTTTTTTAAACCATTTTTTTTCCTTAACGCTTGTATTCTTCTCATTACTTCTCTTGTGTATCCTTCAATTTCTAATTCTTTAGTTATTTTATTATCTAATTTAACCTCGAATTCCCCTTTACTTATTTTAATTTCTTTAACATTTAACTGTGTTTTTATTAGTTCACTCAAATTCTTAAGCAAACTTAAATCTTTAATTTTAATTTCTACTTTACTTAACGGCCACCTAATACCATATCCAATTTTTTCTCTTTCAGCTGATGCACTTTGCGCAATCAAATTTAAAATTTCAAACTGCTTTTCTAATTTTTTGTCTATTCTCTTATTATCATATTTTGGCCACGAAGCCAAATGTATGCTCTCTTCTTTCAATTTAAATTTCTCTTTCAAATTCAAATAAATCTTCTCAGAAATAAACGGAGCTACAGGAGCCAATAATTTTAATATGTTCAATAAAGATTCAAATAAAACATAAATCACAACAGGATCTTTTTCATCAACTCTACCTCTAACAATTTGAATATATTCTCTGCTTAAGTTATTTATAACAAAATCTTCCAGGTTCCTTGCCGATTCATGATAATTAAAATCATCCAATCCGTTAGAATAGTTTTTAATCAAAGAATTTAATTTAGATATTGCCCATTTATCCTCTTGGTTTTTCAATACAACTTTTTTATATTTATTATTCATACCTAATAGGTAAATATGAATATTCCACAGAGCATTAAAAAATCTCCAAACTTCCTTCTTTAAAAGAGGGGCATTAAATTTTTGTGTTTCATATGGAGCAATATCCCACAAATAATAAAACCTTAAGGCATCAGCTCCTAATTCAGTAAGGGCATCTTTAGCAAATACAACATTGCCTAAAGATTTGCTCATCTTATTTCCCTTATCATCCAAAACCCAACCAGGCATAGATACTCCATCATATGCTTTTTTGTTAAAAGCACCGATACCACAATACATCAAAGAATAAAACCAACCACGA
Organism: Candidatus Woesearchaeota archaeon; assembly: GCA_964432435.1. Classification (GTDB taxonomy): domain Archaea; phylum Nanobdellota; class Nanobdellia; order SCGC-AAA011-G17; family JACPIM01; genus JACPIM01. The sequence goes on along the minus strand of CAYSNL010000039.1, from coordinate 4,455 downwards.
ATCTGATCTTGGCTCTCATTAATTCTGCTAACTGGGAAATTTTTTTCAAATAATTGTTTATTCTTATGCGGAAATCCTAATGACGCCCAAGGCGCAACACCAGAATCATACCAAACATCAAATATATCATTTATCCTTTCCATCAAGCTCCCACATTTACATTTTAATTTAATATCATTGACATTATGCAAATCAAAATTAACATGTAATTTAGAAGAAGCTTTTTTACTTAATTCGTCAAAGCCGGCAATAGCAATCTCCTCGTTACAAGAGGAACATCTCCAGATAGGTATTGGAATCCCCCAATATCTTTGCCTAGAAAAATTCCAATCTTCTGCATTAGCAACCCATTCAATAAACCTTTCACCAGCATAATCCGGAAACCATTTAACTTTTTTGTTTTCATTTAACATTTTATCTCTCACAAGATCAGTTCTAAAAAACCATTGATTACTCATTCTAAAAATCAAAGGATTTTTACATCTCCAGCAAATAGGATATTTATGTTCTATTTTAGTAGAATAAACCAATTTTTTACTCTCTCTTAAATCATTTATAATTTGTTCATCAGCACTTTTAACAAACACAGCAGCATACTTACCAGCCAGTTCTGTAAATTTACCAACATCATCGACAGGAGAAACACATATTAAATTATATTTCTGACTTAACTCATTATCAGTTTTACCGTGTCCACCAGCTACGTGAACTAACCCCGTTCCTTCTTTAACATCAACAAAATCCTCATAAATATCCCTTGACTCGCCTACATTTTTTTTAGCTGCAACCTTAGAAGCAATTCTCTCTTTTAAGATAGGAATAGACATATAGATCTTATGTGCTCCTTTACTTTGCTCCACCTCTTTCTGTTGTGGAACATCCAATATAGACTCATATTCTAATCCTTCCAATTTTTTTCCTTTAAATTCTTCTAAAATAGTATAACCTATTTCTAAGTCAGATAGAAGATCCAATCTTTCCTTTGCTAATACTAAAGTACCATAATTAGTATCGACTTTAACATAATCCTCATCAGGATGTACTGCAATAACAACATTAGAAACTAAAGTATAAGGGGTGGTTGTAAAAACAAGCAAATATTCATCCATTCCCTTAATTTTAAATTTAACATAAATCCCAGGATCAGATAAAATGGTATAAGAATCAGTAACTTCATAACCAGCTAATGCTGTCTCGCAATGAGGACACCAAAAAACAGGTTTTTTTCCTTGATATACCAAACCTTTTTTCCACATTTCCTTAAAAGACCACCAAGCAGACTCCAAATAAGAATTATCAAAAGTCATATAGGGCTCTTTATGAGAATACCAGCTACCCAGTAAAGCATAAACCTCCATCCATAGATCTTTATTTGTTGCAGCTAACTTTTTGCATTCATTAGTAAACTTACTAATCCCTATTTTTTCAATATCTTTTTTAGATTTTAATCCTAATTTTTTCTCAACAATGTTTTCAACAGGCAACCCATGGGTATCAAAACCAGGCTGAAAAAAAACATTATACCCTCTAGCAAAGGCTAATCTGATATTAAGATCCTTGTAGACCGTATTCCTAATATGCCCGACATGCGGTACAAAATTAGCATATGGTGGCCCATCCAATAAAAAATAGTTTTTACCTTTTGAATTTTTTTTCTGTAACTTTTCCAATAGTTTTATTTTATTCCAAAATACTCCAATCTCTTTTTCCGTTTCTTTGAAATTATAAGGCACCTTTATCCAACTCCAGTAATTCTTTACAAATTTTATGCTCCCACCCCTTTTTAAAATCTGTGGTCAAAAATTTAAAATTAAATTTATCTCTATAAAATCCAAGGTAGTCAGCAGTAGTAAATGACCAAGAACCATCAAACTCCAAGGGTTCGCAAACTATAACAGGACAAACTTTCCTTATATAAACTGCAGGCAACATCTTAGAGATATCCATCAAAATTTTCCGTGTTCTTTGTTCTTTACTTCTACTTTTATTTTTTGCTACATGAGAAGATAAAGCCAATAAAAATATTCTGCCATTAGGCCCTATTAACTCGAGATCATAACTCCTACCTTTCGGTATATAATCAACTTTAAATCCCCATTTCAAGGATTCTTCCATTAATCTTTTTGGCATTTTTTCAACTTGAGGTAAAAAATCCTGTGGATTAAGCCCGATATCATTCCATTCATCTAGCTCAAATCCGACTTTTACAGGAATGGTATGTGTCTTTTTACCACTCGATTCATGTTCGTCCCATAATACCTTAGGTAAGGATTTATTCAACACCAACTGCAAATAAGGATGTGAACCAAGATACGGCTGCAAAGTCAAACCCTCTTTCTTAATCCTACTTATTTTTATAACCCAAGTTTTATTTTTTCTAAAAAAAGACACTCTAACTTTCCTTTTTTCTTTACCCTTTACGACTAGATTTTTTACAAAATTCAAACTAGTAATCCTAACAAAGGCCCGTTTAGTCGGTCTTCTGTATACACTAAATTTATTTTCAGATTTCCATTTGTAATGTTGAACTGAAATACCATTTTCGATTGTAATGGACGCAGGAATATATATCACGTCCATATGATAGATTTTGTAATTTAAATATATTTCTAAAGCTTCAAACAGGTTAAAACCCTATACCAACTATCGCTATCATACCTAATAGCTCTTTTAACATCCTCTGGCTGCGCTTTAAAATAATCTCTAGCCCCCTCATAGTCCCTATTTGAAACCAGTCTATTAAAATGAACCACCAATCTTTTCAACCCTTTTTTATTCTCTCCATCAACAACATTTTCCAACGCTTTATTTAGCATTCTAACTACCCCCTAAATGCAGAACCCAGAAAATCAAGTTCTGCTTATAATATAATAATAGCTATAATAATTATACTAATAATATGTATAGCTAAGATCTTCATAAGTATTCAAAAAAAGAACTTATTTATAAAGATTACTACTCTTAATTTATATTTATGTATCAAATAAATTTCCAACCAAGAGGATACCAAAAAAACATAGTAGAAACAGCCAAAAACAAAAATACGTTAGTAATACTTGGAACTGGTTTAGGAAAGACTAAAATAGGAATAGAATTGGCAGTTGAAAGACTAAACAAATACCCAGAATCAAAAGTATTAATCTGCACTCCAACTAAGCCTTTATCAAATCAAATAAAAAATGAATTTATAGATTCTACAACAATAGATAAATCTGAAATCGTGCTTCTCACTGGTCTTATCAAACCAGAAAAAAGAGCAGAAATTTACAAACATGCAAGAGTAATAGTATCGACACCGCAAACTTCACAAAAAGATCTAGAGAATAATAGGTTAAATTTAGAAAATTTTTCTCTACTAATTCTAGACGAAGCCCATAGAAGCAGGATGAAATTTGCAAACACAGTAGTTTCTCAACATTATATAAAACAGGCCCATTATCCAAGAATTTTAGCTTTAACAGCCTCTCCTGGTTCAACAAAAGAGAAGATAGAAGAAATACAAAAAAACTTATTTATAGAAGCAATAGAGATCAGAGATGAATCAAGTGAAGATGTTAAACCTTACTTACAAGAAAAGAATATAGAGTTTATTGAACTAGATTTACCACAAAGTTTTAGAGAGATTCACAAATTAGCAGAAGAAGTGTACAGAGAAAAGATAAAACAACTAAAACATTTTGGTTTGACAAAGCCGGGTTCATTAGTAAATAAACGTGATATTATTTCATTTCAATCATATTTACAACAAGAAATAAAACAAGGCAATAGAAGTGCATTCTGGGCAATCTCCTTAGCAGCGCAAGCATTAAAATTAACCCATGCATTAGAATTACTAGAAACACAAGGGCTTGATTCATTTTATAATTTTTTATCCAACTTAGAAAATGAAACGTCAAAAGCAGCAAAATCCATTTTTAATGATAAAAGAATAAAAAAATCTTTGTTATTGACAAATGAACTAACTAAAAATAATATTGAACATCCAAAATTAACAAAATTAAGAAATTTAATTTTGAATCAACTAAAAAATAATCCGGATTCAAAAATAATAGTCTTCGCAAATTTCAGAGATGCAGTAAAAAGAATAGTAGAAAACCTAAAACAAGTAGAAAATGCTAAACCAGTAGAATTAATTGGTCAAAAAGAAGGCGTAACACAAAAAAAACAGCTCGAAACTTTAAAAGAATTTGAAGAAAATAAGTATAATATCATTGTAACAACCTCTATTGGGGAAGAAGGCATATCATTAGGTCAACTTGATACAGCCATTTTTTTCGATCAAGCAGCATCAGGTATTAGACGCATTCAAAGGGGAGGAAGAGTTGGAAGGCTAAAGACCGGAAAAATAATTCATTTAATTACAAAGAATACCCGTGATCAAGCGTATCATTGGAAATCACACAGAGACATTAAAAAAATGAAAAATATTATTTCTAATATTCAATCTAAATTAGA
>CAYSNL010000038.1:5214-6971 GCA_964432435.1 Candidatus Woesearchaeota archaeon | reverse complement strand
AAAACCTTGCTTTTAACTTTAGGATATCCAACAACCACAAAGACAGATATTTCAGAATGGGGTAATTCAGAAATTTACGTTTTGAGATTAAAAAATGTATCTTATAATGCAAAATTTATTAAAGAAATAGGATTCGTTGGTGATAGAAAAACTAATCGTGTTTTTTTAGCAAGAAGTTCACAACCTGGAAATAGGGATTACATTCATATTTCACAGGAATTAGTAGATGAAATCGTTCCAGTAGGAAGTCCGCATAGAAATAACGTATTACTTTCTATACAAAGGAATGGAGCAATTCCAAGAGAAAGAGCCATATTAATATATCAAGACACACATAATAAAGAACTGCTTAAAGTATTACAATTTTTTTATGATACTATTGAAAGTAATATTGATGGTGGAATTCAATCAACGTATGACTTATCAGTACCAGAAAATGTTACTTATATTGGTAATGGATTCCTATCCCATAACACTATAGGTTTATTAATGGACTGTGATACAACAGGTGTTGAACCAGAATTTTCTTTAGTAAAATGGAAAAAACTTGCCGGTGGTGGTTATTTTAAGATAGTAAATAAATCAATAAACAGAACACTAAGGAAATTAAATTATACAGAAGACCAAATTGGGGATATAATCAGATATGTCCTAGGAACCGGAACTTTAAACAACGCTCCATATGTTAGCCCAGAAGAACTTAAAAGATTAAATTATTCTGAAACTGAAATTAAAGCTGCAGAAGATTATGTGAATAAATTTAGAACACTAGATGACTATACCCCAAGTGTAAATCCAAAAACACTAAAAGAACGTGGTTTAACAGACGAACAAATACAGCAAGCAAGAATTTGCATTGAAGGAGCTCAAACAGTAGAAAATGCACCCAATATACAACAAAAACATCTAGCAATTTTTGATTGTGCAAATAAATGCGGTATAGGAAAAAGATTCATTGCTCCCATGGGCCATGTAAAAATGATGGCTGCTGTTCAACCATTTATATCAGGAGCTATATCAAAAACCGTGAACTTACCAAGTGAAGCAACAGTAGAAGATATTCAAACAATTTATTTTGAAGCCTGGCGTTTAGGATTAAAAGCTATAGCTCTTTACAGAGATGGCTGCAAATCATCTCAACCTTTAAACACAAAATTAGAAGAAAAGCAAAAAACCAACGACGTCTTAGAAAGAGGAACAAGAAAGCCATTACCTCAAAAACGTAAAGGTTTTGCTCTAAAGACAAATATAGGAGGACATAAATTATTCATCCATACAGGAGAATATGAAGATGGCAAATTAGGTGAAATTTTCCTTGATGTACATAAAGAAGGAGCAACCTACAGGAGTTTAATGAATTGTTTTGCAATAGCAGTTTCATTGGGTTTACAATATGGTGTTCCATTAAAGAAATTCGTTGACATGTTCACATTTACTAAATTTGAACCAAATGGAATGACAGATCATCCAAATATAAAAACTTGTACTTCAATGATAGATTTTGTTTTCCGAGTCCTAGGCATGGAATATCTGGGCAGAACAGACTTTGTGCATGTAAAACCGAAAAGTATGGATGAATTAAGTCTAGAAGATAAAGATAAAAAGCTGGATAATTTTATGCCTATGAATAAAATAGACGAATCATTAGCAGAAATGATGGGAGACGCTCCTGCATGTGATCAATGTGGTCACATAACAGTTAGAAATGGTTCATGTTATAAATGCTTAAACTGCGGTAACTCAATGGGCTGTTCATA
>CAYSNL010000038.1:0-5114 GCA_964432435.1 Candidatus Woesearchaeota archaeon | reverse complement strand
TTTTTAGATGATATTATTATGGATATTCGCTGTTTTAGATGGCATAGTAGCCTTAACTCTATTAGGTTTACAGTTTAATGCTTTAACTTTTCTAGCAATACCAGCAGCAATTTATCTTTTCGTAAAAGGCTTAATCTTTTTATTAGACCCTTTTTCTATTATAGATATTATAATAGGAATTTATATTCTTCTAATGCTAACAGGGCTAAAAATATTTTTAACTTACATCTTTGTTTTATACTTAGCTTATAAAATCTTCATATCTTTTGCAACATAACAGGATTTATAACTTGTATCACAGAAATCTTTATTAATTAAATAAAAGAGTTTTAAAATAAAATGGTTCAAGAGCTAACATTTCAAGATTTTTCTCAAAAATTAAATTCAGAAAATAAACCAATCATAATAGAACTAGGAGCCGATTGGTGTAGTCCCTGCAAAGCCTTAGAACCAGCATTTAAAGAGATTTCAGAAGAAATAAAAAATGCAAAATTCTATAAAATAGATGTAGATAAAGAACCAGGATTAACAAAAAAATTCGAAGTTATGTCAGTTCCAACTATTATAATTTTTAAAAAGGGCAAAGAAATAGCTCGTATCAATGGCTATCCTGGTAAAGAGAATTTAAAAGAAAGAATATTATCTAAAATCTAATGATAATTGGCCTAACAGGAACAATAGGTTCAGGAAAAGGAACTTTTTCTAATTATTTAAAACAAAAAGGCTTCAATTATATCTCAATCTCAGACACTGTAAGGGAAGAAGCAAGAAAAAGAGACTTAGCTATCACAAGAGAAGTCCTTCAAAATTTAGGTAATTTAATGCGTGAAAAACATGGAAATAATTATTGGGCTAAGAAAACATTGGAAAAAATAAATAGAAATAAAAATTGGATAATTGATGGAATCAGAAATGTTGGTGAATTAGAAGAATTAAAAAAAATTCCAAACTTTGTTCTAGTAGGAATTGACGCCCCAGAGGATATCAGATTAAGAAGAGTTGAAAAGAGAAATAAATCATTAGAAGAAGGAAGAAAAGATTCTGATCCAAAAAATAAAGAAGAACTCAAAAAAGTAGAATTGCGTGATAGGGGTTTTAAAGAGCCAGAATATGGTCAACAAGTTTTAAAATGCTTAGGTTTAGCAAATTTTCAAATAATGAATGATTCTTCATTAGAGGACTTTTACAAGAAAATAGATGAAATTTTAGAGAAAATAATATAAAAAAATAAAAGAAAAAATTAAAATATTGTACTTTCACACATAGTCCAGTCATCAAGATTGCCAGCCGCATAACTATTCATTTTTACAATTCCTGAATATCCTGAAGTAGCACTAAAATCAGTTACCGCTGGTTTCTTAACATCGTTCATTATTGGAATAATCTGATTACCAGAAGCCTTCAAAGCAAGAGTTGTAGTAATATCAGGAAGACCATACCATCCAAGATAAGTATCTTTACCTTTTTCCCTCTTGATAAGATACACTGATTTATCCATTGAAATTCCAACCAAAGCGTAAAAATTATTTGCATCTTTTATATGAACAGCAGGTCCTACTAAATCTACGCTTGGATAACTAGTGGCTTGGAATACTGCTTGAGAAAATGAGTCTGTAGTCATCATTTGGTTTTTCCAGTAAGCAACACTATAAGGGTTATTAGTAGAATACGCTTTATTTGCAGAAATTTGCCAACTACCACCTACAACAATCCATTCAGAACCAAGATTATTACTATTTACTCTGTTAAAACTATCTCTACCACAACGAGGAAGAGTTGTTGTGCTTGTGGATGATGAAGTTGATGTTGTTGTAGTTGTTGTAGTTGTGGTAAAACATACTCCATCATAGCAAGAACAATTAGTACTAGAACCAAACAGTATATTACCTTCACAAAACCAATCTATAGCATAAGGTCCACTAAGTACAGGAATACTTGAAGAGGTTACCCAACAATAATCCTCCTTATTCACAACACGACCTTCACTCGAACTATATCCAGTAGCATAACCCTTTATGTAGTAGTTTATTCCACTATCACTATCTATACAAACAACTTCACTATAGCCAAAAATCTTAACATTTCCTTGCACTTGATCACTTGGGACCAATAAAATAACTTGATCTGAAGCACTGTTTAAGGCTGGATTCTTCACAATAACACCATACTTAGTTCTATGATCTTCATTTTTATTTCCAATGCTTATTAAATTAGTTGATTGATGTAATGTATGCCACTCAATTTCACCAGATTCTCCCAAAAAAGGTGTACGACCTAAGGATACAAATCCTCCGTTAGTAAAAGACCATTCAGTAACTATACTATCCTCTCCTTCCATAAGCTCAGCAGAATAATCACCAGACATATCCACAGAAATACCCAAATAATCTAATGCTATTAATTCACCCTTGATTTTAGCATTATTTCCACTAGTATCACCAAATTCAATAGAAGCAATCTCTGTTTTTGAATTAAAATCATAGGCATTATAAAATTGTAAGTCTGGATTTTGGTTAAGATCTTTATAAAAAATTCCAATTACACCAGTATAAAATACTTGTAACCAAATTTGTGATGTCAAATGACCACCTAAATTAAACCTATTATTTCCAAGAGCGCTAATCTCTATTACTTCCGCACTAGTTCTTCCTTCGGGATGACCAGATTTTGCAGTATCTATTGTAGTATGCTTCATAGTAACTTCCAAATAATCGTTGTCAGGCACAGTTAAGCTATCTAAACAAATTGAAACATAATTATTGGGTAAAATATAACAACTACCAACACCAACTGGATTATCTGTATCGTCATCTTTTGTAAATGCATTTTGAATACCTAGTGTAGGACCTGCTGGCGATTGTTGTGGGAATTCAGATTGTGTAGAGTTTATAGTTGTGGATGCATCGTCTCTTAAATTAGCTATTGACCATTCCCAATCTGGATCATTTTCATCTTCTCCGATATAAGCATCGCCGTCTTGGTAAGTAACTAGAGCATCATTACCAATATTTAAAACAGCCGATCTTTCAGATAGTTCATTAGTATAATAAGTCTCAAAATTATAAATGGAAATACCATTTACAACAACTTCTGTTTCCGCAGGAATAGTTGCTCGAACTTCATCAACATCTACTAAGACTGAACCACCCTCACCTACATTTTGTAAAGTGATATTTTTACCATTGACAGTTACTGTATCACCCACATCCATAAAATACTCGCCACCAATTAAGGCAGTAAATTTATGGTCCGAACCCACATTAATAATTTTTATTTTCTTGTCTAAGAAATTTATTTCTAATGGGTTTGATGATGTTGCTTTAGATACATTTATTTTATCATCAAATACATAAAAAACTTTAATTCCTTTTGATCTTGTCTCCAAAAAAACGTTACTCGTATAATCATCATCTTGACTAGTTAAACTAATCTCAACAGACGGACTATACTTACTTAAAACCATTTCTTCATGCACGTCATAAAGTTTGTTTTGAAAATTAATTTGTGTATCTTGTAAAGAAGATATATCAGAATCAATAAAACCCCAATCAAACCCAAAAGTTGTTGAGTTAGCGATACCTTTACCCAAAGGTATATCTTCTGTTATACCACCACCTATAGTAATATTTACGACTTGTCTACCAGTAATATCAACAACCTTTCCACTAATATCTCCTTTATTTAAATTATTCATAACATAACCAACACCTAAAACAAGAACAACGCCAACAAAAAAAGCCAGAATGATTTTATTATCATCAAATTCAACCATTACGTGCACCTCTACTTTTCTTTTTTCTTTCGCGAACGTTTCTTTTTAAGAAAGGCTCTTTTTAAAAAATATTAATAAATTAATATTAATCACAGGATATATATATATTGTACAACGAGAAAGTAGTAATTACCAAACCAAAATTTTTTCTTGACCCAAAAATAATATAAATCGCACAAATATTTAAAGAGTATGGATGATATAAAGCAATACTTACAAAAACTCTTTACTAGACTATTTTTAGCATTATTTTTTATAATTTTTGGTATCAGGATTATAGAGCTTATACTAGGACCTGTAACTTTTTATTTATCATACCTAACATTACAATATTATTCTCCTTTACTTCTATCATCAACATCGTTTGCAATTAACAATATTAAATTAAATTTTATTCCAGCTTGTGTTGCCTCAGGTGCATATTTATTACTAATCATCTTAACTTTAACAACCGAGCTACCTTTAAAAAAATCTTTAAAAACAATAGCACAGGGTTTTTTAATAATATTGATAGCTAATCTAATAAGAATAGACCTATTAATAATATTATTAATTAAAAATTATTCAAGTTTATTTGAAACTCTGCATTTATTTATCTGGAAACTTCTTTCAACAGTATTTGTTGTTTTATTATGGATATTCTTGACTAAATATAATAAAATAGAAAATATTCCAATTTATTCTGATTATAGAAAAATATTAGAGATAATAAAAGAAGCTAAAAGATAATTGTTTTGAGATTATCTACTTTTTTAAAATCATTGTCTAAACTTACTAAAACGAAATTGTTAGAAATTGCTATTGAAGCCATGAATATATCAACCAAGTTGATTTTTTCACCTTTATCTGTAAGTTTTTTCATTATTTGAACTGCTATTAAAGAAGAATTAGTATCAAAATTGATTACTTTTAGGGCGTTTAGTAATTTTTCCAATATAAATAACTCATCTCGCTTTAAACCTAAAAATATTTCATAAATCGAAAAAGGAGTAGTAAGTAATTCTCCCTTTAATTTAGGAATGATATCTTTAGATTTCTTGGTATCATTAATTATTTCTAATATTACTGAACTGTCTAGCAAGAACATTTTTTCTTTTCTCCGCATCTTTTGTAAACTCTTCTTTAAACTCTTTAATTTTCTTCTTTGCTTCTTCAATATCTATTTTACCTTTCATAATTCCAATTATTGATGTAATATCTTTTTTAGGAGAGTTAATTCTATTAATCACATCACTGAAACTTTCGTCACCAACTTTCATTTTACTTAGCTTATTATAGGCATCTTCAGTTATTGTAATTGTCTTTACCATGTTTATGTTTATGTTTAAACTTATATATAAAC
>CAYSNL010000037.1:0-7359 GCA_964432435.1 Candidatus Woesearchaeota archaeon | reverse complement strand
TTGCCATCTTAACCAGCTTCTTGCTATTTTTTAGCAATCTCTTTGCTCTTTTTCTCTTTTTTGCCATAGCAGATTAAATAAAATTTGATATTTAAATCTTTGTTTTAGATTGATAAAATCTTTAAGTATAAGAAATTGTATTGAAATAAGATGGAAGCGAAAAAGAGTTATTTTGATGGAAGAACAATGCATATTGATGTTAGTAGAAGATTTTATCAAAGAGGAGATAGTGGAATAGCATTTAAAATCATTCCAACTAATGAACATAAAGGAATAGTTCTTTCAAATAAGTTAAAGAGGGGATTAAAAAGAGGCCTTAATATCGAGAAAGATTACGCACTACTCTATGCTATTTGTATTTATTATCTTATTCGGGATGATTTTGATTCGTTTGATAATTTAGTAATTTGTAATGATGAGCTTTACAGAGATACTAAAAAATATTTGGATTTACTTTTTGAAGGAAATAAAAAATATTCTTCTAAATTTATTACCTCCTTAAGTAAATTAAGAGAAGTTTCAGGAGATTCTAAAATTCGTTCGTATGCAGATAATATTGCAAATATTTACAGAAGAAAAGCATTAAAGCCATTAAGAAGAAAGCAGAAGGGAATAGTATTAAACCCAGTTGATATAAATTACCAAAAAATAAAGGAAAAATTAGAAGAAATTAAAAGGAAGGTAAAGTAAGTGGGTGGTGAATTTTCCTAACCAATTACACGCATTAGCGCTGGACACCTTACATATATAAGGCTTTTACAGGGTTCAGTCCACTTACAAAATACATAAAACATAGAAGTATATAAAACTTTCGCAATTTGGAATTTTTGGACATTTTCAGATTTGATAAAATCTTTAAATATGTGTTTCTTGATTGAATGGGATGATAACGAAAGAAGAAGCGAAAGATAAGTTAAAAAGACTAATATCAGATTTCCCTAAACATACATATCATAATGAAGAAAATTTGAAGTTTAACTATATAGAACCCTTGCTTATGGAAATTTTAGGCTGGGATAGAGAAAATATAATTAAAGAACAGAGAGTTTTGAAGGGGAGAGCAGATTATATATTGAAGATTGGCAACGAAGAAGTTTTGGTTATTGAAACTAAACGCCCAAATGTCTCGCTAAATGAAGAAGAAGGTAGGCAGGCTGTTTCCTATGCTTATCACAGAAAGATTAAGTTTGCTGTTCTAACTAATTTTAAAGAAATTAAAGTTTATCATGCCTTAAGCAATATTAAAAATATCGATAAGAATTTATTAAAATTTGAAACAGGCGGATTATTTAGAATTCCGATTGACCAATTCTTAACAAATTTTGATAAACTTTTTCTTTTATCTAGAGAAAGTTTTGAGAAAGGAGAAATAAATAAACTTTTATCAAAGAAAGATGAAAAATTAGCTAAGCCAATTGATAAAAGTATCTTAGACGATTTACTTGAGATTAGAGAATGGCTATCGAAAGATCTTAAGAAATTAAGATTGCATCTTACGAAAGAACAGATTGATGAAATTGTACAGATTCTTATTGACCGATTCATATTTATGCGTTCGGTAGAAGATCGAGGCTTAGAGGAAAGAGATTTCTTATTAAAAATGGTTAAAGACTTTCAAGAAGGCAGAACTAATAAAAGGTTATGGGAATCTCTCAAAATAAAATTCAAGATTTTTGATAAGGAATATAACTCTAATCTCTTTAGTGAAGGATTACTCGAAAAAGAAGGCTTTTTTGATGAGCAAATCTTGAGTAAGGTGATCAAAGAACTTTATTTTGGGAATGAAGGGCAACAAGAACGTTATATGTTTGATGAAATTCCAGGAGATTTGTTGGGAAGTATTTATGAACAATATTTAGGAACTGTTTTACAAGGAACAGAAAAGCGAGTAAAACTTGAATCAGAAAGTGGAAAAAGAAAGAAGATGGGAATTTATTACACACCATCTTATATTGTTGATTATATTGTAAAAAATACAGTAGGAGAATACATCAAAGATAAAACAATTGATGAAATTTTAGAAGTTAGAATTCTTGATCCTGCTTGCGGTTCTGGAAGTTTCTTAACAAAAGCATTTCAAGAAGTTGCCAAAGCAATAGAGGAAAGATTAAAGAAAGGGGAAAAGGCAAAAAATTATCAAGCATTTCAAAGTTATAATGGAAGATTAACATTAGGACAAAAAGCAACTATTTTATTGAATTGTATTCATGGTGTTGATTTAGATGAAAAGGCTGTTGAACTTGCACAATTAATTCTTTTATTAAAGCTTTTGGAAGATGAAACCCCAGAAACAAAAAGACGGCTTTTGCCAAATATGAAAGACAACATAAAAAATGGAAATTCTTTAATTGATGACCCAAAAATTGCAGGAAATAAGGCTTTCAACTGGCATGCCCAATTCCCAGATGTTTTTAGACAAGGCGGATTTGATGTTGTTATTGGAAATCCGCCGTATGGTGCCAAATTAACAAATGAAGAAAAGAAATATCTTGATAAAAATATAATAAAAGACAAATCTCAAGACACTGCTAATTATTTCATAACTAAAAATATTAAATTATTAAAAATAAATGGCAAGTTAGGATTTATAGTACCAAAGGGGCTAAGTTATGTTCCCTCTTCACAGAATGTAAGGGAGGAAGTGATAAAGAATAAAATAAATTTCTTAATTGATGTTTCTGAAGCATTTGGAAAAGATGTACAATATGAGCAATTGATTATTATTATTTCAAAGGAGGATAGAGATTATAATAATTTTATAAATGGATTTTTTGCGAATGGTAAATTTAATGAAAACCAATCTCCCAAAGAGATATTATCAAAAGAAAGACTCTTGATGTGGATAAATAATCACAATTTTAATATAATTAAGAAAATAATAAATAATTCTATAAAATTAGATGAGATAGCTAAATCAAGAAGAGGGTTAGGTTGCAACAAATATGTCTCTACTGAAAAAAATGATTTTATCTGTCTTAAAGGGCAAAATGTTCAGAGATATCGTTTAGATAGAAGAAATTATATTTCTAAAAATAAGATAAATCAAGAATATAAATGGCTTCTAACTGATAAAATAATTGCCCAAGAAATAGTTGGAAGGTACGGTAAACCTTTGTTTGGAAATTTCAGAAATGTACAGCTTAAAGCAACTTTAGATTTAGATAATTCACTAACTTTAGACACCGTGGTAAATATCTTTAATATAGAAGGATATGATATAAAATTTGTGTTAGCTTTACTTAATTCAAGATTAATGTCTTGGTTTTTTCATATTTATTTTTACAATAAAGCACAAATAACAGTGCATTTCGGCAACGAATATGTAAGAAACTTCCCAATTCCTAAAAAAATAGACAAAAAACAAGAACAAAAAGTAACTTCTTTGGTAGATGAAATGCTAAAATTGCAGAAACAACTTCACGAAGGAAATCCAACAGGAAATGAAAAAGAAAGGTTAGAACAGCAAATCAAAAATATTGATTATGAAATTGACCAAGAAGTTTATAAGCTGTATGGGTTGACCAAAGAGGAGATTAAAATTGTTGAGGAGAGTTTGAAATGAATAATCTATTTTCTGGAACACAAGAAAAAACATTTTATTTATGGATAGACCTTAATAACCCTATAGTTAAACACAATTTCAAAATTGGTTCTTTTGTTTCATCTAATTTTCTCCCTGCAAAGGGGGAAGACCATTTAATGTTTTTGCCAAATCCTAATTTCAGTAATTTTATAAGTCCTTTTCAAATGAATCTTCTTAATAGCTATCTTGCGGAATATAATTTAGAATTGAGTAGAAGAGCTTTCTATAAAAATTATCCAAATAGATTAGTCGCGACATTCTTATTTGATTATAAAGAGGAGGCGGACAAATATAAAGAAAGAAATCAAGAACTTGTAAAAAATAGAAAGTTGGTAAAAGGAAAATCTTTTGGAAATTGTATTTATTCGAAACATGATTTATCATGGATAGACTTTCTTAGACTGAATGGTTCAAAAGATCAAGAAACCATTAATAATATTTGTAAATCTTATTGGGAAGGAAAAGTTGTCAAAGAATGCAAATTAATGCATTTTGGTAGCGAGTGGTCTGAAGACTCAATTTTTGAGATTCTTTTCTATGGAAAGATAAATTTTGACAAAGAAGAGCAGAAAATTATTGAGGAGAGCTTGAAATGACAGAAGAAGAAACTGAAAATGAAGAAGAGAAAATAGTAAAGGCTTCTTGCAGCTTTTGTGGAAAAGAAATAGAATGTCCAGAAAAAATGCTAAAGGTTGATAAACACATGTGCTATGAATGTTATAAAAATCCTCCAGTAGAAATATCAGAAAAAGAATTGTCTAAAATCCATATAGATATTCCAATAAATAAACTAAATGAAATGTTTTATGATGCAGTAGCTACTCAAATGAAAGAAATAGCCTTTCCTAAGATATGGCAAGAACGCAAATCAGAACTTAAAGAAATATCAAAAAAAGAATTAGCTGAGTTAATGTTCTTAGAGGGTGCGATGGCAGGGGCTGGGTTTTTATTCGAAACCATGAAAGATAAGGAAGAAAATGATATTGTCGAGGAGAGTTTAAAGTGAATGATTTAGAATTAATGGACGAAATGCAGAAAAATCACAGTTTCCAAGGGCAGATGAATGGTATGGCTAAGTCTATTGAAATAGTAATAGATAAAATTTTAGAGCAAAACGACGTAAAACCACGAGGGTCATTTGGGAATAGAATTAAACAATTTAAGGAAGTCTGTCCAGAATTTCCTGAATTGCTTGGAGATTTAATGAACTTTAATGAGTTCTGGAACATTACGAAACATGGGGTAATAATTATGGGTGCGGACATATCGGAGTCTTTTTTTAAGGATGAGGAAACACACAAGTTTAATCAACAAAGGAAAGAAGAGATATCTAAGAACTTTACAGAAGTTATGAAAAAACTAATAGTGATTTCTAAAAAAAAAGTTATTGAAGAGAGTTTGAAATGAGTGAAACAATATTAGATTATGATAAAATAATATGGGAAGTTTTTGCCATCGGAGTTACTGCTTCTATTATAATCTTGTATAATGTCGTAAATTTAGAAAGTAAAATACCTAAGAACTTTGATGTTTTGGTACTGATTCTTGGTTTTTCTATACTAATCTATTCTTCCATTTTGTTTTTAGGTTATAATTTTAAAAAAAGTATTTTTATTAACTCAGATTCTAAAAATAAAATTAAGGAAAAGCTAGAAAAGAGTTGGTATCCTAGAGCAAGATGGATGGCAGAAATAATATTACTTTTTATAATAATATTATATTTTAAAGCATTCACGGAAAAATGGATCCCAATAGTTATTCTATTGATTACCATAGTAATTTGTAGTATTGCTAATTGTTGTGCTAAGAAAAAAGTTCAAAAAAACAATTGGGTAGGTTATTGTAATTATTTTAAATCTTATTTTCGCTGTCAATAACTCTTTCTTCAAACACCCTCACCATCTGAGGACTTGGCAAATCTATGTCGTGCTGGACAAAAATTGGGTAGATGTTATCGAGGAGAGTCTTAATTAAATAATAGGCCATAGTTACATTATTAAATATCAAAATATTAGGTAAAATATGGAAGGCAAAGAACAGGGGCTAAGAGAAAGGTTTCTAAAAATTTATGCAGATATTCCCTTAAATTTAAGAAAAGAGATAATCCTTGTTTTAGAAAATGAACCGATTAGTTGGAATGTCGCTTTTGTTGAAGTGACAAATAAAACTCATAAATCAACAATAATATTAAAAAAATTAAATGAATTAAGAATAATTTAAAATGGAAGAAAAAGAAAAAATTACAGAAGAAATAAAAAAACTTGTTATAGCGAGATTAGAAGTCCTTCCAGAAAATAAAAAAGTATCTATCGGAAATTTTGGTGAATTTAGTAAAAGTGAATTAATAGATAATGTAAATAAAAATACCGAAATTGGAAATAAAATTATAGAAATAGAACTAGAATTTTTAAGAGCTATGAAAAAAGGAATAATACAATGAATTTTAATTTTTTGCTCACGAGACCAGAACATGATGATACAACTTTTTATTTGTCCAACTGGTGTAAAGATGGTCTTGATTTAGCAGGAAAAAAGGGAGCAAAAATTAGCGACTTACATCGTGATAAGGCAAATAAAAAGGAGTTTGAAGGAAGAGTTTATAAATCTTGTCCGGAATTTATTGTTTTCAATGGACATGGAGACGAAAATTCTGTTACAGGGCATAAGAATGAAGAGCTAATCTCGGTAGAAAGTGATGAAAAATTTTTAAAGTTAAATATAGTTTATGCAATTTCTTGTCGTTCTGCTAAAAATTTAGGTAAAAAATGTATTGAAAAAGGAACAAATTGTTATGTGGGCTATACAGATGATTTTATTTTTGTTTACGAAAAAGAAAAAATAAGCAGACCATTAACTGACGAAACTGCTAAACTTTTTTTGGAACCATCAAAATTATTCATAGAAGCGGTAATCAAAAATAATTCCGTGAAAGATGCTCTAGAGCGCTCAAAGAAAAAAATTCAAGAAAACTTCATTAAAACTTTGTCTGGAGACGAACAAGAAACTACTCTGGCAAGGTATCTTTGGTGGAACTCAAGAAATTTTATATCTCTAGGAAATCAAAATGCTACAATATGAAAATGACCTACATTCTCTCCCCATCTTCATTGAATCTTCTTGAGGAATGCCCGAGATGTTTTTATTTGCAAGTTGTCAGAAAAATAAGAAGGCCAAGAGGACCAATGTCTTCTATTCCGATAAAGATGGATTCTATTATTAAGAAGTACTTTGATATTTATAGGGAGAAAGGAATTTTACCGCCATTAATTGAAAAGAAGGTTAAAGGTGTTCTTCCTCTTGATATGCCAAAAACATTATACTATGAAGATGAAAATAATGGAATAAAACTAAAAGGACTCCCAGACGAGTATTTACAAACTGAAGATGAAGCTATTGTCCCTTTTGACCATAAAACTAAAAGCAAAGCTCCAAAAGAAACGCATCCACGCTATCAGCTACAATTAGAATGCTATACTTTTCTTTTAGAAGCTAATGGATATAAAACTAAGAATTTTGGATATTTAGCTTATTATCATCCAGAGCAATGCGAGATACATAATGGAATGGATATTCAGGTGAATATTATCAAAGTCAAAACTGACCCAGAAAGAGTTAAGAAAGCTCTCAAAAAGGCTTCTGAAATCTTAAATGGAAAACTGCCTAAAATTAACAGAACATGCGAATATTGCAAGTGGAAAGGAATAAAATTATAATTAATCCTCAGATAATTCTATAAACTCTTTTTTCTTTTAATAATGATGCTCAAAGAAAAGAAA
>CAYSNL010000036.1:0-7653 GCA_964432435.1 Candidatus Woesearchaeota archaeon | reverse complement strand
TGTTTTATTAATTTTCTATGTTTTCCAATTTGTACTATCTCGCCTTTATCCATAACTACAATTCTATCAGCTTTCATAATTGTTGAAAGTCTATGGGCTATTATTATAGAAGTTCTTCCTTTCATTAATTTTTCAAGATCTCTTTGAATTTCATATTCAGTTCTAGAATCTAAAGAAGAAGTAGCTTCATCCAAAACAAGAATTTTTTTATTAGCTAATATTGCTCTTGCTATTGAAACTCTTTGCTTTTCTCCGCCAGAAAGTTTAACCCCCCGCTCACCAACTATAGTCTTTTCTTTTTTTGGCAATTTAGAAATCAATCTGTCTAACTGTGCAAATTTCATTGCTCTTCTTATCTCTCTCCTACTTGCAGAAGGTCTTGAAAAAGCTATATTATTATAGATAGTATCATCAAATAAAATACATTCTTGAGGCACAACACTTAGCTCTCTCCTTAATGATTCTTGTTTTGCATCCCTAATATTTATCCCATCTACCAAGATTTCACCACCATCAACATCATACAACCGGTATAATAATTTAATAAGTGTTGTTTTCCCAGAACCAGAGTGTCCAACAACGGCCACTTTTTCATTTGGTTTTATTTTTAAATTCAAATTTCGAATAACTCCTCTTCTATGATATGAAAATGAAATGTCATTAAAATGAATACTGCCCTTCTTTATAACAAGATTTAAAGCATCTGGCTTATCTTCAATCTCATTCTTAATTTTATCATACTCAAATAAAGCTTGAAAATCAGCCATAGATTTGTAAAACCTACGAACCCCCCAAACAAATCCAAATAAGGGCGCGGCTAATCCTCCATAAGCAGCATAAACAAAGGCCAAGGAACCTATTGTCAAACCACCATTTAAGAACCTGATTAAAGAAAAGAGTACAACAAAAAGAGTACCCAGAGCAATAATAAACTTCTGTCCAGATTCTAATCTCTTAAAATAGTCCCAATGGATTAATTGTGCAACTTTTGTTATTTTAGCAAGTTTTAAATATTTTTTATTGATTGCTTCCTCTTTCCCATAATACTTAATAGAATCAATATTCGCAAATACATCAGAAATCATCCCTTTCTCCCTGTCTTCAGATTCATTTTCCTTCAAATTTGCCATCTGCTGCTTACTTATTATATAAAGGCTGTAACTAATAAACAAAATTGAAGTTCCTAGAACAGATATTGCTGTTAAAAAATCAAAATAAAACAAAGACCCACCCAAAAGGATAATTTGGAATATTAAAGGTGCAAAATTAAAGACAGTGAAATCTGTTATTCCTTCAACAGCACCAGCCCCCCTACTAAGTCTCGAAATTAAACTCCCAGACCTATGTGTTGTATGAAAATTGTATGACAAATAAACAATATGATTAAAAAAACGTTTTTTAAGATCTAAAATAATATTAGAATCTAGCTTATTAATGAATTTAATCTTAAGCCATTCACTTATAGCATTTAATAACATTAACCCAGAATAAACAAACAGTAAGATTATTAATATCTGGATGAATCCAGATTTTAATAATGAACCGGAAGCAAAAGCAGTTCCTTTATCAATGACAACCTTAAACAAAAACTTTTCTATCAAACCAAAAGATTCTATTAATAACACGATAATAGTTAAAAATAGGAATAATGATTTGTAAGGCCTCGCTAGTTCATAGTATAAACTAAGATTATGATTAAAATTTATCCCATTTCCTTTATTTTTCTTGTTTGTCATTTTCCTAATAGTATAAATTAGATAAGTTTAAATATTTTAAAGTATTGCTTGTATTTTATGCCTAAACAGGATATTATGTCTGGCTCATATAAAAGGTCATATAAAACAAATAAGAATGACCTTGATTCTAAAGATGATGATCTGGGTATAGAGGAAGATTCTTTTAAAGAATAATATTTTAGTGATAAACTGTATTTCATTTAAGATTCTATTTTCAAAATGAAAAGATAATTTATAAAGTGTTGGATCTTTCAATAATGCAGTATGACAAAAATCCTAGTGGACCATAGAGAGGATAAATCATTAATAAAAGAATTATCAAAAAAACACCAAATAGAGATAAAACAGTTGATAACTGCAGATTATATAATACAGGGGAAAGATTCAGAAAATAATGACTTAAACATAGGGATCGAAAGAAAAACAATTGGCGATTTCTTAAATTCAATAATAGATAAAAGGATTATTCAACAATTAATTTACTTAAAAGAGAATTTCACAATTCCATTATTAATAATGGAAGGAACCCAAAATATCTACTCAATTAGAAATTTTCATCCAAATTCAATTCGTGGCATGCTAGCTTCGATAGCAATTGATTACCAAATACCAATTTTACAAACAAGAAATTACCGAGACACCGCTGCTTTAATAAATACAATAGCTTTAAGGCTGGAAAAGCCAAAAAAACTTTTTTCATTATTAAAAAAAAGAAAACCTTTGACATTAAAAGAACAACAAGAATTAATCATAGAATCTTTACCGGGCATAGGCCCTAATTTGGCTAAAAACTTATTAGAAAAATTTAAATCAGTCAAAAAAGTAGTGAATGCATCAGAAAAACAATTAAAAAAAGTAGAAAAAATTGGCCCAGTAAAAGCCAATGAAATAAAAAAAATAACTAATTCCAAATACATTTAATATTATTTTCTGTTAACGCTTTTTTAAAGGGTTAGTTTAATGTTGTTCTCCACCAACACTCATTAGTCCCCATAGCAATAAATAAACCCCTACAATAGTCCATCCATTCCACCAGCCAGGAGCACTACTCCACAAACCTAAGGCCACTATTAAAAGCAAAATACCAAATAAGATATTTGCAACAGCGCATTTCTTACATGTATACATTCCACAAGTGCCAGTCATAATTACACCCCCATTTTTAATAAATACTAAATAAAATACATTTTTCATATATATAAACTTATTCTTGAATTATGGGACGAATTTATCTTCTATTCTAAGCCAATCCCAATATTCAGGCGTTTCTCTATAAGTTTCTTCAACAAAATTCCCAATATTAAAGTTAATTGAAGGCATAAATCTAGTTCCAAAACTATTAAATCCACAATCTAATTCAAAACTTATTCTTTCCCAAAGGGGCAATAAAAAATGATCAACATTTCCATGCACTATATATCCATCATCTATATGCCTCCTCAATTCCACCAATAGCATTCCTCCGTTATAGCTTCTGCCTTTTCTTTCAACAAAATCGACACCATGTTGCACAATGTCGGTCAAGAAAACTTTAGGTTCTATCATAAATCATCAAAAAATCAAAAATATTTAATTCAGTTTATAACAATTATCAATCTACAACCATAGTTTTATCTAACAATAATTAATTTAAAAACAAAACCATTACTTTAAATCATATTTTTCAATTAAAAAATACCTAGGTCCGTCTTTACTTAATTCGCTTTTTATTAAACTAAAATCATTCAAAAAAAATTCTTCGTTTTTAATTTTAATTTTCTTTAAATTCTCTATAAATTTCTCTTTATTTTTAACAAATTTAACTCTTCCTAAAGTAATATGAACGCTAAACCTATCATCTTTTTTAAACAAACTTCCTAACTTTAATTCGATCTCTGAGTGTAAATTAAAAACTTCTTTTTCATTTTCCATTCCTACCCGGAGTACATTCACTCTATCTTCAGATGGATACCAACCCAAACTATTTAAACTTAGTCTAAATTTCTTAAACCTAATATAACTTAATGCTTCTTTTATAACGCTTAATTTATCACCATCAATTTCACCTAAAAACTTCAAAGTTACATGTATTTGATTTTTATTTACCCATTTTATCTTAGCATATTCACTACCGATTTCTTTTTGAATATTAAACAAACTTCCTTTTATATTTTCAGGTAATTCAATAGCAATAAATAATCTCATATTGTTATCCCATCTTATCATTAACAATTCTTACATTTAAAGTTTTATCATATTCTCCTATAACTCCCTTTGTACATTTAAATTCCAAAATCAAATACACCAATTATTTTTCTTCCAATTTCAATCGTCATATTATTTATGTCTTTATCAGGATTTATCTCAACTAAATCAATTCTTTTTAAATTCTTAAGTTTTTTTATTCTTCTTAAAAAGTAAAATAATTGCTGGCTTGTTAATCCATTTATCTCTTTATATCCAGTTCCAGGGGCAAAGGCAGGATCTAAAACATCTATATCGATACTTAGGTATATTCCATCAAAACCCATAGCATTTTCCATTACAATATCGCAAATTTCTTCTTCATTATCAAATATCTTATCAATATCAAAATATTTAATTTTATTTTTATCTAAATATTCTTTTTCTTTTTCATCAATTGCCCTTATTCCAACCAAAATTAAATTTTCCTTTTTTAAAATCCCCTCTTTTATTAAATAATAAACCCAGTTTTCATGATTCAAAAACTCTTCAGGATAACAATCAGGATGAGCATCAAATATTATTATCCCGGGATTTTTATATTTCTCACTAAATCCTTTAAAGCTCCCGTAACTAATACTATGATCACCTCCAACTAAAATATCATATTCGTCTTTCTTTTCCAAAGTTTTCTTTTCTAAAGAAAGGCTCTCTGAAACCTTTTTCATAGTTTCATCTATGTTTCCATTAAAAACTTTAACTTCTTCAGATTTTATTCCTTTGAGTATTAAATCAGGGCTTTTTTCACAACCAATATTTTTTCCTAAACACCCACCATTAAACTTAACTTTTAAAATTTTCATAGGTTTTATCTAAAGAAAGGTTTCTTAAGTTTTTTCTAAGGATAAGCCATTTTAGCTATTTTATTTAATTTTATATTCTTCTTCCTGATCGGTTCTAACAATCTATTTATCTCGAAAGCAAGCGCATTTTTCAAATCTAAAGAATGTAATTCTTTTTTCATAAATTTCTCTTCAATTTCTTCATAATTTCTAAATTCCAAATCCCCACCATATTTTTTATCTCTTTTTATAATCAACTTTTCTTTTTTATCATTTTTAATAACCATCACTACATATTTCAAAAAGGCTAATACCCCATTATTTTCAACTATACCAGCTTCACAATAAGCCCCATTAATTTTTTCAATGACGGTTTTTTCATTATCTAGCAAATCAATTTTACTAGTTTCAATAGAGGCACTCATTTTTCCACCTTCCAAACCAGGAATCATTGGGGTCATAATTTCAACTCTGGGCTTATATCCTATTTTAGGTAAATTCTCTCTAGCGAACATAAGTATTTTCCTTTGGTCTACTCCACCATATTGAACATCTGCATCCAAGTAAACTTCGTCAACAGATTGCATAATAGGATATATTAATCCAGAAAGTTTAGGATTATCTCCAAATTTTACAACTTCAGAAGCAGATCTTTTACAATCATTTATAGTCGCAAAAGTAGATATCTTCAAAACATCTAAGATATATTCTTTTTTTAATTGAAAATCAGAGCCCTTGACAATATTAAAGTTTTTTATATCAACACCAATAGACTTAAACATCAAAGGAATCACATTTTTGTAATAAACGTATCTTTTTTCAAGTAAACTCCAAGGAGTATTATCTAAAGCACCATGTAAATCAGCTAACAATAAGGTTACTTTAAATCCTGCTCTTAAGAAATCAGCTAATTTCAAAACCCAGATAAAATACCCTATATGAGGCATACCGGTTATAGCAGTTCCCAAATAAACATGCGGTTTTTTCTTTTTCTTCAAAAGTTCAACTAATTCTTTCTCATCAACAATCTCTTGTGTATTTCTCTTAATTAGTTCTATCTTTGTTAAAGTATCCATAACAAATTTTAAATCTTACAAACTTTATAAAATTATCTAACTTATTTCTTTCTTTAATCTGATTACTTCCTGCCTAATAAACTCGGCTAAAGATTTCCTTCCTCTTCTTAAATCATCAACACTAACCAAACCCTTAATGGGTATTTTATCACCAAAATTTATTCTTGCAGTTCCTCTATTTTTTTCAAAATATCTCCATCTTAAATAAGAATAAATATCCCAACCATAATATGCAAGATAATCCATCTTTTCCTTAGCAATACCCATTCTACTAAAAAACTCTCTTTCAGGCATATTTTCATAACAAACAGCAAAGGGTAAAATAAATACCTCTCTATCACCATTAATTGAATCAAGTTCTAATTGAGCATCTAAAGAAGCATCAAAAACACCCCTTTTAAACTCCTTCACTTCGCCATCAACATCATAATTTCTTCCGCCCTCTGCATACACTAGTATATGTTTCCCTCTGATTAACAAACCCTTAACAACAGTGATAAACTCTCTTTTATACCTAAAATTATTTATTTTATGTTTATCAATCCAAATCATCCCTTTTTTTCTTAAACCGAGCATTTGCCTAAAGGGAAAGTCGTCTAAATTTCTACCAGCAATCGTTCTTGGATAAGGCAATCCTATATCTAAAATAGCATAATGTGGCAAAAAATAATCTAATACTGACTGGTGATTTCCCACATAAACCAATACCTGATTCTCATTTCTTTCTATACGATCAAAAAAAATAACAAGATTATCTACATATCTTTTTATTAAATCATTCTCCTTTGCTTTGCTAAATAACTTATATACATAATTCAAATCAAAACCAGGGCACATCCCATTATCCTTGCTCATAATCTCCTCCAATTTCATCCGAACAAGTAACTACACCCTAATTTATATCTTTTTCTTCTCCCTTTTAAAATATGGATGAAGCCTCTTTATTTAAAATATCTTTAGTATGTTCTTTAACAGGATTATTAATCTTGTTTACAATTTCAGATTCAATAGACATTAAAAAGTATAATACCTCAAACATTAATAAAGATTTGGTAGATAAACAAATAAAGGTTCAAGGCATTATTACAAGAATTTCAGAAACACCAGGATTATATCTTTTTGATATCCAAGACTCAACAGGTAAAATCTCAGCAATTTTATTTAAAGAAGAAGGCTTAAACATCTCTTTAAATGACAAAATTTTAGCCCAAGGAAAGGTAAAAATTTACAAAAACAAACCAGAATTAGAAATTTCTCAAATCATAACATGATAAGTTTACTAATTGCTTTATTATTGGGATTACTTTTTGGGATCATTACAGGCCTGGCCCCGGGAATTCATCCAAACACCGTTGTTGTTTTCTTATTGGCAATTTCACCTTTTTTGTTAAATTTCACAACTCCTTTAGCCTTAGCAATTTTCATAATATCGTGTGCAACAACAAACACATTCACAGATACAATACCATCAATTTATTTAGGTGCGCCAGAAGAATCAACAGCATTATCAGTTTTACCTGGTCATCGCTATTTGCTACAGGGAAAGGGACATGAAGCTATAATTTTAACAATAATTGGTGGTTTATTTTCCTTAATCCTCGGATTAATTTTAACTCCCTTTTTAATCCATTTTATAAAGATAATTTCCCCATATCTTAAAAAAGTAATAATTTATATTTTAATAATCTCAACTTTATTCTTAATTTTAAAAGAAAGAAATTCAAAATTCTTTGCTATTATCATTTTTATAATGTCGGGTATATTAGGAATTTTAACATTATCATTCCCGAATTTACCTCAACCTTTATTCCCATTATTCTCTGGATTATTCGGAAT
>CAYSNL010000035.1:0-7920 GCA_964432435.1 Candidatus Woesearchaeota archaeon | reverse complement strand
ACAAGCACAACAGCACCATCTGAAGAAGCAGGAACTACCCCAAGTTTAGGTGGAGGAAGTAATAGTGGTGGATATAGAAAAACAATTATGAAAAATGTTGAGCATAAGGCAAATGAAATAGTTTACAGCTTTTCTGAAGCAGGAACAGTAGAGCCAATAAACATAACAATCAAAGACCCTTATATGTCTGTAACAAATTTAGTAATAGAATTAAACAGACCTTCCTATGATCTTGATATAAAGATAAAGAAAACAATTTTACCTAAACTTATCCCTGATGCAGATAAAGTTTATGATGTATTTGAAATAGAGCACAAGAATTTACCAGACAACTATATCAATAATGTAATTTTAATATTCAGGGTAACCAAAGACACCAAAAATGTAGCTTTATTTAGATTTAATGAAAAATCACAAAGCTGGGATGAGATTCCTGTAATAAAAAAAGAAAGTGAAGAATTAGGAAGAGAAATTGATTCTTATGATTATTACCAATCTAGCACTAATTCACTAAGTATTTTTGCAATAGCCTTCAAAAAAGAAGAAAGACCTAAACCTTTCTCTATAGAGCCAGCAGTTAAGAAGTTATCAGAACTAAAATTATCGGGAAATAATTCTTTTGTTTTGGGAGTTTATATTGTAATCTTGTTAATAATAATCGAAATGCTATACTCTATATTCAAGATTTTGAAAAGAACTAAATCTTTAATCAGGATACTTGCAAATATACTCATTTGTTTAGTACCCCTATTAATGATACTCGCTTTTTTTGTTTTGGAAATTAAAGTATTTATATTCGGTGTTTTGCCTATTGTTATCTTTAGTTTGACTGTTCTATTAATTATCTTAGCTATTTTATTTAGGAGAAGATAAAAGAAGTTAAATAACAGAAACGTTTAATCAGGCCGTAATTTCTACTTGCGTCTTCTTGTCCAACGCTTTTTCAATTAAAACACCTTCTAATTCAAGTAGTTTTTTCACTATAGGGTTTTTTGGATTTAAGGTATAAAGCTTTGTTTTGCCAAATCTCCTAGTAACAACAATAATCTCTTGTTCTTCAATTTGTTTCCAATATTTAAATAATGCTGCCCTTGAAATCCCTGCCCCTTCTATAATCTCTTTTTTACTTAAGTCTAATCCCTTACTATCTATTAAAAAATCTATAATACTAAATAAAGGATTTTCTCCTAAAAATTTTATTAAAAGTGATTTTTCCATAAGATTAACATAATAGAAAAGTATATAAATATTGTCATTCAAAGTATGCTTAGGTAGACTTTTATTCAGAGGTGTAAATTGTGGACGGATGAGGAGATTAAGGGAAAAATACTTCATAAATTAACTCGTTTGGGTAAATTTGGTCATAGTCATACATCTATTAACAATCTTCCAAAAGGATTCGCCCAAGAAATAAGAGGCAGGGTAAAAGATATGTCTAAGGAATTAAAAAAAGAAGGGATTCTATTTAGCAAACCAACAAGTTATGGTGAAGAAATCTCTATAAATCCACAAATGAAAGAAAAAATAATGAATTACATAAATAAATTTTTAGAAAAAGATTCTTAAGTATTTTTGCAATAGCCTTCAAAAAAGAAGAAAGACCTAAACCTTTCTCTATAGAGCCAGCAGTTAAGAAGTTATCAGAACTAAAATTATCGGGAAATAATTCTTTTGTTTTGGGAGTTTATATTGTAATCTTGTTAATAATAATCGGAATGCTATACTCTATATTCAAGATTTTGAAAAGAAATTAAATTTTGGAAAACTGGAAAAGCCATAACTATGAGGATTCCCATTAAGATAGTTAAAAAACTACAATTAGATAACATAAAAAAAGGGTACGTTTATCAAGAAGGCAATCGTAAACTAACCATCGAATTTTAATTTATAATTAAGCGATAGCACATATATTATTACGAATAATTACAACATTAATCATTTCTTTTTCACCTTAGAATTTAAAGTATTCATTTTCAGAGTTTTGCCTTTAGTTATTATTAGTCTTACATCATTATTAATTATCTTGGTTTTTTTATTTAGAAATAGATAGAAAATCCATTAGTTAAAGGACTAATAAGACTATTTTAAAAATAAATATAAGAGAAAGACCGTATCTAGGTGGTTTTATTACTTATTTTTTATCCTAATTATAATCTCATCTGGTTTTAAATCGAATTTTAATTTCTCACCTTTATGGATTTCAAATAACTGTTCCGCTATCTTTGGAATTCTGATTATTTTACTTTTACCTAAAGCGCCTACAGTAGTAATTAATTCCTTTTTATTCTCTTTCAATTTATTATATTGTAATATTGGTTGTATATCCTTTTCATCATATATTATTTCTTTACAATTAGTACACTTCCAAGCATCGATTGTAAAATTATGGAATTTATCTTTAATCCTTTTCATATCAGCCTTACACTTCCAGCAATTCATTTTCATTTTATTTCCTCCTCGTGAATTTTCCAAAATGGATCAATAGAAAATAATCTTCACAATCTGCAACTACTGCTTTAAATATAATATTTCCTTTCTGGATACATTTTTCTAATATATTCGGTTTTCTTCTTGAAGCAGAGCACTCATAACCTTTCTCTAAGATCTTTAATACATCCCATAAATCTTTTTTTAATTGCCATAATTCTTCTGCAGAGTTTTTAGTAGCTTTTAATTCTTTGTTTTGATATCTCGGAAAAATATTCATTGATATCCCTCTTATAATATTAGAGATATCCCTATTATTTAAACCTTTCTATTAACAATATAGATTATCCCATATTCATAATATAAACTTTTGAAATTTGCTAATATTATATCCTTTATGATTTAGTCTAATTACCCTATTGATAATTCTTGCATTTTTGTTTAGAAATAGATAGAAAGGTTTATACTGTCGATCAAGGTTATTTAAAATCAAAAGCCTTTTAAAATAATCTTTTTCTTTAATCTCAAGCCGTTGTAGCTCAGTAGCAAGAGCACTGCTCTCATGGACCTATTGAGAAAGGCAGGGGTCGGGGGTGCGAATCCCTCCAACGGCATAATCTTAATCAACTAGCAATTCCACAACCAATAGAGAAACCCTAAGAATCCGAAAAGGAGATGAATTTGTTGAAAAATTTTCAAGCACCATCTTTTTAATAAACCTATTTGCCTAATTATTTAAAGATTTTGAATCATTTGGTAGTAAAACATCAGATAGATTTATATAGAAAAAAATCCACAATTTTACTTATGATAAGAAGGACTATAATACTCTCCTTTATGGTATTATTCTTAATTACATTAGTATCTGCTATTATAACAGAACCAAAAAACCCTACTCTAGAAATAACAACAAAAACAGAATTAACAATAAAAACAGAAACCAGCCCAATATTAGTACAGTTAAAACCAGTAGGAGATCTTAAAAACAATCTAATCATCAACCAAGAAGAATTTGAACTCAATCAAAACTCACAAAAAACAGTAAATTTGGAATTAAAAACACCATTAAGACAAACAGAACGTTTATTTATGAATGTTTTATACAAGAACCCATCAGATGATAAAGTACCTGGTGATAATTCTATAATATTAGAAGTTAAAAGCACAGATAATAAACAACTATTTTTAACAATTAAAGAAGACATTCCAACAGCAGAATCAGATGTTATCCAAATGGGTTTTAGTATTATCCCACTACTTGTAATTGGAGTCATAGGTCTGTTAATATTGAGAAAAAATGGCAAAAAATAAAAAAGTAAACAAAACAAATATTTTTTTATTAGGAAGCGTAATTTATTCTTTAGTATTGTATTGTTTAATTTTATTTGTAGTTTTAGCATTTATTTTTAAACCAATTATAAGAAACTCAAACTATAATATGGTACCATTAGCAGCAGGTTGGTCTTTAATAATGATTATAATACTAGTAATTGTTCTTATATATTATAGAAAAAAGAATGGAAGATAAAATTGTTTTGTTAAGCGCAACTGTAGGCACAACCACTATTTTAGCCATTTTAGTTTTATACATAAGAAAACTAAAAGATAAACTTAGAAAGCATGTTTTGAGAAATGAACAGATGCAAAAATATTTAAAAGAAAGATGAAAAAAATATTTCTAGTAACTGGCATTTTAGTATTTATTTTTTTAGTAGTATTCTCCTTTTTCCCAAACTCCCAAAATTTATTATCTTTCTCAGGAATAAAATTCTTATCAGGTGAATTTTACAGAATAATTACCTTCCCCTTTGTTCATGTTAATATTTCTCATTTAATTGAAAATTTAATAGCAATAACCTTAGTATCTTTCCTCGGTTATGAATTTGGTTTAAGAGGAAAAGAATTTGTTTCTTATTTTTTCCTTGTATCAATATTGATAGCGCTTGGAGATGCTTTTTTATTCCCATTATTTGTTATTGCTGGAGCTTCATTAGGTATTTATGGTGTCTTGGGAGCATTATCAATTAAAGGTTCTAACTTTATACCTAAAAAAGTTTTAATTCCTGTATTTATTATCTCAATACTTTACAAATTAATCCTAGATGTTTTAAGCTCTGAAACAATCACAAACCTAGACCAAACTATGTTTCATTTATCAGGCTTTTTTGCTGGAATGATATTTTTTGTTTTGCCAAGATTTAAAAAGAGAAAAAGGATATTATTAAGAGAAAAAAGATTTTACTATTAAATCAGTTTTATATAAATATGAAAAAAGAAATTGAGAAAATAAAAAAAAGAATTTTACCAATATTAAAAGAATATAACGTAGTTAGAGCCGGAATATTTGGTTCTTATGCCCGGGGTGAAGCAAAAAAGAAGAGTGATATTGATATTTTGATTGAAGTGAGAGGTAGAAAGTTTAGTTTACTTGATTTAGTTGGTTTGGAACAGGAGTTGAGAAAAAAACTTGGGAAAAATGTGGACTTATTGACTTATAAAGGGATTAATCATTTGTTAAAAGATCAAATCTTAGGAGAGGAAATAAGGATAATATGAATAAGGACCCATTAATATTTATAAGACATATATTAGAGGCTATTGGAAACATAGAATCTTTTTCTAGAGGAATTTCTAGAGAAAAATTTGATAAAGACAAATTAATACAAAGTGCCATTATTAGGCAAATAGAGGTTATTGGAGAAGCAGTTAAAAACGTGCCTGTTGATTTTACCAATAAACATCCTAATATTGAATGGAAGAAAATTGCTGGAACGAGAGATAAGATAATTCATCATTATTTTGGAATCGATCTTGATACCGTTTGGGACGTTATTGAAAAAGATTTACCTAAATTAAAGAAAGATATTAAAAAACTTCTTGAGGAAAATAAGAATGAATGAAAAAAGAGTAAAAACAGGAGTTATTGGTTTGGATAAACTTCTAAATGGTGGACTTTTACCAGGTAGGAGTATTTTACTGTCAGGTCCATGCGGCTCTGGAAAATCCATTCTTGCCGTTCAATTCTTATATAACGGAGCAACAAAATTCAAAGAAAAAGGGCTTTATATTAATTTGGAAGAAGAAAAACATAGAATTTTTGGGAATATGCAAACTTTAGGACTTAACCTAGAAAGATTAGAAAAGAAAAATGATCTTATGATAATTGGTGGACAAATTGCAGGCATTGATGACTATATGTATAAGGTAGGAGCTGATGTAAATCATATAATAGAAGAAATTGAAGAGCTAGTAAAGCAAAACAAGGTCAAAAGAGTGGTTATAGACTCAATTAATTTATTAACTATGCTTTGTAAAGATAACATAGAAAAACGAAAAGTTTTAACAAGGCTTACGCATAGGCTAAATAATTTAGATTGCACTTCTATCTTAATATCTGAAGTAAAAGAAAATACCACAAATCTATCTAGATTTGGAATAGAGGAATTTGTTGTTGATGGTGTTATTGGTTTATATCTATTAAGAAACGGCGACAGATTTATTCCGGGCATTGTAGTAAGAAAAATGCGCGGGTCAGATCACGACAAAAGCATTAGGTTATATAAAATAACAAAAAGAGGAATAGAAGTGTACCCAAATGAAACTTTGTTTACTGAGATATAACCAAAATGATTAGTTATTTAAAGCGAAAAATATACCATGCTATTATGCAAAAAAGAAGCTTATTAGTGTTCTTATTATTTATGGGTGTATTTGGAATTATTTATATCTTGATTGATAATGCTAGTTTTATTGGTTACTCTATTTTTGGATTCCCTCATAATATAGATAAAAATAATGAAATTAATAAAGAAATTATTAAAATAGGCAAAAATAATAAGGCATTACCTTTAGAAAATTTCTTTGAAGAAAATAAACCAATTTTAAATAGAGTAATTCCTTCTAAAGAAATTAAAAAATCTTCGTCAGGTGGTGGTTCATCTAGCAGTCCAATAACAGGCTATTCTATTACTCCTTGTACTGATCTAGATAATGATGGTTATGGGGACATTAATGGAATATATGGAATTCCTAATGGATGTAATTATGATTTACCAGATTGTAATGATAATAATTTAAACATATATCCCGGCACAACTGAAATATGTGGTAATGGAATTGATGAAGACTGCTCTGGAAGTGATTTAATATGTTCTCAAGGAAGAACAATCTATGTTGATAATAATTTAACTTCAGACTGCTTAACAAATAATTATAATATTATAACAAGAACTTGCACAGGCTCTGATGGAATAGCTTTTAACACAATTCAGAAAGGAGTAAATAATGCTACCGCAGGAGCTACAGTTTATATTAGGGGAGGAACTTATTATCCTGCTTCGCCTATTTTTATCAAAGATAAAGTTGGGACTGAAAATGCTAAAATAACCTTTAAAAATTTATTAGAAGAAAAGGTTATCATTGATGGAATCAATACAGCTCCTTCATCGGGCACTTATGTTATATTGTATCCTTTTAATTCAACATATATTGTGCTTGATGGATTAGAACTAAGGAATGGTATTAGCTACGGAATTATTGCTTTTCATTCTGATTATATTGAGATAAAGAATTGTAATATTCATGCAAATAATGGGACAGGTATTTATTTTCGAGGCACATCCTATGGGTTAATAGACCACTGCGAAATATTTGATAATAGTAAAGGAATGTCTTTAAGGGCATATGATAACCCACCTTACTACAGACCAGAATACAATATTATTTCTAATAATTTAATTTACAATTCAGTAAGAGGTGATACTGAAGGCTCTGATGCAGTAACTCTGGGCGGTCTTGCAAATTATAATATCATAAGAAACAATGTGGTCTTTAACAATTATGATGATGGAATAGACTCATCTGCAGAGGGCGGGGCAACCAATGGAAGTACTTTCAATGTCATAGAAGATAATATCGCATTTCATAACGGCTATGACCCAATAGGTCTAGGAGATGGAAATGGGATAAAAGTCTCAACAAATGCCGGCGGAGGCCATACAGTGAGATACAATATTGTTTTCGACAATGAAAGAGGAGGATTTGACCAGGATAAAGAATTAGGTTATCCGCAAAACTTCTTTTATAACAATATTGCGTATAATGATGCGCTTTCCGGTTTTATTATCGATGTGCCGCTTCCGCAACAAAATCCTCCTGACGATGCGGTTCTGTACAACAATATCGCAGCAAATCATCCAAATGGCAAAGATGTAGCAGTTACCACACCGACGTCAGTAAATACCTCAGATTACAACTTCTGGTCCGATGGTAAATTTATTGCCGGTCAAGATGCACATTCCTTATCAGGAAACCAGTTGTTTAATAACCCATTATTAGCAATAGACACTAATTTCCCAGCAGGATGGACAATACAAGAAAGATTAGACTATATAAGAAATCAAGCTAGAGAAAAATTTTCATTACAATCTACAAGTTCTGCAATTGATAATGGTACTATAATCTCTGGTTATCATTGTTCAACTTCTGGAGCCC
>CAYSNL010000034.1:0-8306 GCA_964432435.1 Candidatus Woesearchaeota archaeon | reverse complement strand
CTTTTCTAAGTAAAATTTCTAATGAACTCAATATATCCTTAATCTCTGGTTCACCATTTCTAAAAGTTATCATTTTATTTCCTCCATTATTATCAACTAAAACCACTAAATGGTTTTTTTAATTTACGAAGTTTAAATGTTCTATAATCGCCTTCTATCCATACACCAAAAACACCATAATCGCCATCTTTGATATAATTGGTTACTTCACATTTTTGTCCAAGCTTACTAAGTCTAGCAGACACGTATTGTGTAGTAAAACCATCCATTCTCAGGTCGTTCATTTGTCCAGTATTACAAATGTTTACTGCAACCATCTTATTTCCTCCCAAATAATCTGTCAAAAAAAGATCTTTTAATCTTTTTACTAGGCATTGGAATATCTCTTTCATCCATTAAATCAATTAACATACTGTCAATTATTCCGAATGAATGTTTAACTTCTCTGTTTAATTCACTTAATTGCTCTAAAAACTCTTTGTTCATTTTAAGCCAGCCCTATACAAGGCTTTTTGCACTCTAGAAGCATACAACTGCATTTGTAATAGTGTTTGGTAATTATCAAATGTGGTTACCTCTTTCATAGCTTCAATTGTTCGTCTTAACAATCCAGTATCTAAACCCTCTAGTCTAAATCCTTTTGGTTTAACAAAATTTGTTTTATTTTTTATTTTCATTTTTACCTCCAAAACAATCACTACTTATAAATAGTGATAGTAATAATAGTAATAGAACTAATATATAAACCTTTCGTTTTGTAACTACTTTATAGTTACATTAATAAATATTCATATTTAACTTTTTTATTTATTAATAACTATAAAGTAACAACAATAGAAAGATTAATAAATATAATTCTCTTATTAAAAAGATAAAATGAAAAATAAATGTGTTAAAGAAAAAGTTGAAAGAGAACTAGAACAACTAGTTGATACTATAATTGAGATTGTTCCATCTGTAAAAGAAGTAAGGGTTTTCGGAAGCTACAATACTAGACATTGGAACCCTCAATCAGACATTGATGTTTTTTTAGAATCAGATAATGAATTTTATTCCACTTTCATTCCCCCACTATTTAGTATCGGACAAAGAGATGAAATAAGAGAAAGGCTTATAAGAAGAATGTCAGAAGAAAACTGGAACTATGATTTTAATGTTCACTGGTTTAGTTCTGGGGACGTAAAAAGACTTTCAATGAGAAATCAAGGAAGAGGTTCTTTAGGAAGAAATATGAAATCGGGGAGGTTGTTATATCCAAAACCAGAATTCGTTTGTGAGAAAATATATTTAGAATTAGAAAAAAGAATGCCCAAACAGGCCTTATTATATGAATAAACTTAGTCAAAAAAGTTATTAATTTTCTTCCCAAAAACATCTCCTAGTGTTTACACCGACCTCTCCACAGTTCGATTTTTCTATGGCCCATTATATTTAAATAAATATTTTTATTTAATAAAAAATAACTACTCTAAGTAATAAAATCTCAATTTCTAAATTCATCTCTTGCTACTGAAAGTAGTAACCTTTTCTCAACTTCCCATACTTTTCTTTTAATTTTAGTAACAGCATCAATATTTGCACTTATGCTATCAATTCCTTTTTTGACTAAAAATTCAACCATTTCGTTATTACTACCAGCTTGTCCACAAATACTTGTTTCAACATTATTCTCTCTGCATACTTTAATTACATGTGCTATTCCCTTTAAAACAGCAGGATGCATCTCATTCCATAAATGTTGTAATTTTGCATTATTCCTATCTAATCCTAAAGTTAACTGTGTTAAATCATTGCTCCCAAAAGAAATAAAATCAATGCCTTCCTTACATATTTCATCTATTATTTCAACGGCTGCAGGAGTCTCAACCATAACACCAAATTCAATTTCCTCTAAGGGTTCTAATCCAACCTCATTCATTAGCTCCTTAGCTTTTCTGACTTCGTCAACAGAAATAACCATAGGTAGCATTACACCTATATTAGTAAAACCTTCATCATGAATCTTTTTAATAGCTTCAAACTCTGTTCTTAAAAACTCAATATCATCCAAACTTCTTCTTATACCATGCCACCCCATCATAGGATTATCTTCTTTGGGCTCTTCTTCACCACCATACAAATTTCTATATTCATCAGTTCTCATGTCAGAAGTTCTGTACCAAACGGGTTTTCCTTTAAAATATTTAACTATTTCTCTAATTCCTGTAACTAACTCATTAATTAATTGCTCTTTTTTTCCATTTCTTATCATCCAAGCAGGATGTTCCTTCGTTCTACTTAATAAAAATTCAGCTCTTAATAATCCAATTCCATCTGCATTAGTTTCAGCAGCTTCTTTTGCTAAATCAGGCATGTCCAAATTAACTTTAACTTTTGTAACAGTATCATAATCTTCATTTCTTTCTGAAGCTTTTTCTAAAAGGCTATCACTTGGTTCTTTAATTTTTATAATCCCGGAATAAACTTTTCCATTAATACCATCAACAGTTACTTCTTGACCGTTATGTAAAATTTTAGTCGCTTTTTCGGTTCCAACAACACAGGCAACTTCTAATTCTCTGCTTACTATCGCAGCATGGCAATTTGAAACAAGTAGGGGGGTATATTTTTTAGTAAAAACAACAAAATTATGGTCCATCTCATTATCAGATTCAATTTCAAGATTATAGACACAAGTTTTACCTAAATCACAAATCTTTTTTATTCTCTGCATCCTTAGATTAGAATTCAACATTCCTAAAACTTCTTCTTTCTGTTTAGCCAAAGGTAATATTCTTTCTTTTATTTTTCTAGAATCTATTAATAAATTGTTTATGACATAGGATTTTACTTTACCATTCCAATTAATTTCGTCTATTATATCATAAAATATTTGTTTTGCTGCAAATAACTTATTTCCATTTACCTTTATCTTTACTTCTCCCTTAACTCTTTTGGTATACTGTAATATTTCTTCAATGCCTTCTAATATTTGTATGTTATAAATTCCTCTATTCTTTGTAACTTGAGGAAAAATACCTAATTTTAAACAAGCCAGCATTATTCCCTGAAGTAACTTTTCATCATCATTATAAATATTTATACGATTATTATAGAAACTACCATCTCCGTCTATTATGCCTGCAAGAAACGATAATACCGAAACATTATCTAAGGTAAACAACCACTTATCAATGTTTCTGTATATATTGTTTAAAGTTAGTGCTGGCTCAAGTCTAGTTGATGTAAAATCAGTTGCTGCGCCATTTACCTCTCTGCCACGTATAATCGTCTTTGTTTCTTTAGTCCTACTAGTAAACTCAAATCCAAAACAATCTTCATAATAGTTATTGATAGTCTCAATAAAGTCTTTTTTAGCTTCTGTTTCTTTCTGTGTAAAAACAACATGTCCTCTTCTTGGGTTACCGGTATGGTGGTAATCTATTTTTATATAACCATCAGTGAATAGAGCACCACACAAGTAAGCAAGTTTTATTTTATTTGCCTCCAATCCAGTATAAGGAATTTTATCTATTAAACACAAACATTCATCATCATTAATAATTTTGTTAATCTCCTTTTTTATTAAGTTCAGCTTATCAAAAGTGAAGAATTTATGCTCTGGCGTAACATCGATATAGTTATGTTCAATCCTTCCTGTTTGTGATACAGAAATTCTAATTGCATCAGACTTTCTTTTCCAGGCATTAATAACTCTTCTCCAGACTGGTACTCTTTTTCCTGTGTCATATGCCAATATTACTAAATCGTTATTCTCTTGGATAAGAGCATAGGCCCTTTCTATATCCATAAAACCCAGATTAGTTAATACTTTTGCATCTCCAGAAAAACAAGTGCTTCCTCCAGCATCAGTTATTATTCCAGAAGCTTTTTTCATCGCGATGACATAGTCAGGATTAGTCATTTCAGTAACTAAAATATCTCCTTGTTCAATTTTATTTAATTCATCCGCGCCATGTATGATCTTAACTTTACCAAAACCGGTATGTGGGCTAGCACCAAAACCCTCTAATAAAATTTCTTCTTCCCTCTCTTCAATGTTTTTTTCTTCCCCTATTCCTTCTTTCTCAATTTTTTTGCCAATTGTAGTCACTGGCCTTGATTGTACAATATAAATTCTTCCAGATTCAACTGCAAATTCTATATCTTGTGGCTTCCTGTAATACTCTTCAATTTCTTTACAAATATCAGCCAATTTTATAATCTCAGCATTTGTTAATTTTTGCTGACTTCCTTCCTCACCTAAATTTTTTTTAAGATTTTTTCCAAGATTAGATTCTCTAATAAGTTTAAAACTTTGTTTTTCAATTTTTTTCTCTTTTATCTGCATAGTTTCAGGATCAACCACATAATGATCAGGTGTCACGCTACCAGAAACAATTGTTTCTCCTAAACCATAAACAGCTTCAATTATAATTTCATTTTCTCCAGTGCTAGGATTTTTAGTAAAAACAACTCCAGATTTTTCAGAATTTACCATCTTTTGAACAACTACAGCAATAAGCACTTTCCTATGCTCAAAATTATTTTTAATCCTGTAATAAATTGCTCTCGAGGTAAACAGAGAAGCCCAGCATTTTTGAACTGCTTTTACAACTTCATCTTCACCCTTAACATTTAGAAAACTAGCTTGCTGACCTGCAAAAGAAAAATCACCAGCGTCTTCAGCAGTTGCACTGCTCCTTATAGCGACAAAGCTTTTCTCTCTACCAGCTTTTATTATATCCAAGGCTTGTTTGCTCGCTTTCCTAAACACGTCAATATCAATATTCAAATTGTCATACGCTTCAGTAATTTCAGCTTTGATGCTTCCATGCATTTCAGTATTTAATATCAAATTTTGTACTTTTTCAGCAGCATTATGTAACGCATCAGAATCCTCAATATCCAAATCATCTAAAATAGAATAAACTTCTTCTTCAATGCCTGTTTCTTTTAAGAATTTCTCATAAGCTTCTGTAGTTACTACAAATCCAGGAGGTACAGGAAAACTCTTGGCATACATTAACCCCAAATTTAAACCCTTACCGCCAACTAAATTTAAAGAATTCTTGCCAATTTCTTTAAACCATAATATGTCTGTTATCTTTACCACCTCTTACTTAAACAAGAAAAATAATTCATTATTTATATAAATTTCTATTATGTGAACCTGTTCAGGTTTTATTAAAGAAACATCTTTTATAAAAACATGAGGATAGTCATAAAATTTTTTAAATTCTCTTTCACAGCACTGACATCTTTCCATAACAATCCAATAAACAATGCCTTTAAATAGATTATTTCAGTCAAGTATAATCATGAAAAAAATTAGTTTCAAGAACATAGCTGAATTAAGCATATACAGAATTAATAATGTGTTTCTGTCCATCGTCGAGTGGTGAGTGGCGGAATATATTCAATGATCTGCCTGTCTTTTACAACAGCAAGAAAAGCACATTTTCTACATCTAAGAATTACTTCATCTCCTCGTTCTAATTCTGGCCTTAAGTCTTTATTCACTTCAAGCGAAGTGCCGCAACTACAATGATACTCTAGGTTGAAATCAGCCATAGCAAGACTCATTAAATTAAGCTTTATAAATCTTTAGTTTCTGTTATGTTAACATAATTTTCTTGTATTCTCTTTGAATATAAGGATTGTTTTAAAGAATCAAGCCAAAAGATATTTAAATATCTGTTAACTAAATTTAAACTTATGAGAGGATTTACTACGAATATTGAAAAAGACACCTTAAAAAACAAAAATTTCCGCAAGGTGTTATACACGTCAAACACAGAAGAACTGAAGATGTATACAATATATTCTCCGGCCCATCATAAAGACGGTATTATCAGGGTTACTAAAGAAGAAGCTGAGGCTAACGAAGCAGACCTTGATGGTGTAACAATCGAATAATTTCTTGAAGATATTTTTGTAATTAATAATAAAACTACACAGGAAAGTAAAACCAATTACTCTTTAATGAAAAAATGAGTTATTGCTAAAGCAAGGGAAAACAAGGCAACCCCAACAAGAACATTACCAGATGCTGCCCCAGAAACCCCAATAACTCCACCTGTAATCCCAGAAAACGATTTAACTATGTAGTAAACTCCACCAAACAATAATAAAATAATCGCTGCTTTTTTTAACAAATCTTCTAAGACACGACCAGTTCTAGCAGCGACCTTGCTGCTTTGCTCAGTTCTTTTTATTATCTTTCCTACATCTCCTTTATCTATTATACCATCTTCAAGCATGTTCTGGGCAACAGCTCTATACTTTCTATCTGCGGCTAAACTCTCATAAATACCTCTAGCCACATCTTCTGGTTTTATTCCATTAAACGGTTTTCCTTCAGTAATCGCTTCTGCTATCCCCTTGCTAACAGTGCCATATATAATTCTTTC
This sequence comes from Candidatus Woesearchaeota archaeon, assembly GCA_964432435.1. GTDB lineage: Archaea > Nanobdellota > Nanobdellia > SCGC-AAA011-G17 > JACPIM01 > JACPIM01. The sequence continues at coordinate 1,914 of CAYSNL010000034.1, read as the reverse complement.
TGGAACATGTTGGTGTTCTAAGTAAGACAATTCCTGTTTCAATTGTTCATTCCCTAAAAGTTTTGCAACCTGGTCTTGTGGTATACCTAATCTGCCAGATACGTTTTTAGAAATTCTATCTATATATTTATCACCATCTTTTGACATAATCAATTTAAATCTCTTTTTATTTATATATCTTTCTATCAATATTTTTATATTCCAAAATCCTTTAAAAAGCATGCAAAAACAAACTTTAATTAAGCATTGGAAAGATCAGGGTTTATTTCAAGAAAAATATCTAGAAGCATTTAAAAAAATAAAAAGAGAAAATTTTATTCTTAAAAATTACGAGCATGAAGCTTATGAAGATATTCCCTTGCCAATAGGTTTTAATCAAACAATATCCCAACCATCCACAGTAATGATAATGACCATAGCCTTAGAGCCAGAAATAGATAGCAAAATATTAGAAATAGGTACAGGTTCAGGTTATCAAGCAGCTTTATTATCAGTTTTATCACCAAAAGGAAAAATTTTCACAACAGAAATAATTCCAGAATTAGCAGAATTTGCAAAACTAAATTTAAAAAATTATAAAAATGTTACAGTTTTAAACATAGATGGTTCTAAGGGTTATGAAGAAGAAGCCTCTTATGACAGAGTTATTTTTACAGCCGCAGTTCCAAAAATAGAAAATTTCATTTTAGACCAATTAAAAGATCCAGGAATTTTAATAGCACCTATAGGGGATAAAATATCACAAGAAATGATTAAAATAACTAAAAAAGATTTGCAACTTAAAAAAGAAAACCTAGGTTATTTTATTTTTGTTCCTCTAAAAGGAAAATATGGATTTAAATAATTATTTAAAAACGCGTTGTCTTTTATCTAACTTAACTACTATAATTTTTTTGTCTACATTATTTACCCTGTAAAGTGCCCTATAATCACCTATCCTAATCCTAAAAACTCCAGATTTCCCAACAACAGACTTAGCATCATGCGGCACAGGATTTTCTTTTAAAACTTGATCAATTTTATCCATGATTCTTTTAGCTATATGTTTGTCTGACTTTTTAAGAAACTTTCTCGGTTGTTTATCATAACCTATGGAAAAAGTCATATTCCAATTTCTTTTCTTAGATCTTCACTAGATACCAAATTGCCTTTTTTTTCGTTCTCATAACTTTCTTCTAACAATAATTCCTCTTCAGAAGTAAGAAACATATCTTTATTCGGCATATTCTCCTTTATTTCTCCAACTTCCTTTTCTATTTTTTCCAATTTTTTTAATATTAGTTGTTCTGTTTCCATACAAATACGCCTGGTATTGCTCTTTATATAAATATCGTTTAAGTTTTATTTTTGTTCCTCTAAAAGGAAAATATGGATTTAAATAATTATTTAATGGTAGTAACAACATAGAAAGATTTAAAAACGTGTTTTTTTAATATATTTTTTATGTTAACTAAACCACAATTCGGATTTAAAGCACCAACTAATCAATTAGAAGATTATAAAAATTCTTATGTTAGAGTTTATGTAGGAAACAATTTAGTATACGGTTTTCTTAAAGATATAACTCAAACAGATATAGTACTAATGGAAGTTCCAGAAGTGAAACATACTAACCACGGATTAGAATCATTTATCAATGAAAAATCCACATTAATTTCATTATCAAACATAGCCGCTATTTCAGAATCATCCAGGAAAGAAGTAGAAGCTAGAAAAGATGGTTTAATACCCTTTGAAGTATTCATGGGGAAACTAGTTATTGCAAGAGATGGTAACTTAAATTATTATGGTGTATTGGATAGGATTTTTTATGAATTTGGAATTGGATTATTACCTTCATTAACTCCAAGATTTGATGAATATGGTCTAACACTCAAATGGAACAAGGAAACACCATTATATGTTAGGAATGTT
>CAYSNL010000033.1:0-8736 GCA_964432435.1 Candidatus Woesearchaeota archaeon | reverse complement strand
AAGGATCTGGATTTTGATGTTGTAAAAACCGAAATGGAATTAATTGATGTTTTGGATGCTGATGAAGCCTTTTTTACTGGAACAGCGGCTGAAGTGCATCCAATAATGCAAGTTGATGATGTAATAATTAACGAGGGTAAAATTGGTGAAATTACTTTAAAACTAAAGAAAATATATTCCGATGTTGTACATGGAAAACTGGATAAATATAATAAATGGTTAACTTATATTTAATTTTATTGTTTAAACTTTAAAGTTATTATTAAAATAGTAAAGATTAAAAATTTTATCTCGAAAGAAAAGATATAATGAATAATTTTAAAAAAATATGAAAAATATCATTAGTGTTGAGGATTTAACAAAGAAATTTGACGGCTTTACTGCGGTAGATAGTGTCTCATTTCAAGTTAAAAAAGGTGAAATATTTGCTTTTTTAGGGCCTAATGGTGCAGGAAAAACTACAACTATAAGAATGTTAACCACTTTACTCCATCCTACAAGCGGGTTTATAGAAATTAATGGTTTTAATCCTGTTAAACAGCAGGCTGATGTAAGGCGTTCTTTTGGAATTGTATTTCAAGATCCTAGTTTAGATAATGAATTGACAGCTTATGAAAATCTTGTTTTTCATGCTGTTTTATATAATGTTCCTAAAACTACGAGAGAAGAAAGAATTCCATATTTGTTGAAATTTGTTGGTTTGTGGGAAAGAAAAGATGACTATATAAAAACTTTTTCTGGTGGGATGAAAAGAAGATTGGAAATAGCAAGAGGGTTAATACATCATCCTAAACTTTTATTTTTAGATGAGCCTACATTAGGATTAGATCCTCAGACAAGAAATCATGTTTGGGAATATATAAAAAAATTAAATAAAGAAGAGGGAATGACTGTTTTTTTTACTACGCATTATATGGAGGAAGCTGCAAAAATAGCAGAGAGGATTGCGATTATTGACAATGGAAAAATAATAAAATTAGGAACTCCAAATGAATTGAAAAAATCAACAAAAACAAATTCTTTAGAAGAAGCCTTCTTGAAGCTTACCGGACATGTTATTAGAGAAGAAGAAAGTACAACAAGGAAAGAAAGGATGAAAATAACTGGAAAGATGTGGGGCGGAAGATGAGTGCAATTTATATAATGTGGTTGAGACAACTAAAAAGATATTGGCGTTCAAGAGGAAGAATGATAGGTTTTTTAGGGCAACCAATATTGTTTCTTATAGCTTTGGGGTTTGGTTTTGGTCCAATATATAAAGCAGCAGGAGGAGGCGATTATATCCAATTTCTTGCTCCTGGAATTATTGCTATGACTGCGTTGTTTTCAGGTATGTTTTCCGGTATGGAAGTTGTGTGGGACAAACAGTTTGGATTCCTAAAAGAAACACTGGTTGCGCCTGTATCTAGAATAAGCATAATGTTAGGAAAAACTCTCGGTGGAGCAACGGTTGCGGTAGTTCAGGGAATACTAATTTTCCTAATCTGCTTATTGGTTGGTTTTCGTCCCGTAAGTCTGGCAATGTTACCATTTGCCTTACTTTTCTTATTTTTGATTGCTTTTTTATTTACTGCGCTGGCAACTGCAATTGCATCGAAATTAGATGATATGCAAGCTTTTCCTATCATAATGAACTTTATAATTATGCCATTGTTCTTTTTGTCAGGAGCCCTCTTCTCAATAAATAATTTTCCAAGGGCGATTGAAATTTTAACAAGATTGAATCCGTTAACTTACGGTGTTGATGGCATAAGAGGAGCATTAACTGGTGAGGTACATACAGGATATTTTCTTGATATTCTGGTTTTAATAGCTGTAGCTGTGATAGTTACTGCAATAGGAAGCTATCTTTTTTCTAATGTTGATGTATAAGAAAAGATTTAATACTACAATATATTAAGATTCTTTATGAAGAAGGATTATTGGAGAACTGTAATTGATGTTATTAGAAGGTCTACTCTAGTTTTAATTGTTTTAGACGCGAGATTTCCTGATGAAACCAGGAATATATCTATTGAAAAAAAGATTGTTGAACTTGGTAAAAAGTTTATTTATGTTATTAATAAAGTCGATTTAGTTGACAATGATATATTAAAAACAAAAGTTAAAGATTTACAACCAAACGTTTTTGTTTCTTCTAAATTTAATTTAGGGACAACAATATTAAGGAAAAAAATATTTCAAAGCATTAAGAAAAAACCAGTTTATATTTCTGTGGTAGGATATCCAAATACTGGTAAGTCTTCTTTGATAAATTGTTTAAAACAAAAGAAATCTACAAGAGTTTCACCTTTTGCTGGGCTTACAAGAGGAGTTCAAAAATTAAAAATAGGCGATGGTATTTATTTGATAGATACTCCCGGAGTAATACCATTGTCTGCCAAAAGCGAATCCATAAGAGCTATGACTAATATAAAAAATCCAGAGAATATAAAAGATATTGATTTAGTTGCTATGGAGATAATTGACAAGTTTGTTAAAAAAAATCCAAAAAGATTAGAAGAATTTTATAAAATAAAAGTACAGAAAACCTCAGAGAAAACATTAGATGTTATATCTAGAAAACTAAACCATTTGAGAAAAGGAGGAGAATTAGATACCGATAGAACAGCTAGAAAAATAATATTTGATTGGCAAAGAGGGAGATTAGTTTTGGAATAATAAATTATCTCAACCTAATCGCTTCCAGGTTCTTAGGCGCGTTAGTTTCGACCCTAACTGATTTATGTATAGAAGAAGCTAAATCCAAACATTTAGATGATTCACCATGAACAATTATCACTTTTTTTGGTTTTGGATCACATGTACTTAAATAACGAACCAACTCTGCTCTTCCAGCATGACCACTTAATCCAGCTATAGTTTTAACTTCCATGTTTACTTTAACTATTTCCATTCCTCTTTCTCCTGGAACTTGAACTTCTGATTCACCATTCTGTATCCTTCTACCTAATGAGCCCTCACCTAGATAGTTTACGAACATTATGGTGTTTTTAGGATTATCTGCCAGTCTTCTGAAATATTCAACACTAGCTCCTCCGGTCATCATGCCTGATGTTGCTAAAATAACACATGGTCCTGAGTTTTCAATAACATCATCCTGCTCTTTTCTTGATACAATTCTAGCAAAGATATCTGATAAAAAAGGATTATGATCGCGATGAAAAATTGAGTTTCTTACATTCCTATTCAGGTAGTCTGGATATGCAGTATGAATAGCAGTTATATCCCACACCATACCTTGGACATAAATAGGAATTTTTTCTAATAAACCTTCACGAATTATTTTTTCAAGAATTAACATTATTTCTTGAGAACGACCAACTCCCAAGACTGGTATTAATACCTTGCCATTTCTTTCAACTGTTTTTTTAATTAAATCTATTATTTCATCTTCGCAAACTTTTCTTGCTGGCAAAACATCTTCTTTTGAACCATAAGTTGCTTCTGTTATAATTGTTTCAACTCTCGGAAACTTATTTATAGCCGGTTCTAGCAATTCTGTTCTTAAGAATTTGTAGTCCCCTGTATAAACTAAATTATGCATTCCATTACCTATATGAATATGGACTACTGAAGAGCCTAGGGTATGACCTGCATTATACAATGTTATTCTTATATCAGGAGTTATATCAGTAACTTCCTCGTATTCAAGAGGGATTGTATGCCTTACCATTTCCTTAACATCTTTTGAAGAATACAATGATTTAGATGCATCTTTTTGTGCTAATTCTATTGTATCCAAACATAATAAAGCTGCGATATCTCTAGTAGGCTCTGTCATATAACAAGGGCCTTTGAAACCCATTTTATACAACCATGGAACAAAAGCAGAATGATCTACATGTGGATGACTTAAAATAACAGCATCTAATTGTTCTAAGTTAAATTCTGGGGCTTCCAGCATCGGGTATTGATCTGATCCCTGTGCTGCAACATTAATTCCACAATCAATTAAAACTCTTGATTCTGGTGTTTGTAAAAAGAAGCAGGATCTCCCAACTTGTCTTCCAGCACCTAAAATAGAGATTCTTACCCATTCATTTTGTTTATTTCTTGTCCAGCCACCATAAATTCTTTTTCCAACTTTATTAAGGAATTTTTTTCTGTAATCATTATTTTCATATAAAACTTGACGAATGTTTTCAATTATTTTTGATTTTATTGGCGGTGCTCTCCTAATGATTGGTATCCAAAGGGTTTGTTTTTTTATTTCTTTGAGCAAATCACCTTGTTTTCCAATTACTAAACCTGGCTTTTCTGCTTCTATTGTTACCAATGAACGTTGCGGATCAAATAAAATATTAGTTAAACCAGCTTCAGATGGAGCTAATTTCTCTATTATTTCTTTTGTTTTTTCCAAATCCATTGTTATTGAAGGGTCTGGTCTTAGTTCTACACGTTTTTTGATAGAGTTAACTATCTCTTTTAATACTCCATTTGAATCAAGAAAAAAATCCTTGTCCTTTGTATAGAGTATAATATTTGCACCTTCAAAGCTTGTATCAGATATTTTAGACTTATCTGGTATAAACTTTAATAATTCATCTAATATTTCCATTTTTTTGTTAATTTAAGAAATTAAAACTGAATTTGTGTTTCGAGTTTTTTTGCAAAAACTTTTTTGACCCCTTCCTTAGTTACTGTGAGAACATCTATCCCTTCTCCTGTTGCTGCATCTCTTTGCATTGCCGCGTTAACTGCTCTTACTGCTAATTTAATACCTTCCTGGGTTTGAAGATTTTCTTTATATAGAGTATCGAGAACACCTAGGGCCATCATAAAACCAGAACCATCTGCCATGTATGTTTTATGTTCCATTACGGAGCCATCAGGACTTAATTCATATAAATGAAGTCCTGTTTCATCTTTTCCGCCCAATAAGAATGCTGTAATACCAGGAATAACTGAAAATTTCCTAATATTTTGATATATTATTGTTCCTAATAAATTTGCAACTTCTTTGACTGTTGGTGTTTTTCCTGTTCTTATTGTTTTTAATGAAATTTCTGCTTTTATTAATTTTGTAATTAATTGAATATCTGATACATTTCCAGCTATTGTAACTGCTAAACTATCTGTTAATTTGAATACTTTATCAACTGATTTGTTTAATATAATGCGTCCAGCAGCAGTTGCTCTTTTATCGGCTGCAAGAATAATACCATCTTTACAGACAATACCTACAGTTGTTGTACCTTTCCTTATATGATCTTTAATATCATCCATTTCTTTTTAACCCCTTAAATGGTTAGAAATCTTATGAATTTAGTATAATTATGTTATTTATAAATTTTACGCTTTTTGTGGCTTTGTGTATAAAGTAGCTCTTGTGTAATAAGTAAACTCTTTGTGTAAAAAGTTGTTAGTCTGTGTATAAAGTAAATGTATTTAAGGACTATTTACACAAAGCCGCTTTTTGTTTATAAGGCTTATGAAAATTGATTCTATTCAATTTTTAAAGGTAATTATGGAAAATATGATTTAAATCTCATGAATCTTTATAAAAATCAAAAAAATTATTTTTTGTGTCGCTCGAAAAGTTAACTGGACTACCTGTAAATTCTGTTTGGTTTATTATGAATTTTCTTTCTAATGAAGGTTATTTAGACAATTTGGATATAGGAAATAGTGATATTTGGGGCGGTAAAATATCTAATGTTGTGTTTAGAGAAAAAGGCATTCATATACATGAAAAGATAGAAAATGGAAGTTTAGTGTACGAAATTGAGGGAATTAGTCCAGAGGAATTTCAAAAAATCAGAGATAGGCTTATTGATTATTGCATGGAGCGAGCTAAATCTTAATTTTTCTTATTGTCTCATAGATTCAGATATACTTTCAACTAATCTATCAATCCCATAATACATTCTTCTTCTATAATCTCTTGCCTGTTCACTTCTCACGGGTTGTGCTTTTATACCTGTTGAGCCCCAATCGTCCTTTCCATATCTAACTCCAATTATATTTGAATCATCTCTCCAGGCAGTAACTCCTGCAAAACCAGATGTTTGTCCGTTATGTCCTGAAACATCTGCTCCGCCTCCAACTAAGACTCCAAATTTAGTCTTTATTCTTCCCTTACCCAATTTATCCAATACATTTTGAGCTAATCTCTTTGTGCCACCAGAACAAACCCAATCATCTAATACTAAAACAGTTGGTTTCTTTTTGTATGCTAACATCTCATCCACTAATGGTTGTATATGTTCTTCAGTAGCTTCTTGAGTATTGCTCTTACTAAATCTTCTAAATCTAATTGTTCCATCAGCAGTTGGAAATCTTCCGTATAATCTGTTATGCAGTCTAAATACTGCAAGACCTAATAATCTTGCCCCCCTATCGCTTGCTACAACATAATCTGGCTGTGTTTGGTGTATGTATTCTACAAGAGGCAATGCAAATTCTCCAATATTATCTGCAGTAATTGAAACAGGATCTCTGACAATTAGGTTAAGACCTAATGGAGAAAATTGAATATTGCTAAATTTATTGCTTATAATACTTGGAATTTTAGAATACTCAATAAATCTCTTATCAAATATTTTTTTAAAGTAGGAAGGTTCATTTTTTAAGATTTTACTAAGGTCCTTCACGATTGACACTTCATTCAGATGATAGGATAACAATTTAATAGAATTGTTTAAATCTTTCCTAGGTTTTATAACTTCCAAACTCTTATTTGGATCATTATTTTTTCTTAAAAAATCCTCTAATTTTGTCATTTTCTATTTTCAATCCCCCCATTATATAATGTATTGTTTGATAAATAATTTACTATTTCACTTATAGTATCAAATGGTTTTATTAATTCTCTATTTACATTTAGAGGAATATCTATCTCTCCTCTCTTAAACTTAGAAATAACATCCGCTGCTCCCCCAGAATTTTGTAGACAAACAACTTGCTTTCCTAAGAATAAACCTTTTAATGCTTCGTCAATTGTTCCAACAGAACCATTAACTAGCACTAATAAATCTGCTACTGCTCCAACATAAGACCTTCTTTCTTCCATATCTTGACCTACTTTTTCTACTCTTAAAATTCCATTTTTTGTTCTTTCAGCTAATTTGAAATATTCTTGTGGTGGTTCAAAATCCCTGTCGGGAAATAAAACAAAAAATTTATCCTCTACTCCTTTTTCTAAACAATAATCAACTATGCCCCTATAAACATCAATTCCTACCCCAGAAACTCCTCCAGTAAATAAACTACCTAGTTTGTCTACAACCCCTCTTAGTTCATAACCTAGTCTATAAGCATCATCACTATCATAACCTGGCAAAGGCGATGTAGCACAGATTACACCAATTATAGGATGTTCATATTTATTTGTTATCTCTTCTAATTTCACTTTTGTATTACCTCTTAAATTTTTTTAATTACTTCTTTCGAAGGTATGTTCTGAACATTTTGATCACTATTATGTCTAGAGATTACATTTTTTCTATTATTGTATGGTGCATATTTTGTTGGTGATGTTGGACCATATAAACCAACTACTCTCGCACCAACAGCATCAGCAATATGTAGAACCCCAGTATCTGGACTTATAACTACTCTTGCTCTTAATGATAAACGTGCAAAATTTTCTAGATCAAAAGAATAACCTTGCCTTAACACAGCATTAAGAACTCTTCCTTCTCCCCATTGTATTCTTAATGCTGTGTTAAAATAATCATTATCTCCTACTAAAATAACATTTAATCCATTATCTAAACACCAAGATGCTGTTTCTCTATAACCTTTATCACACCAAACTTTTCTACCTAAACTAGCCCCAAAGTTTAATACAACATAAGGGTTATCACTTTCAACATTCCATCCAGAAGTTAATGTCGTTTCTTTTTCTCTATCAACATCTAAATCAAAACACATTTTTCTTTTAATACCTAAATAATCTACAAATCTTAAAAATCTATCAACCATATGCCCCTCACTTGTATCAATCCCAACTTTTCTTAAATCTGTTTCACACACTTGTGTAGGGCAATCAATACTATCAATGATAAAATCCCTAGGAACCAAAGCCAAATCAAATTCTTCTCTGTCTAAGTATTTCTCATAAATTAATTTCTCTAGTCTATATTTTTCTCGTGTATCGTCATTAACAGAAGCTTGCCACCTATCCCTTGCTAATGAATCTTCAGATGGTTTAGGCAAATATCTCTGAGTTGTTTTTAAAAATCCAACTAAGTCTAATACATGTCTCTTATCTTTTGGTATAGGAACATATATTCCTGCTTGTGGATATGCTTCTCTTAAAGAATGTAACAAGGGTAATGAAAACATCATGTCACCTATCCCTCTTGGTAGAGTATACAAAATCTTTTTAACATCTTCACTTTTCATTTTGTATTGGCACCTCCAATATTTTAATATTAATTTCTACAATGGTTTTTGGTTTTAATTCCTCCCTTAATAATTTGGGTATAACTATAATTGAGTTTTCTCCATGTTTTGCTATTTTCTTTCTTATTCTAAACTCTTTGTTTCTCATTTTATTATTAAATAATTACAATTTTATTACAATAAACCGATTGATACATATTTATATACTTTTCTATTTTCACTACCAGATAATAGTGGCAATAATTATTCGGCTTGGTTAACTTAGAAATAGACTGGCCTTTAAATTAATTTTATTTTTTCTTTTATCTCTTTTTGTTTTATTAAATTTCTAAGAAAAGATTTAATATCTGTAAATTTTCTTTTTTTCTTTATATATGCTGTTTT
>CAYSNL010000032.1:0-9041 GCA_964432435.1 Candidatus Woesearchaeota archaeon | reverse complement strand
ATTTGAACCTGCGCAGGCACTAAGCCACAGGATAACTTAACTGGTCTTAAGTTTAGCACTCAATTAGACCTGCCCGTTTGACCAGACTCCGGCATCCCCGCATAATGTATAGGGGTAACTTAGAGATAGCTTATAAAACTTTTGATAATAAATCTTTTCTCTCCTTTAGAGAAGTATACGGCAAACAAAAACCATATTTCTCATAAACGAACCACTTAGTATAATGTTTAGGATTTTTAAAACCAATTTCATTAATATATTTTCTAATGTCACTCCTCCTATATATCAAGAGAGTATGAACCGCATTTTTATCCTTTTTTCCTTTATACGGTTTCTTTTTTCGAGGATGAAACCCCAATCCAATTAGCATTTCAAATATATCATTTATTAAATTTTCAGAAACCGTACCTAACTTAATTTGGGGTATATTATTTATTCCTTTTTTAACAACTCTGCTCTTATCAAAATAAATACTTCCATCAGTATCAAACAACCCCCTCAAAAATCTTTTAGCCAATTTTTTATTGTTTCTTATTTCAGTTGGAACACCCATATTTATTTTAGTTCCGGAGTGTATTCCTAGCTTAATAAAAAAATTCACTATTTTACTATCAAAAATGTAAAAAGCATAAACTCCCGTTTTTTTATATTCCTTATATCTAATCTTTTTATTATACAGAGGAAGCATAACCTTTTTATTAAATAATCTAGAAACCCATTTATCATGATACTCCTTTTCTTCCGTTAAGTCACCACCAAGATAATATTCCTTATATCTATCATTAATACTAATACACCCGTCCCCAATATGTATTCCGATTATCTCCGCCATATCTTCATCAATCTTCATATTATACGGGCAGTTTTTAAGATATATAAATCTTTCTTTATAAAATTTATCATAAGATTTATTAATCTCTAAAATCTATTTATTTAACAAAAAGATGGTGATTTAATTGAATATAGCTATTAATGGCTTTGGAAGAATAGGCAGGACAGTTCTTAAAGTAGCATTGGAAAATAATCTAAATGTAATAGCAGTAAACAGCACATCTGATTCTAAAATTAAAGCATATACTTTACAATATGATTCAATTTATGGCAAATACAACAGGAAAGTAACATATGGTAAAGATTACATAAAAGTAAATAATAAAAAGATAAAAGCATTAATTGAACGTGATCCTTCTAAATTACCCTGGAAAAAACTTAAGATCGACTTTGTTGTAGAATCAACAGGCATATTCACAGATAAAGAGCAAGTAAAAAAACACTTACAGGCAGGAGCAAAAAAAGTTCTTATTTCAGCACCATCTCATGATCCAGATGTTACTTTAGTTCCTGGTGTTAATAATGAAATGTTAAAAAAAGAGCATAAAATAATTTCAGTTGCCTCTTGTACAACAAATTGCCTCGCCCCCATGGTAAAAGTTCTTGATGATAAATTTGGAATTAAAAAAGGATTTGCAACAACAGTTCACGCATATACATCAAGTCAAAATTTATTAGATGATTCTCATGAAAAACTTAGAAGAGCAAGGGCTGCTGCTTTAAACATAATACCAACAAGCTCGGGAGCAGCTGCCGCAGTTATTCAAGCAATACCCAAAATGAAGAATCGACTGGACACAATAGCAATGCGTGTCCCTGTAGGTTGTGGTTCTATAACAGATTTAGTTTGTGAATTAAAAAAAACTGTAACAGTAAAACAAGTGAATAATGCATTTAAACTAGCTTCTAAAGGAAAAATGAAAAATATTATAGAATATTCAGAAGAAGAATTAGTTTCTAGCGACATTATTGGAAATTCTCACTCTGTTATTATTGATGGTTTATGCACAAGAGCAAATAAAAATATGATAAAAGTGTTTGGTTGGTATGATAATGAATACGGCTACGGTTACAGAATGATTGACGCATTGAAATTGATTAGTAAATTTAGATAAAACATGAAAACTATCGATGATTTTAATTTTAAAAATAAAAAAGTTCTTTTAAGGGTTGATTTGAATTCTGATGTTGTTAATAAAAAAGTTTTATTAAATGAACGTATAATAGACCATGCAAAAACAATTAATGAACTAAAGAATAAAAAAGCAATCATCGTTATACTAGCTCATCAAGGTCGTCCCGGAAGTTCTGATTTTACAAGCTTAAAACAACATACAAAGTTATTAAATAAATACACAGAGGTAAAATTCATTAATTCAATAATAGACAAAAAAGCAATAAATAAAATAAAATCATTAAAACCCGGAGAAGCTTTATTACTAGAGAACATTCGTTTTTTAAAAGAAGAGTTTGCTCCCTCAATTAGTAATAAGTTAGTAAAAACATTATCTCCTTTGTTTGATATTTACATAAATGATGCTTTTTCAGTATGTCATAGAGCTCAAACAAGCATAGTTAGTTTTCCCAAAATATTACCGCATTGTATTGGTAGGGTAATGGAAAAAGAACTCCATGCAATAAAAAAGATAACTTCAAAAAACACACTATATATTTTAGGCGGAGCAAAACCAGAAGAAAATATTTTACTGATGGATAAAAAAAAGATTATTACTTGCGGTCTATTTGGTCAATTATGTTTAATATCTAAAGGTTTTAATTTTGGAGCTCAAAATAAATTCTTAAAGGACAAAGTATTTATCCTAAAAGATTTAAAAAAGAAACTAAAATCCCAAAAAAGACCTATAGATTTTGCAATTGAAATAAACAAAAAAAGAAAAGAACTAAAACTAAAAGATTTTCCTTCTAATTATTTAATTTACGATATAGGAAAAGAAACCATTAAAGAGTATATTAGTGAAATAAAAGAAGCAGAAGCCATTTTTATGAAAGGAACAGCAGGGGATTGCTCTAAAAAACAATTCTGTAAAGGAACTTATGAAATACTAAAGGCAATTGAAAAATCCAAAGCTTTTTCCTTAATTGGCGGTGGTCATCTAAGCGAAGCAGTAAGAGAGTCAAATATAAATAAGGAGAAAATAAGCTATATTAGTTTAAGCGGCGGTGCATTAATAGAATATATAGCAGGAAAAAAACTTCCTGGATTAAAGGTGTTGAAATAATATTTATTCTTTTTCCAATTCTCTCTTTATTTTTTCTATTTGTTTTTTTAAAATGGGAATATCTTTATTGATTATATCCCAAACTAGATCTAAATCAACAACAAAATAGGTATGAATAATTATATCCCTAGTCCCGGCAACTTTTTTCCATTCCATTTCAGGATGTTTTTCTTTTATATTTAGTGGAATATTTTTAGTTGCTTCACCAATAATTTCTAGCCTACGTACTGTTGCATCTTGAATCGTTCTATCTTTTAAAAATTCTTCTTTATTTCTATTATGTAAACTATCCTCAATTAGATTTATATTTTCTAAAACATCATCCAACAGAAGACTTACATCTCTTCTCATATTATCCTTACCTCATCTTTAAGTATATTCTCTTTTAATCCTGGATGTATATACTTATAAGTAACCAAATGTACTTTTTTCTTTAATTTATCTTCAAGTTCCAATTGCATTCCCACAAATTCTAATCCCATACCTTTTGGTCTTTCTATCAATATATCAATATCACTATTTTTTTTCTGTTCTCCTCTAGCATAACTCCCGAATATTCCAGCCTTTTTTATATTATATCCCTTCAAAATTTTGATTATCCTGGGCTTTAATTTCTCTATTTCTTTCATTTTCTTATTAGTTTTAAATCCGTTATCAGCCTCTCTTTCTTTATTAGACAATTCTTCGGATGTTAAATTAACCCCAAGGTATTTTCTTTTTTTCATAACCTTACTTCCTTTCCTAATAGAAATAACTCTATAACAATATTTTCTTCCATTTCTTTCCTTAATTTCAGTATACACCATATCATTTATACGTCTACATTATTTATAAATCTTTCTATGTAGACGTGCAAAACAGAAAAGACTATTTTTAAAAGAAAAAACTTAAAACTAAATATTTATAAATTTCTAATGTTTCATTAAACAATAAAAGAGGTGCTAAATGTTCGATGTAGTCACATTCGGAAGTAATGTAATTGATTTATTTGTAAATACAAACCTACATGAAAAAGGAAAAAAGATGTATTATGATGTAGGTTCTAAATTATTAATAAAAGATTTAAAAGAAGATATCGGTGGCGGCGGTACAAACACAGCAGTTGCATTTTCAAGATTGGGGTTAAAAACAGCTTATATTGGAAAGGTTGGTAACGACACAAATGGTGAAAAAATATTAAGATTACTTAAAAAAGAAAAAATAATCTTTTTAGGTAAAAGAGAAGGATTAACGGGTTTATCAATAATATTAGATAGCAAACAACATGACAGAACAATTTTAACATATAAAGGCGTAAATGATAACCTAAGATTAAATGAAATTAAAATTCCTCAAACAAGTTGGCTTTACTATTCCTCTATGTTAGAAGAAAGTTTCAAAACTCAATTAAGATTAGCAAGATTATTAACAAAAAAAGGTGCTAAATTAGTCCTTAATCCTAGCAATTATCAAATAAAAAAAGACCCAAAAAAACTTAACCCCCTACTAAAATTATCAACAATTTTAATATTAAACAAAGAAGAAGCACAACTTTTAACTAAAAATAAAAATTTATTGAAAGGATTGCATAAATTAGGCCCTAAAATTGTTTGCATTACTAATAGGGATAAACCAGCATATTGTTATGATGGGGAAAAAGTTTATTCAATAAAGCCACATAAGAATATAAAAGTAGTTGAAAGAACAGGAGCAGGAGATGCTTTTGCTTCAGGTTTCGTAGCAGGAATTATTAAAACAAATAATATAAAAAAATCATTAGAGATAGGACAAAAAAATTCAGAATCAGTTATAAAATATTTCGGAGCAAAAAATAAATTATTGTATTGGAAAAATGTTAAGTAAATTACTAACAAAAAACAGAGCTTTATTCCTTGCCTATGATCAAGGACTAGAACATGGACCTATTGATTTTAATGATAAAAATGTAGACCCGAAGTACATCCTAGGTATAGCTAAAAAAGGTAAATATAATGCTATTATTTTTCAAAAAGGCATTGCTGAAAAATATTATAAAAAAAGCAAAATACCTTTGATCCTAAAATTAAACGGAAAAACAAACTTAGTAAAGGGAGACCCAATAGCTACCCAACTATGCACGGTAAAAGAAGCAATTAAATTAAAAGCAAAAGCAGTTGGTTACACAATTTATATTGGAAGCAAACACGAACATATCATGTTTAAAGAATTTGAAAGAATAGAAAGAGAAGCTCATGAAAATAATCTCCCAGTAATTGCGTGGATGTATGCAAGGGGAAAATCAATTAAAAATGAATTAAGTAGAGATATTTTAGCTTATTCAGCCAGGATAGGTTTAGAATTGGGCGCAGATATTATCAAAATTAAATATAACAATAATCCTAAAGATTTGAAATGGATCGTTAAATGTGCAGGTAAAACAAAGGTAGTTATTGCCGGAGGTATAAAAACAAACCCAAAATTATTATTAGAACAAACAAAAGATATTATAAATTCAGGGGCCATAGGGTTGGCGATTGGAAGAAATGTTTGGCAGTATAAAGAACCATTAAAAATAACCAAAGCTTTGAAAACAATAATTTTTAAAAATAGATCTGTAAATGAAGTATTAAAATTTTTATGATAGTAATATTTAAATAATCTCTAATTTTAATCTTAAGTATGAAAAGAGGGAACATACTGATTATTAATCTTAAAACTTACAAGCAGGGTAGTGAAGTAATTAAATTAGCAAAAATAATAAAACAAATAGATAATGGTATTATACTCGGATTACAACCATCAGATATTTACAGAGTTAAAAAAGAAACAAATCTTCAAGTTTATTCTCAACATATAGATCCTTACGAACCAGGGCGTTATACCGGTTTTATTTTACCAGAAGCAATAAAAGCAGCTGGCGCTTCAGGAACATTCCTAAATCATTCAGAACATAAATTAAAATTTGATATTTTGAAAAAAACAATTCAAAGATGCAAAGAAGTAAAATTAAAAACAGTAGTTTTCGCAAGAAACACAAACGAGGCTTTAAAAATATCTAAATTAAAACCAGATTTTATAGCATTAGAACCTCCAGAATTAATAGCAGGCAACATTTCTATTTCACAAGCAAAACCAGATTTAATAAAAAAAACTATAAAAAAAGTAAAGGCAAATATCTTAGTTGGCGCAGGGGTTAAAAATAAAAGAGACATCCAAATAGCAAAAAAGTTAGGTGCAAAGGGCGTTTTAATTTCAAGCGCTGTTACACTATCAAGGAATCCTAAAGGAATAATAAAAGAGCTTCTATGAAAATTGCATTTTTTGAACTGGAAAATTGGGAAAGGGGTATATTGAAAAAAGAACTAAAAAAACATAAATTAATCTTCTTTAAAAGTATATTAACAAAAGATAAAGCAAAAAGAATAAAGAAGGTTGACGCCATAGTCATTTTTATTTACTCAAATATTAATAAAGAAATCCTAGATTTACTTCCAAATCTAAAATTAATATCAACTATGTCCACAGGAGTAGATCATATAGATATTAATGAATGCAATAAAAGAAAAATTAAAGTTGAAAATGTTCCTTTCTACGGTGAAAATACCGTAGCAGAGCATACTTTTGGTTTAATTTTAGCTTTAAGCAGAAAGATTTGTGACGCCCATGATAAAACAAGAAAAAATGATTTCTCATTAAATGGGTTAGAAGGTTTTGATCTAAAAAACAAAACAATTGGTATTATTGGTCTGGGTCATATAGGTTCTCATGTTGCGAGGATAGCACATGGTTTTGAAATGAAAATCATTAGTTATAGCAAAGACAAAGATCTTAAATTAGCAAAGAAATTAGATCTTAAATATACAACATTAAATAATCTATTAAAAAAATCAGACATAATAACATTACACGTCCCATATAATAAAGAAACCCACCATATGATTAATAAAAAAAATATAAAATTATTCAAAAGAGGTTCATTATTGATAAACACGGCACGTGGCCAAATAGTAGAAACGGAAGCAATACTATATGGCTTAAAAAATAATATACTTATCGGCGTAGGCTTAGATGTTTTAGAAGAAGAATGTTTTATTAAAGAAGAAACACAGTTATTAGCAAAACAATTTCCTAAAGAATGTGATATTAGAACTTTATTAAGAAATCATATTTTACTAAATCAAAAAAATGTTATAATCACACCACATAGCGCATTTTACAGTAAAGAAGCATTGCAAAGGATATTGCATACTACACTCCTTAATATAAAAAAATTCAGCAAAAGATAATGACAAAAGCACTTATAATAGTAGCTCACCCAGATGATGAAACAATCTGGATGGGCGGATTTATTTTAAGACATAAAAACTATGACTGGACAATAATCTCTTTATGTAGAAAACACGATAAAGATAGATCTGTAAAGTTTAAAAATGTCTGTAGTTTCTATAATGCTAAATCTTTCATGGACAACCTAAACGACACAAACAAAAAACAAGTTAAAATTGAAAGAATAATTAATAAGATTAAAAAATATTTAACTCAAACTAACTACGATTACATCTTCACTCACAACTCAAACGGCGAGTATGGTCACATCAGACACAAAGAAGTACATCAAGCAGTCACAAAAATGATGAATCAAAAGATACTTAAAGCAAAAAAGTTAGTATTTTTCTCATATTACAACTCAAAATTCAACAAGAAGATGAAACTAACTGAAGAAGAAACTAAAATCAAGAAAAAAATTATTACAGATATGTATGGTTTTAAGAAAGGTAGCTTTGAAGAAGAAAATTCCAAAGGCATTGAAACATTCATGGAAGTGAAATTTTGAAAAGTATTATACAATATACTTACCCCGTGCAACCAGATGGATTAAGCTTGCAAGGTCATTTTCTTTATAAAGGCATGTTAGAAAACGGAGAAGAAGTAGCACCTTGTGATAAACAAGGCGGCCATCAAAAAGAATGGATATACCATTACCTAAAACCAGACGTATCAATAGGTATTGGTGTATGGAATGAAACACCAAATCTTGTTCTGGAACCAAAAAAACATAATATTACTCCAGTTCCTTGGTTTGTAGCAGATGGATGGATAGCTAATTATCATGATATATTAAATGAATTACCATTAATACTAACAACTAGCGAATGGGTTAAAGAGGTTTATGTACGTGATGGTGTCTCTGGAAAAAATATTCATCCAGTATATATTGGGATAGACACAAATGAAATTAAACCAATTCCCAAGACAGATCCAAAAGTAAATAAAATTAGGGAAATGTTCGGAATTAAAGATGATGAAGTTTTAATTGCAACAGTTGGCGGTGACGTTACTAGTAAAGGAGCCCAAGAGATGATTCGTGCTCTACATAAAGTAAACGGTGAATTTAAAAATTGGAAATATTTATGCAAAGCTTGGCCTAGTGAGTCTGCAAAAGACCATCATAGAGAAGAAATGGAATTAATAAAAGAATTAAACATAGATGAAAAAAAGATTATTTTCATTGACGGTTGTTTTTCACATGATTTCATGACTTATCTATTAAACGCCTGCGACATTTATGCAGCTCCTTCTAGATTAGAAGGTTTTGGTTTGATACAATTAGAGGCAGAAGCTTGCAGTAAACCAGTAATTTCAATTAATAAAATGGGCCCTAAAGAAACAATAATACATAAAAAAACAGGATTTTTAGCAGATGTTGCTGAAACAATAGACCTAGAACAAGAATGGGCTACAAGATCTATGGGATTTAAAGAAAGATTCTTAATTAAATTTGACAAACCAAAAACATTAGCCTATAGAGCAGACATTGATCAATTGGCAGAGTTTACTTTAAAATTAATGCAAGATAAAGATTTAAGGGAAAAAATGGGCAAAGAAGGAAGAAAACACGCAGTTAAAAACTTCCATTACACTCGTACTTCAAAACTAATAGCTGATTTAATAAAGAAAAAATTAGATTTAGAATAATTAAACATTTCTTATTTATTTTTAGGACTCAATGCC
>CAYSNL010000031.1:0-9336 GCA_964432435.1 Candidatus Woesearchaeota archaeon | reverse complement strand
GGATATCTCTGAGGCATAGTTTCTTTAATAACTTCAACTACCTTTCTTCCTTTATCAAAGGTATCCCCTGGTAAAGTCAAAACTCTTCCATAATTCTGAGGCACAACTTCATTTACCATTTTATTATACCATTCTATACCATTATCAAATTCATTAGCACCTATACAAAGCAGAGCACCAACAGTGTGTATCTCAACTGCTTGTTTATATTCTCTAACTAAGTCTTCAATAGACCCAGGTGAAAATTCTCTTAATAAATAACCCAAGTGTTCACCGTCAGGATCTTTTGCTTTCAATAAATCCCTTAAGACTGATGTAGTATATTTTATGTGGACTAAAACTGGCAATCCAAAACCACGGTTTGTAGCTTGATCTACGTAAGTTAGCCCACGTGCAGTACGCTCTTCCATATGAGGCCTAACTAATGCTTCTACTGTTGCTTGGTTCAATTCGTTAAACCCTCTTTCATTGTATATTACTTCCTCTAAAAATTCTCTACGGATAGTGTCCACAAATATACTCTTAGCTTCCACGTTTTTTCTATTAAGACTACAAAAACCTGCAGGAACTAGACAATAATTACCAACAGTATGTGTAGAAGCAGGATTTCGGATTCCGAGTATGAAACTTTTATCTTCTGTCAGAGTTACGCCCATTACACCAATTGGCAATATCCCGGCATCAAGCCCGATTTTATGCCTGTTCGGATATTCTCTCTCAACGACTTCATTTTGTCCTTTAGTTGGTTTATTTAAGCCATAATGCCAAGAAAAAGGAGCTTCTGTAATAATCCAATCACATGTGTTCGGATCCATCCAATTAGATGATTGAAATATTTGCAATTCATATAAACAAGCAATTCGATCATTTTTTGATAGTGTTATATTACTCTCTAAAAAGGATTTGATTTTGTCATCAAGAGGAGCTTCTCCAATTGATTTTGTTTCGTGAAAATGTATACTTAATCTTTTATTACTCCATATCTCTAAAACGGGTTCATCTGCCATTTTAACATCTAACTCCTAATTTTCTTAAATTATCTACTAATAATTCATCTCTCTTAGCTTCATTATCCCAATCATAAAATAAACCATGCATTCCAAACTTCACAACAGCATCAACATATTTTTGTCTGTCATCAACATATGCGCATTCTTTAGATTCTGCTCTTGCTCTTGATCTAGCTTCTAAATAATTCTTCTCATTTGGTTTCATACTCATAACATTAGGATCATATGATGTAACAATTCTATCACCAAACCATACATGCATATCAGGCACTATTGCCATAATTTGCCTCATCTGTATAGGATTAGTATCACTTAATGCAACCAATTTATATCCATTTCTTGATAATCTATCTACTAAATCACAAATTGGTTGATTAATAGTAAAGATATCACCCCATGCTTTAGCAAATTCATTAAAACCTATACCATTCAGTTTCAATTTTTCTTGCATCCACTCAAAAAATACCTGATCGTTAATTTCTCCTGTATTGTATTTAGCAACCATATCTTGTTTTTTAGAAGTGCCATATTTTAACACATCTTTATCAGAAGTTTCATAAACTAGACTCTCCATTTCAGAAGTAGGAATATTTGTATATTTAGCTAATCCACTCCAAACTCTATTCATATCAAAATCAACTAATACTTTTCCCAGGTCAAAAATAACTGCTTTTATCATAGCAGAACCAATAAATCAACCATATTTAAATGTTTCTACTATCTAAAAGTAAATTTTTCATTACATTCAATGATATCAGTTACTTCAACTACTAAACCTCTTTTTTCTAAAGCAGCCATAGCTTCTTCAAAAACGCCATGGTTATTACTTCTCAAATAAGAAAGTATGCTACCAATAGTGTCATCAACAATACCGGTTTTACTATAATCATCTTCACTTATTAAAGGATCAAACTTAACTCCTCTCTTATCAACGAGTGGTTTTCCATCAAATAACAAAGGTATTCTACCTATAGGTAAAAAGAAAACAGAGTCATGCTCTAAATGCACTCTATCATATTTTTTAGCTCTTCTCATAGCTGCTAATAGTTCATCTCGTGTTAAATTACCAAATCTATACACCCAGGTTAAACCAGGCAAATAAGAATTATATAAACATCTAACTAGTCCAGTAAGTTGCAATCTTCTAACATCAATCTCAGAGGTATTTAATCCACTTTCTTCACTTAATTCAGCAATTGCTTGCTTAGTAAAATCAGTAATTTCAATTTTTCTTCCATCAATTTCATTAACACCAGATATAAAACCAGCAAAAACATTATATCTTCCTGGGCCCCCACTTAATTGTTTGGATCTTCTTAATAAGACAATTTCATCATCTTTAGTTACTCCTAAAATATTCTGTGTTAGCCCAAAATAAGAATTAGTTAAATAAAAAGTTCCATTTTGTTCTATAACATTTCTAAGACCAGCAAATCTATCTTGATTTAAAATTTTTAATGAATTAGTTCTATTTCTAACTAAAGATAAAAATCCTAGTGCTTCTATGGAATTACTATCGCCAACTTCATAAACTACTTTACCATCAACTACTTTAAGAGAATGGAAATTCGGTATTTTTGAAGTATACCACTGAAAATTTAACTCATTATTTCTCTTTGCAAAGACCGTAAATTCATCATTTAATACTTCATCATTAAATATACTTGTTTTTACTTTTCTAACAGAAACATCATCTTTATATTTTATACCATGGCTTAAAATTTGAATTTTTCTTTGCATAACCTATTAAAAAATAAAAAAACTTATAAAGCCTCTTATTATCATTAGAAAACCCAAAAATGAACTTAAACTATCAAGGACCAAAAACATTAGAAAAACCAATTAGAACGCTATATCAGGTCACTAGCGAACATCTAACTAGAGATGCAAATTTAGAAGTAATATTAGGGGGCATTGAAAGAATTAGTATTCAAGAAGGAAAACTTGTAGTTATAGGGGACAATAAAGTAAATAATAGAATAGATACAGCCCATAGAAAAGCAATTCGACCAAATGGCATAATCTCTGATCTTGAATCTTTTAGTGCTCTCCAAAGTCTCTGTGAAGAATCAGTCATTCCAGCATTTTCTAGTCCAGAAGCCATGGCTGGACATAATCCAACGATGGATTTTATTTATATACCACCAATAACAGTTTTAGCTTTTGAAATATTTTTTCCAATGAATACCCAAGATCTCCTAGCTCGCGGAAACCAATATTTGCTCGAAAATCATTATAAAGCTTTAAAATTTCCAATGATATTTACACATGAATTAGTTCACTGGAGTCTTGCAGAAACAAAATTTTATAGTGATGTAAGAAAATCTTTTTTAGGATTAGAACCATTTTATGATAAAAAAGTTCATGGAAAATATCCAGCGCCAACTGAAAATGATTCTCATCTATTTAAAAAACCAGGATCAGAAGGTCTTGGAAGATTACAAATACAAGAATCACAATTAAGAATTAGAGAATTTGGAGAAGCAATAGCAGATTTAATCTCAGAAAAAATATTTCCTTCATTACCATTTGTAGAATTAATAGATTATCAATTATCAACAAGAAATACAAGAATTGAAGAAATCAAAAAGAGATTAAATTCATCTCAAAGTCCAAAAGAACTTTTAGCATATACAAAACATAAAATTGATGAGTCCTATGAAAAAAATAAACCCATCCTAGAATTAATCTAATCTTTCCTATAAATCTCCAACCACTTACCAGAATTATCTTTATTGCCCCACATATGAACTTTCTCAATTAATTTAAAACCTTTACTTTTAACCACATCTTCAAAAATTTCTTCATATTTCTCATTTTTTTTCAAAGCTAAAGAGTAATTTCCTATAAATCTTCTGGTAATTAATAACAACCCCTTTTCATTTAAGCTTTCATAAAAACGTTCTAATTTTTTTTCAACATCAGGTACATGTTGCAAAACTTCAAAACAGGTTATGGCATCATATTTTTCTTTTAAAGGTTTATCATTTTTTATTTCAATGGTTTTAACATTAACACCATATTTCTTAAATTTCCATTTAGTAAACTCAAACGTTTTCCCTTCTATATCAACACTAGTCATATCTAATCCATTCAAAGCACCAATAATACTAATTTGTCCAACTCCGCAGCCATAATCGACAATTTTTTTAACATTTTCTTTTAATAAATAACCAATAACAAACCTGCATAACTTTTGTTTATCTTCAGTAGAAGCAATTATTGTTAATTCAGGCATATAATTCTCAGTTTGAGCATAAAACCCCATAACTTCATTAATATCATCCTCATCAATTTTCATAGAATTCCATTCATCTTCTGTTACCTTAACATATTTTCCAAAACCACCAAATTTACCAGAAGCTTTTTCTAATTCTTTTTTAAAATCGTTACAAGGTTTTCCTAAATATTCTGCAAGTTCCTTTAAACCACCATCTAAATCTAATTTAGGTGCTTTTACAATAATTTCTTTATTTCCAATATTAACTTTAAAATCAGTAACCATGCCCATATCAAGGATTCAATAGGTTACATTTATAAAGTTTTTCAAATAGTTTTATATAGAAATAATTATAACAAAAAAAGTTGATTTTTATGGCAGAAAAACATACAATAACTTCCGTAAGTCAAGAACAAAGAAAAATACCACAAAAAGAACATTTTAGTAGTAAGGCGTATATTAAATCAGAAGAAGAATATAAAAAAATTTACCAAGAATCAATAAAAAATCCTGAAAAATTCTGGGCCGAAAAAGCAAAACAACTTCATTGGTTTAAGGAATGGGATACTGTTTTTATGTGGGATAAAGAAGATGTTAAATTTACTTGGTTTAAAGGCGGTAAAATTAATGTTTCTCATAATTGTTTAGACAGAAATCTAAAAGAAAGAAAAAATAAAATAGCTATAATTTGGCAAGGTGAGCCAGAAGATGATGTAAAAAAGATCACATATCAAGAATTATATGAGCAAGTTTGTAAATTTTCTAATGTATTAAAGAAAAAAGGAATAAAAAAAGGCGATAGGGTTTGTATTTATTTACCAATGATTCCAGAATTAGCAATAGCTATGTTGGCCTGCACCAGAATAGGAGCAATTCATAATATTGTTTTTGGTGGTTTTAGTGCTACTTCACTTAAAGACAGAATTTTAGACTCGCAATGTAAGTTATTAATCACAGCAGATGGCGGTTTTAGAAATGGGAAAATAGTTCAACTAAAATCAATAGCTGATGAAGCTCTTAATCAATGCGATTGTATTGAATCAGTTTTAGTAGTCAAGAGAACAAAAAATAGGATAGAAATGAAAAAAGGAAGAGATACATATTGGGATGACGAAATAACTTCTGTAAGCGATATATGCGAACCAGAACACACGGATGCAGAAGATCCTTTATTTATATTATACACTTCAGGAACAACAGCAAAACCAAAAGGAGTTTTACATACTACCGGAGGATATTTAACATATGTTTATCAGACTTTTAAGTGGGTTTTTGATTATCATAAAGAAGATGTTTACTGGTGCACTGCAGATATCGGATGGGTAACAGGACACAGTTATGTAATCTATGGTCCTTTATCAAATGGTGCTACGACTTTAATGTATGAAGGTAGTCCTACATATCCAGATAATGATAGATTTTGGCATATTATTGAAAAGTTCAAAATAAATATTTTTTATACTGCCCCGACAGCAATAAGAGCATTAGCAAAATTTGGAGAAAATCCAATAAATAAACATAATCTAAATAGCTTAAGATTATTAGGTACAGTAGGAGAGCCAATTAATCCAGAAGCTTGGATGTGGTATTATAAGAATATAGGAAAAGAAAAATGTCCAATAGTTGATACTTGGTGGCAAACAGAAACTGGGGGGATATTAATAACCCCATTGCCAGGAGCGTTCACTTTAAAACCAAGTTCTGCCAATAAGCCATTTCCAGGAATTGAACCAGCAATATTAAAAGAAGATGGAACAGAAGCTAAGATTAATGAAGGCGGTTATTTAGTAATAAAAAAACCCTGGCCAGGGCAAATGAGAACAGTTTATGGAGATCATCAAAGATTTGTAAAAACATATTATTCAAAATTTCCAGGTTTATACTTTACAAGTGATGCAGCAAGAAAAGATGAAGATGGAGATTTCTGGTTAATGGGGAGGGTAGACGACGTTATTAGTATTGCAGGGCACAGGATTGGAACAGCAGAAGTGGAAAGCGCTTTAGTTGGACATAAAACAGTAGCCGAGGCAGCCATCGTTCCAATATCAGATGAAATAAAAGGACAAGCAATTTACGCTTTTATTACTGTTAAAGATGGAATTGAAAAAACAGATGAGTTAAAGCAAGAATTAATACAACACATAGCAAAAGAAATTGGACCAATTGCTAAACCTTCTAAGATTCAGTTTGCAGATGCACTTCCAAAAACAAGGTCGGGAAAAATAATGAGAAGGATATTAAAAGCTATAGCAGCAGGAGAGGAAGATTTAGGCAACATTACAACCCTAGCTGATCCAAGCGTAGTTGATATACTAAAAAAAGAGAGACAATAATTGTAAAAAAGATGGAGATAAAATTAGTAAATAATTATAACAAATTAAGCAAAGAAGCAGCTAAAATAGTAATCACTCAAATAAAAAATAAACCAAATTCAGTTATATGTTTTGCAACAGGAAGTACAGTTTTAGGTTTGTATAAGGAATTAATAAAAGCTTATAAAAAAGGGTTAGATTTCTCAAAAATAATAGCATTTAATTTAGATGAATACCTAGGTTTATCAAAAAATAACAAATACAGTTATAATTATTTTCTTAAACAAAATTTACTTAACCATATAAACATAAAAAAACAAAATATAAAATTGATTGATGGTTCAGCTAAGAATGCTAAAAAATTATGCCTAGATTATGAAAAAAAATTTAAAAAACACCCAATAGATCTTATAATATTGGGCATAGGAAGAAATGGTCACATCGGTTTTAATGAACCAGGTTCAAGATTCAATTCAAGAACAAGAGTAGTTAATTTATCTAAAGAAACAATCAAATCAAATTCAAGATTTTTCAAAAATATAAGTGAGGTTCCAAAAAAAGCAGTAACAATGGGAATAGCAACAATCCTAGGGTCTAAAAAAATAATTTTACTAGCATCAGGAAAAGATAAAGCAGAAGCAATTAAAAAATTAATAAAAAATCAAGAAACAGAAAAAGTTCCAGAAACAGCACTAAGAAAACACGAAAATGTTGCAATTATAATTGATAAAAGCGCCGCTTCTTTATTAAATAAACATTAAGTTTACAAGAAGTTACATTACCTAATTTAAAAACGAAAGTTTATATATTAATTATACATACTATTTCATAATGATACTTAAAGGTGATACAAATGTTAACAAAAACTAAAAAATGGGGCAATTCATTAGCTGTACTAATACCTAGTAGAACAGTTCAAGAACTAAAATTAAGACCAGATGAAGAAGTAGATTTAAAGGTAGAAAAAAGATCTAACGTATTGAAAGAGCTATTTGGAAGTATCCATCTTAGTAAAGAAACAAAAGAAATATTAAAAGAAGCTAGAGAGGAAACAAGCAAGTTTGACTAGAATGTATTGTTTGGATACATATGCGCTAATTGAAATTGCAGGAGGAAATCCAAATTTTTCCTTTCTTTTTAAAGAAAGCTTTGTTATTCCAAGTACAACATTGGCTGAATTTTATTGGGTTTTACTAAAAAATAAAGGCGAAGAAGATGCAAACTATTGGAGTGAAAAACTCCTAAATTCTAGTATTGATGTCCCAATAAAGATATTAATTAAGGCCCAACATTTTAGATATATAAACAGAAAAAAGGATATGTCCTTTTTTGATTGTGTTGGTTATCTTTTTGCCAAAGAAAATAACTATCTTTTTGTAACAGGCGATAAAGAATTCAAAAATCTAAAAGGAGTAAAATATATACTTAAATGATACAATGTAAAAGTATAATAAAACCTAAGAACCTTGGTTTTTATTTAAGGCATTCCAAAATTTTTCTTGTATTTTTCTTCACTTCTCATTCCAACTTTTTTAGCAGGAACCCCAACATAAACTCCATAGTCTTCTGTGTCTTTAGTAACAACAGCACCAGTTCCTATAATACTTCCTCTACCAATGATTACACTAGGATTTATTATTGCCTCAGATCCAATTACAGCATATTTCCCAACTAAAATTTCACCTAATTCCCATTTCCCTTCTAAAGCTTTTTCAGCAGTAGGATGTTTATCAACCGCAAAACTAACACCGGGACCAACAAAAACATAATCTTCCATAGTAACATATTCTGCAACAAAAACATGGCTTTGGAATCTGCAGTTATTTCCTATTTTACAAGCATATTTAATTTCAGAATAAGAACCAATTTGTGTATTCTCTCCGATAATTGCCGGTTCTTTTTCTTTTCCGAATATATTACAGTAATGCCATACTTTGCTGTTTTCACCAATTTCAACAAAACTTCCCAAATTAACATAATTCCCCAATATTACATTATCATTTAACTTAACTCCAGGTTTAATGCAGCAATGAGAACCAATTTCAACATTATTTCCTAGAGTTATCGGATTTTCTTTACTTCCTTGAATATTACAAAAAGGCCCAATTTTTACATTCTTGCCTAATTTAACAAATTCATTTACAATTGATTTTTCTGAAATATTAGTCATATTAAAACAACCAAAATCACCGTATTTAAGCTTTTTTATGATAAACTTAGAAATGTTTATTAAATAGGTACATATAACATTTTTTTATGCCTGATATAAAACTAAAGAGTTTAAAATTTTCAAAAAAATATGAGACTTACTTAATTCTTTTATTTCTTGTTGTAGCAGGAATAGTCTTATGGAAATATTATGAAGTTCCGGGTTTCCAGGGAGAATGGGCATCTTGCGTGGATTATATAAAAGACGACATATTATACCAAGGGCAACCTAAATGCTATCATGGACCATTTAACTATCTTATCAGTTATTACATAATTGATCTCTTTCCACATGATTTCTTAGAGGTTTATAAAATAATAACATTGATCTCAATGCTTCTATTATTCTTTCTCATTCATAAAATATTAAAAAAATTAAATCTAAAACCTTATTATTTATTATTAACTATCTTATTTTTTACTTTGTTTTATACCGCCTCTTTGCCAGAATATGGCGACAGTGTTTATGGGACCTTAATTATGTTATACGGTTTTTACGTGTTATCTTTTTTTAAAAATAAATATTTAAAATACATTTTTTCAAGCTTTTTGTTTACAATTGCAATTTTTACCAGATTAAATGTTT
>CAYSNL010000030.1:0-9557 GCA_964432435.1 Candidatus Woesearchaeota archaeon | reverse complement strand
GATAAATTCTCAATTTCCTTCTAATATTTACAAAAACAAAACATTTAAATATATAGAAAATCTAAATATTTACATGGAAACAAAAACCATTACTATAAATATTGGAAAGGAGGTTTTAGATAAATTAAGGGATCTCGCTTCAAAAGAAAAAACTAAAAAAGGCTTTCTAGGTAAAACTATAACCGAAGCCACTAAAAGATACTTAAAAGAAAAAGAACAAGAAGAAATAGCAGATAGGCAAATAGCCTTAATGGAGAAAGGTTTTGATATGGGAAAAATATTGATTAAACACAGAAGTGAGTTATATGACAGAAAATGACTGTCCATTAATTGATTCTAATGTTTTAATTTATGCTTATGATGAAACAGAATCAGAAAAGCATAAAAAAGCAAAAGAAATAATGAATCTAGCTTGGTCAAAACAAAGAGTTTTGGCATTCTCGACCCAAAATTTATCAGAGTTTTTTTCAGTGATAACAACAAAAATACAAAAACCAGTTGAACTTAAGATAGCTTTCAGAATCATTAGTGATATATCCTATTTTTCTTTTTTCAAAATTTTTAAATTCTCAACCAGAGAAATATTAGATGCAATATTATTTGTAGAAAAATTCAAAATAGATTATTGGGATGCCTTAATAGTTGCTGTTATGCATAAAAATAATATCCACACTATAATTACAGAAAATGAATCTGACTTTAAAAAGATACCATGGCTAACAGTTATAAATCCATTTAAGTAATTTTTAAACATGTTAACAACAAAGGAAAAACAACAGTTGAAAAAGCTTATTAGGGAATTAAGTTTAATTAGGGGTAGACATACAGAGTTAGTTTCTGTTTACATACCTACAGGTTATGATCTTAATAAAATAATCCAGCATTTGCAACAAGAGCAAGGTACAGCTTCTAATATTAAAGATGCCAAAACAAGGTCAAATGTTATAGACTCACTTGAAAGAATGGTTCGTCATTTAAGATTGTTTAAACAAACACCTAAAAACGGTTTAGCTATTTTTGCAGGTAATGCTTCTCAACAAGATAATAAGATTGACATAAAGGTCTGGTCAATAGAACCACCAGAACCACTCAAAACCCGTTTGTATAGATGTGATCAAACTTTTGTGACAGATTTATTGCAAGGAATGATAGAATCAAAAGAAGCCTATGGTTTAATTGTTATGGATAGAAGAGAAGCTACAATAGGTTTGCTAAAAGGAACGTCTATTAGAACATTAACAAAAATGACCTCTGGTGTTCCCGGGAAAACGCGTGCCGGTGGTCAATCAAGTCAGAGATTTGCAAGATTAAGAGAGGGGGCTGCAAAAGAATTCTATAAAAGGATAGCAGAAGCAGCAAATAAAGAATTTTTGAATAAACCAGAAATAAAAGGCATATTATTAGGTGGACCAGGACCAACAAAAGAGGAATTTCATGAATATTTAAATACAGAAATCAAGAAAAAGATACTGGCAATAAAGGATTTAACATATACTGATGAATTCGGTCTAAATTATTTAGTTGAAATATCCCAAGATGTATTAGCAAAAGAGGCAATAACCCAAGAAAGAAAATTATTACAAGACTTTTTTGAAAAATTAGCAAGATCACCGGAAAGAACAGCCTACGGTCTAAATGAAGTAAAAAAAGCCCTTGAATATGGTGCAGTCGAAAAATTGCTTATTTCGGAAAATGTAGATGAGAGAATTATAGAAGAACTTGAAGAAAAAGCAAAAAACACAAACACAGAAGTTTTCATAATATCGGTAGATACCCAGGAAGGCCAACAATTAAGAGATCTAACTGGGATAGCAGCAATATTGAGGTTTGCAATACAATAACTATTCTAATCTAACCTTTTTATGATATCGCTAATAATATCTGAAGTAATAAACAGACTAGATTTTTCTTCTAATAATCTCAAGTAATTAATAGTCTCTTCCTTTGAAATCATTTTGTTCTTATAGCATCTAATTACTATAGCAACACTTCCATGCGGATCTAGATTAAATTGTTTAGAAACATCTCTTGCTAATAAATCATCTGTAAAAAATAAGCTAATATTTAATTGTTTTGCCAAGGCAATAGCGGTAGCCTCGCCTAGATCTGTACCGTAATTCATTATTAGGGCTTTAGAAAAATCTTTGGATTTTTTATCTAGTTTTATTTTTTTAATGTTACTTAATTTTATATTTTTGGTCTCTTGCCCAACTTCTTCCGTAGTATAAATTTTTTCAAATAGTTTGAATAAATTAGTCCCATCTATTTCATAGAGATGAATTATTGGACCAGCATCGAATATAGCTTTCTTTATCCTTTCAGACCCCATTCTACATCTTCTTTAATTGCTTTTTCTAATTTGTCTATCTTTATTTTTTGAATCATTTCTCTAATTGCTTGTCTTATAAATTCTGATTTATTTGCATACCATCCTTCTTTGATTATTTCATCCATTTCCAACTCTAACCTTGGAGTTATTTTAGCAGGTATAGTTTTCATAGAAAGTATTACTATGGTAATACTATTTAAACCTTTCTTTTTATCAACTCATCAATAATACTTATTACAAAGTAGTAACAAAATAGAAAGATTTATAAATAACCAGTATGTAAAAATCACTATGACAAACCAATTAGTACAAGGAGTTCCTGTAATTCCTAAAAAAGTAAGTTTTCCCTTAGCAAAATATCTATCAAGGGCACAAGTTCAAGCTTATCAACAAAGAATAGAAATGGATTATAAAGATAAGGCTTTAAGATCTTTGGATGTTCTAAGTTTCGATGATAGAATACAAGAACCGCAAGGTTCAAATCCGTTTGTTCTTTATGAATTAATCAGACAAGGCATAACTCCAGCTTCAATAGCAACTTTAGAAACACTAGTAGAAACAAACCCAGAAGCATTAAAAGGCCGCTATGAGGATTACCTAGCACAAGTTATAAGAACTCCTGAAGATTCTTATAAAAGAAATAATCCAATCATAGTTGATTTACTAAAACAAGCTAAAACCAAATTTCCAGTTCTAATATCAGGTAAACTAAATCCAGTAACTGCAGATAACGATTATGGACTTAGTTTTAAATTTACAGATCAAACAACAGTTATTAGTGCTCCAGAATTAGCTTATGAAAACAACGGTAGAAAATTTGTAAAATTAGATGAAAAAGGTATTCCTATTTTCCTTAGTGATAAAGAAATAGCTCAATTAAGTAAAGAAGAAAGAACTAACCTTAGGACCTTTTATGCAAAGCCAGATGGCCTTTCTGGGTTGTACTTGGACAGGGACTTGGATTTGTACTCCCACAGGGGCAATCTTGCTGACTCGGATTCCAATGGGCGGGTAGTCGTCGAAAGCGTCAAAGGCGCACAAGAAAATTTTAGACAGCAACTTATTTCTGAATATCAGAAACAGCAACAAGAAGCCAAACTTAGGTTCGAAAAGGCTATGAAGCTATTACAAGGAAAAGAATAAATATACATAATTCTTTATTATTTACAATCCTAGTTTGTGTCTTAAAAGGCACCTGTCGGACTACAAGCTTATTAATAAGTGCATGGACGATTGAGTCTAGATGCCATGAAATTCAATCATGACATTAAGTAAGTTAAAACTGAAATATGAAATGATGGTGTTAATTTGATTAATAAGCTACATCTTGGGCCTTTCTGGGTTGTACTTGAACAGGAACTTAGATTTGTCCTCCAACAGGAACAATCTTGATGACTCGAAATTTATTATTTCAAAGACAAACGAGTTTTCCGATGGGCGAATAGTCCGACAGACTAGGATTCCTAAAATGAAAACTTATAGCGATTTATACTCCAAGGTGATTTGCTTCGAAAATATTTACTTTACGTGGAAAAAAGCAAGAAAAAATAAAACAAATAGACCATATGTAATAGAATTTGAAAAAAATTTATTAAATAACATTATTCACTTAAATAACGAGTTAAAAACAGAAACATACAAACCAATTCCGCTAAAAACTTTTATCTTAAGAGATCAAAAAACCCGTAAAATTTCTAAATCAGATTTCAGGGATAGAATAGTTCATCATGCCTTAATTAACATTATAGAACTAATTTTTGACAAAAGCTTTATTTATGATTCCTGTGCAAATAGAACAGGAAAAGGAAATTTATTTGCAATAAATAGATTTGATAAATTCAAAAGAAAGATATCTAGCAATGGTTCAATCATCCCAAATAATTGGAAAGATAATAATTATGTAAAAGGTTACATACTAAAAGCAGATGTAAAACGTTACTTTTATACAATTGATCATAATATATTAATTGAAATAATAAAAAGGAAGATAAAAGACGAAAAAGTAATTTGGTTAATAAAACAAATATTAAATAATCTACCGGGGGGGGCAATCACAAAAAGGTATGCCCTTAGGAAATTTAACTTCCCAATTCTTTGCTAATATCTATTTAAATGAATTAGATTATTTCATAAAGCACAGATTAAAAGCAAGATATTATATAAGATACGTAGATGATTTTGTAATCTTATCTAATTCTAAGGAGCAACTTGAAATATGGAAACAAGATATTAATGAATTCTTAAAAGAGAAATTAAAGTTAGAATTGCATCCAGAAAAATCAAAAATAATTCCATTATCAAAAGGCATAGACTTTGTAAGTTTTAGAAATTTTTATTATTTTAAGTTGTTAAGAAAAAGAAACATTGTATCTATGAAGAATAAATTATGTGAAATTGAGATGGAGGGGGGAAAAATTAATAGCAAGATTATTGAAAGTTTTCAGGGATGGCAGGCTTATGCAAAAGGGGCAAATACCTATAAATTAAGAGAAAAAATGCTTGAAAAGGTAGAAAAACACATATTCTGTTATTCACAATAACTTTAAAAATAAATAATATCATATTTCTTGTTTATGTCAGATCAATTAAAAAAACAAATAGAAGCGATTTTATTTACCTTAGGTAAATTTGTATCTGTAGAAGAAATAGCTAAATACCTAAATCTTAACTCCACAGAGAATATTACTAAAGCATTAATCCAATTAAAAAAAGAATATGAAGAAAAAGATTCTGCCTTAATATTGCATCAGCAAGACAATTTATTTAAATTAAATATTAAAAAAGAATTTGGCCATTTAACAAATAGACTTCTTTCTGATACAGAAATGGATTCACCTACAATTAAAACCTTGGCAATAATAGCGTTTAAATCGCCAGTAATACAATCAGAAATTATCCATGTAAGGGGAAATAAGGCCTATGATCACATTTCAAATTTAATAAACTCTGGTTTAATCTTAACAGAAAAATATGGAAGAACAAGATTAATAAAATTAACACCTCATTTTTATGATTATTTTGATATTTCAGAAAAAGAATTGAAAAATGAACTCTCAAAGATTACATTAAAAGAAATACAGAAGATATTATCAGAACTGCCAAGACCATTAGACTTAGGAAAAGAACCAAATAATAAGTCTTAAATATTAGATTAATTTATTAAAAGAGATGGATAAACAAGATATAATAAGAATAGTGATTTATATTGCCATAATTTTGTTACTTTTAAAATTATTTAAGATAATATAAAATGTTAAAGTATCTCACAGAAAACATTTTTGAAGCCTTCGCCTTTTTTTTGTTATTATAATCATATTCAACACATTAGTAGAGTTCTTGCAAACTCTAAACATATTCCAACCTATCGATATAAAACTTATTGGGCTAATCTCTGTCTTTTTGGCCTTAAACAATATATTCACAAAAAGATTCTTTGGGTTCAATCTTTTTAACAATAATAAAGCTTAAAAACAACAATAAAATCATTAAAATAAGCAAGAGGGTTTAATGGAAGTTATAACGGGATTATATTTATTTGTAATCATTGTAAGTATTTACCTCTATTCTCTTTTCTTGTTATTATTATTCAAAAATAGGAAAGAATTATTTAACTATAGTGTTTCAAAAGAAAATTTACCTTCTATTACAATTTTAATACCTGCATATAATGAAGCAGACACGATAGCAGGGACAATACAATCAGTCCTAGACTTAGATTACCCAAAAGATAAAAAAGAGATAATAGTCCTAAATGACGGTTCAAAAGACAACACAGAAGAGATAGCAAAATCATTTAAAGACATAAAAGTTATTACAAAACCTAATTCTGGTAAAGCAGATTCTTTAAACTACGGTATTAGTATAGCAAAAAATGAATTTATAGGTGTGGTAGATGCAGACTGCTATCATGAAAAAGATGCATTGTTAAAAGTAATTAATTGTTTTAAAGAAGATCCGAATATAGAAGCTGTTACATCTGCAGTAAGAGTAAAAAATCAAGAAAAATTATTAGGAAAATTACAATTTATCGAATATACATTAATCGCTTGGGCAAGAAAATTATTGGAGTTTATTAATTCAGTTTATGTAACTCCAGGACCATTAAGTGTCTATAAAAAAGCAACTTTACAAAAACTAGGGGGATTTGATAAAAACAACTTAACAGAAGATATTGATATTGCTTGGCGTATTCTAAGAAATAATCATAAGATTAAAATGTGTTTATCAGCTAAAGCCTATACAGTAGTTCCAGAAAAATTTAGTCAGTGGTGGCATCAACGTTTAAGATGGGACATAGGTGGATTACAAACTTTTGCGAAGCATAAAGATACTTTGGGAAAAACAAGATATGGTATGTTGGGTATTTGGGTAGCTCCATTTTATTTAAGCTCTTTTATTTTAGCATTATTGGGTTTCATAGTATGGGTTTATGTTTTAGGCAGAAAATTTATTACTAAGCTTCTATCATATTTTTATTCAATAGAAACGGATAGTTTTGTATTGCAATTTAAAGAACTGCATTTAACACCTTCCATATTCACAATCTTTGGGTTTTTATTAATCTCAATCTATTTAGTCTATATAACCTTCGGATTAAAAATGATGGATCCAGGAAAAATCCCAAGGCATAGAAAATTTACCGTCTTAATCTATATGTTTTTTTACCTGACTCTTTACCCTTTAGTATTCATTCAATCTTTATATCTATTTTTTACTAATAAATTATTCAAATGGTAGTTCAAAAAGATGTTTTTTGGAAAGCTGCTATAATAACCGCTATAGTTTTTATACTTGGGGTTAGCCTTGGTTTTTTTATGGAATCTGCTAGAGTAAAAACTATTAGTGAAGAATATCAATTGGTAGAAGTAGAGTGGGCAGATGCAAAACTACAAAGCAGTTATTTCCAAATTTTGGAACCAGAGTTCTGTGATACGGCAATCAAGGAAAATCTAAATTTTGCTGATCGTGTTTATGAAGAAGGATTAAAGATAGAGCGCTATGAAAATGCAAATAAACTAAGTGACGAAAACCGTTTATTATATGAAAAACAACGCTACACATTATTTAAAATAGAATTCTGGTTGAATAGCATTTATCTTAAAGAGAAATGTGATGCAAACTATACAAATGTTGTATATTTTTATTTTGATAAACAAACATTAATAGAAAAGCCGAAACAAGATGCACTCTCTTTGATATTAAAAGATCTAAAAGACAGTTATGGACAAAAAATGATGTTAATACCAATCCCCTTGGACTTGAATATCGCAACAGTTAATGTTATAAAAACAGTGCATAATATTACAGTAGCACCAACAGTTCTAATAAATGAAAAAATAAAACTAGAAGGCCTACATTCCTTTGAAGAAATAGAAGGAGCAATTAAAAATGCACAAAGAAACACAACTTAAAATAATTTATTTTTTAGGTATTGCAATATTCATGTTCTTTGCTGTTTACGCATCTTTTTCAAATGTAAAGGATTATATTAATGATTCCATTATTTTAATTATTTTATTATCTTTAATATATCTTTTAAGAAAATATTTAGATTTTACTCAATCAATATTTATTCTTTTAATAATTGGTTTTATTTCTCATAACTTAGGGGTATTTGGTTTCTATAATGTTTCACCAATACCAATCCAATATGATCACATAACTCATTTCATTGGCTTATTTGCAGTTTCAACTTTATTTTTTAACTTTTTTAAGAAATATTTTTCAGATAACAAAATAAATAATGTTCTTATCTTAATTATTATAATATTAGCGACCTTAGGAGTAGGTTCTTTAATAGAAACAGCAGAATTTTTAGGTTTTTTAAAATTTGGGTTCGGGGAAGGTTTTTTAAAATTTGGTGGTTTAGGTGACACTCCACTAACAGAAGAAGTTTTAAGAGATATAGATCTAATAGGTGGTGGTTGGGTTAATACAATGTGGGATTTAGTATATAATACTCTTGGGGCTTTGTTTGGCGTAACATTTATGTATATCCTTTATTTATATAAAAATAAAAATGATAAAAGGTTTAAAGCCCTGTGAGTTGTGTGGTAAACATGATAGATTAATAGATATATTAGTAGAGGGATCAGTTCTTGCTACTTGTAAAAACTGCATTAAATTTGGAACAATAATAAAGATACCAGCTCTTTCAGAAATGCCGAGAAAAATCAAGAAAGAAATTAAAGTTGAAGAGGAAAAAGAGTTAATAACATCAGAATATCCAGAAATAGTAAAAAAAGCACGTGAAAGACTAAACTTAAAACAAGAGGATTTAGCTAAAATGATTTCAGAAAGGGAATCAATCATTAAACAAATAGAATCAGGCCATATGAAACCTCCTTTCTCATTAGCAAAAAAATTAGAGCAATATCTGAAAATAGGTCTAATAGAATCTAACGAGCCTAAGGAAGAATTAAAACAGGCAAAAATAGATTTTTCCAATTCAGCTTTAACTATAGGCGATTTATTAAAATTAAAGAAAAAATGATTAATTCTAAAAAACAATTAGAAGTTATACTATCTAAGTTAGAACAAATTAAATCACCTAGGGTTATTCTAGAACAGTATCAAACCTCAAGTGACATTGCAGCTGAATTGCTGTGGCACGCATTTATGAATAATGATATAAAAGATAAGATAATAGCAGATCTAGGCTGTGGTAATGGTATATTAGGTATAGGGGCTGCTTCATTAGGGGCTAAAAAAATATTTTTTCTAGATTCAGACCCTTCAAGTTTGTTAATCGCAAAAAATAACTTTAGTTCCTTAAATTTATCAAACGCAATTTTCTTAAAAGAGGATATTCAAAATTTCAAAGAAAAAGTTGATGTTGTGATACAAAATCCACCATTTGGCGTTCAGAATGAACATGCAGATCGTGAATTTTTAAAAAAAGCCTTTGAAATATCAAATAAGGTTTATTCATTTCATAAAATAGAATCAAGAAGTTTTGTAGAAGCTTTAACCAGAGACAATAATTTTAAACTAAAAGCCATCTTAAACTTTAATTTTCCATTAAAGAGAACACAAGAGTTTCATGAAAAAAAAGTCCATATAGTGCAGGTAGGGTGTTTTATTTTACAGAGAAAGTGAATAGAAACCTTTAAAAAACTTAGGGAAGTCATAGAAACCATGGAAATAGAAGTTCTGGAATCAAGCAAAAATAGATTAAAATTCAAGATAAAAGGAGAAACTCACACTTTCTGTAATATGCTAAATGAAG
>CAYSNL010000029.1:0-9692 GCA_964432435.1 Candidatus Woesearchaeota archaeon | reverse complement strand
AAAGACATCCGTTGTATATTGGAAAAAGAGAAGAATTTGGAGGAATTTAAAATGAAACTAGCTTTATGCACAGGAACTTTGGATAGAGATGGTGCTCAAGGAGAAAGGCAAAAAAGAGATATTGAAGTTTTTTCTGGTCTAGCTTCAATTGGCAAATTAAAAGGAGTTCAACTTTTCATTACTCCTGAAACTAGAAAAGAAGACCTCAGTATTTTTAGAGATTTACAACAGAAATACGGTATAGAATACGTTATACATGGTGCCCATGTTGGGACTAATACTAATTTCCCTGACCCGAATTTTGACTCGCATAATAGAAAATGTATAAAAGAAGCACGAATGGCTCATGAAATACTTAGCGCTATATATACATTATTCCATCCTGGAGGATCTCCTAAGATAAATATTAATGGAAAATATAAACTATATAGAACAGACTCTAAGATAGGTAAAAAAACTTTTGGTGATATGGCTAGAATAATGCTGGACACTTTTGATGCTCCTGAATTAATATTTGAAAACGAACCACATAATGATTTTAACCGAGAAATATTATTTTGTAGAGCTAATGATCTGCTTTCTGAATTTCCTATTCTGAATGGAACTGGTGTTTGTTATGATGTAGTCCATGCTTATGTTTCTGCTGTGCAAACCGTTGCAGAAGCATTAGATAGGGAAGGAAAATTAAACCCTGGATTTAAGAATGTTGTATATGATCCAAGTATAAATCCGAGAGCCAATTTAGTTGATTTTTTAAGAGATCGATCTGAAATTGTTTCTGTTAAAAATAGTGTCTTACGCGAGTTTGATATATATCATGAAGAATTTATGAATACTTACCCGAGTGTTTTCCAAATGTGTGGTATTGAAGAACTGGCTTTAATTGATCAATATGGTGACGCGTTTGGCACTATTGGTGAATATATAAGAAAAAATACAATGAATAGGGTAAGAAGTAACGATTTTGTGGTTTATGAAGGATCTACTATTGAAGGCAAGAGAATCATAGAAACATTACATTAATCTGTTTATAATAATGGACAATCCTCTTATATCTATAATAATAAACAACTGGAATGGAAAAGAAGACACTATTAGAGCTATAAATTCTTTTTTGAATAGTTCTTATAAGAATATTGAAATTATTTTTGTTGACATGAATTCTGAAGATGGAAGCTTTGAGGAAATTTCTAAAATTAAAAATGTTAAGACTGTACAGGCCGGTGCTAATTTGGGTTGGGGTAATGGGATAAATTTAGGTTATAAATACAGCAAAGGTGACATAATTTTTACTTGTGATAGTGATGTTGAGGTTGGAAAAGATTGTTTTAAAAAATTAGTTGAATCTGCTAAAAAAAATCCTGAAGTTAGTATTTTTGCTCCTGTTGAATACAATAGGGAAGACAGGAAAACAATACAACTTTTAGGAATGTCAATTGATTTTTTAGGCTACCCTTATCCTATGCATCATAAAAATAGTTTAGAAGAGATTAAAGATGAAAAAATATTATATTTTTCTGGTTCTTCTTTGTTTATCAGAAGAGAGGTAATTGAAGAAATCGGATTGTTTGATAGTGATATTTTTATGTTTGCTGAGGATTTAGACTTTTGTTGGAGAGCACAAATAGCCGGATATAAGTTTATGTTAGTTAAAGGTGCAGATTTCTATCATAAAGGTGGTGCTAAGGTGGGGGATAAAAAAGAAAAGCTAACTTATAATGTTGTAAGAAAGAGATATTGGACAGAAAAAAATTTATTTCATAACATGTTAAAGAATTTTCAAGTTTATACTTTGATGTTAAATTTGCCTTTTTATTTCTGTTCTAGTTTGGCTGAAATGGTCTTATTTTTAGCACAAGGAAAACCAGCAGTTTCATTTTCATATATAAAAGCTTGGTTATGGAATATTAAAAATTTTGATAAAATCTTAAAAAAAAGAGCGCAAATTAGAAAAATAAGAAAGGTTTCTGATTTTAGGCTATATAAAAAGTTTTATTTTGGTTCTGCTAAATTATTTACTGCTAGGAAAGAAGAGGTTAAAGTTTTAAATTAGAAGTTAAAGGTTATGCCAACTTGGTTGCAGGCAGATTCTTGTAATTGTAATAAAGAAGGGGAACACAAGTCTACTGAACAAGTAAATGTATAAAAGTCTGAAGTTGGACCAGACGTATGGAGTCTAACTTGATTATCATAGGGTATTCTACCTTCTTGAATATAAAAACTATATAATCCCAGGTTCTTAGGAATTATTGATTCTCTTAGACTAGATAACTTTCTTTTGTGTGTTTCACCGAAAATCTCTAAATCTGGTTTTTTATTTTGGTAGCGTTCCTTATATTTTTGAACGGCTTTTTCTGGATTATTAGCGTAAGTCTGTTTAAAAAATTCAAGAAGATGCCTTTCTTTTGCTATATATGGTGGTTCATCTTCAAAAGATTGTGTTGGTTGATAACCAAAACTTTTTAAAAATCCAATATACGGACCAAGATCTTCTCTGTCAATGACTGCCCTGTCAAAACCTTCAACAAGCTTATCATCAAAATGCATTTTAGCAAACCGTTTTACATGCCATCCCATTACCATATGTGGATTAAACCCAAAATATCTCCTTCCAGTAACTATCCTATTTTCATAAGATTCGGATAAAATACCTATTTCTCTATCTAGTAGTTCTTTAGCACTTTCATAAGTTAAGAGCTGGTAATCAAAGAAAACTCCTAAGTCTATTGCTTGTAACCTTCTAGCTACAGTTTGTAAATCTGATAATAAATTTTTGCCCATTAATCTCCTCATTAATCCATATCTTTTTTTAATTTCTGTAATTTGTGTTTTTCTATTTTCTTGAATACTAATAAGTGGTTTTTGTATTATTTCATTTAAATAGTCCAATAAAAAGGTTTTAAAGACAACTTCAATTTCCATAGGATTTTGTATACCTGCAAAAGAAAGTAGACTTGACTTAAACATATTATCGAAATCAGATGGATTTAATGATTTTGCAATTTGTTCTTCTAAATCCCTTGCAAAATATTTTAATACCGGATGTTCCCCGGCCTTTCTAATTAACTTTTCTGCATCTTCTGGACTTAGTTTTAACGTTGCAACCTGTGGTCTTAAGTCTTTAACTAGACTATCCATAATGGCTCTATATTTTCCTTCAGCTATTATGCCTAAATTTCTTTCATTTTCTCCTCTTGCAGTCATATAGTGGGATTGAGTTTTCTCTAACATTGTTTTTTTAGGATCAGGTATATCTGCACATGAACTAACTTCTATTTCATAAAAATCCCTAAGACTTTCTTCGGCTTGGAATGTTTCAGGATCTTTCCAGAATAAACCATATTGAAAAATGCCCCTTCTTAAATTGTTGCTAATTGTTTCTCTGTGGAGTTCCTCCATAATAGAACGAAATAACTTGGATTCACCAAGAACACTAGAGATATATCCCTCAATTTCTAGGTTGTATCCGTGGGTACCTTTCCTAATAGAAATTTTAGGAGGACTAGCAGACTGTTTAAATCTATCTGGGAAGATTACTCTTTCTTCTATGGTTTCTCTATCTTCTCTAGTCAATTCCCTATTACTGGTTTTTATTTTTAAATGTTCAACTAACTTAGATAATGTCATTGACAGCCCTGCCTACTCTTACATTTATAAATCTTTTTATTACTATTAAATAGATATTGGCTTTTGTTATCCTTGAAAAGCTTATTAAATTTTACCTTATACTTCTAATTATGATTTTTATAATAATAACTGCATTTAAGGAAGAAAAGACTATTGGACAAGCTATTGAATCTTTATTAAAACAAACAAATAACAGAGAGTTTAAGATAATTGTAACTGCACCTGATGATGAAACTGAAAAAGTGGCCAAAGTCTATGAAAAAGAGTACAATAGAGTGAGGTATATTAAAGATGC
This sequence comes from Candidatus Woesearchaeota archaeon, assembly GCA_964432435.1. Taxonomy (GTDB): domain Archaea; phylum Nanobdellota; class Nanobdellia; order SCGC-AAA011-G17; family JACPIM01; genus JACPIM01. Next base: position 5,770 of record CAYSNL010000029.1, on the reverse strand, counting down.
GGGTGAAGGAAAACCGGCTGCAATGAATAAAATTTTTAATTGGGTAAAAAACAATTTTCCATTAGACAGGAAAAAAGACCTACTAATATTGACTGATGGTGATGTTTATGTTGGAGAGAATGCAATAAATGAGATTATTGAGAAGTTTAAAGATCCTGATGTTGGTATTGTAAGTGGCAGACCAATCTCTTTAAATTCTAGAGAAAATAAATGGGGTTATTATAGTCATTTGTTAACTGATATTGGGGCTCATGAAACTAGGTTAAAAAGAGTAAAAGAAGGAAAAATGATTGTTTGTTCTGGTTATTTATATGCATTTAGAGTTGGGTTAATCAATAAGATTCCTGAAGAAGCTTTGTCCGAAGATGCGTTGATTTCACATTTAATTTTTGAAAAGGGATATAAAACTGAGTATGCTGAAAAAGCCCTAGTTTATGTAAAATATCCTGATAATTTTAAAGATTGGATAAAACAAAAAAGAAGGAGTGCTGGTGGTTATAATCAATTAAAATATTTTATTAAAAAGAAAGAGAGGATGAGGTCTTTTTCAAAGGAAACGACTGGCATATTTAGAATTTTTGGTTATCCGAAAAATATCAAAGAATTTATTTGGACAGTAGAATTAATTTTTTATAGACTTTATTTATGGATATTAATTTTTAGGGATATTAATTTAAAGAGGAAATCTTTTAAGGATATATGGGTTAGAGTTGAAAGCACAAAATGAATAAAGAAAAAATAATGGAATGGTTAAAGTATAAATATAATCTTGGCTTTTTATTAGTATTACTTTTTTCAACTATCATCAGAATTTATTATTTTTTCATTACAAAAACACAACCCCTGTGGTATGACGAAAGCGACTATATGGCCACTGGGTTACACTGGGTAACTAATCTCCCTTACTATGTAAATCCACAAAGACCACCATTATTACCTTTTTTAGAATTTTTAATTTTTAAACTTAGTTTAGGCGAAATTACCATTAGACTTATTTTGGTATTATTCTCTGTTGGTGTTGTAATATTAACTTATTTGATTGGAAAAGAGATGTATGATAAAAGAGTTGGATTAATAGCAAGCGTTATTATGGCTCTTTTTTGGGAAGTTTTATTTAATACGACAAGATTGCATGTTGAAATTCCGTTGTTATTTTTTACTTATCTTAGTATTTACTTCTTTTGGAAAGGTTACATAAAAAAAGAAAAGAGACATTATATTTGGCTGTTTGGTGTTTTTTTGGCTTTGGCTTTTTTAACTAAATATACAATTTTCCTTTTTGGATTAACACTATTGATATTTCTACTAGTAACTGAAAGATTAAAATTTTTGAAAAATAAAGATTTGTGGACTGCTGTTTTATTATTTTTTATTTTTTTAATTCCTTATTTTATATGGGCTTACGTTTCATTTGACACCTTATTTCCTTTTTTAAAAGCTGGAGGGAAAGGTGATGTTGGGAGGAGTTTAATCGAATCTTCTAAAGAAATATTTGGGTATATTCCTTTTTTTCTTGAAAATATATTTTTAGCAATATTTTTAATTGGATTAGTTGCATTGTTGATAAGACTTTTCTTAGGTTTTGATATTATAATTAAAAAGGGGAATAGAGTGCTAGAAAACGATTTCTTTAACCTAATGTTCATAATTATGTTTACTTTTTATTTTGCATTTGTGATGAGGGGAGGAGAAGATAGGTGGGTTTTGCCTATTGCTCTACCCTTGTTTTTGATTGTTGGGAGGGGATTTTCTATCCTATACGATTTTATAAAAAGATATAATAAATATATTGCATCAGGAATAATTATTATTTTGTTAGGTATTGGAAGTTATGAGCAAATAAAACAGGCTGATTTTATTATAGAAAATAAAAAAGACACTTATTTACAAGTAAAGGATGCTGCTTTATGGATGAAAGAAAACTCTGACCCTAGTGATAAAATATTTTCTGTTTCACAGCCACAGACTTTTTATTATTCTAAAAGAGAAACTTGGTCTTATACAGAAGATAAAAGCCATAATTTTATTAGCAATATCAGTCATTTTGAAGAATTTTTATTTGAAGAAAAACCAAAATATTTGACAGTGTCTATTTTTGAGTATTTGCCTCCTTGGATAGTGCCTTATATTGAGGAACACAAAGAAATGTTCAAGCCTGTACAAGGCTATTTTACCCAAGACCAGAAACCTTTATTAATTATTTATGAACTTACCTATAAATAAGAAATAACCCAAGAAAAAGGTTTAAAAGGTGGTTCTAATGCCTTTTCCTAAAATGAAGATAGCTATCGTAGAAATAATGCCCTACCCTTATTTTATAGGTGGTGGAAAAACGCATATTGATAATCTAGCTAGTTATTTAATCAAAAAAGGACATGAAGTTTATGTTATTTCTTCTAAAAGCAAAGAAAAAATATTAGAACATCCAAAAGAAATTAATTTAATTAATGTTGGTTTAAAACACAGAAAATTTAAAGGTAACCTGCTATCTTATCTATATAGAATAATTTTTGAAATCTTTTTTGTTATCAATGCAGGTATTGAACTGAAAAAAATAAAACCGGATATAGTTAATACCCAAAGTTTAATTACTACATCACTACCATGTTCTATATTCAATATTCCTTTTGTCGCAACAGTTCATGGCATATTTGAATCTGGTTTTAGAAAAATATGGGAATTAAAGAATAAAAGGTCTGTTAGTAAATTCTCTTTTTTTTATAAATTAATTGAAAAATATAATGTAAAGAAATGCAGGGCTATAATTTGTTTGGGTAAAAGGACATTGGATTATTATAAACAATTTAATAAAAACCGTTTTATTATTCCTAATGGTGTTAATACTGATATTTTTTACAATATGGAATTGAAACGAGATAAAGATTTAATTTTTGTAGGCAGATTTACAGAACAAAAAGGTATATTAAACTTAGTTAAGGCAATGGATTATCTAAAAGACAACAAACTAATTTTGGTTGGAGATGGTGATTTAAGGGAAGAGATATTAAAAATAATAAAAAACCAGAATATAACATATTTAGGCACAAAGGGGCAGGAAGAGATAGCAAGGTTATTTAATATATCTAAATTTCAGATTATGCCGTCAGAATTTGAAGGGTTACCAATTTCTTTGTTGGAATCCATGGCTTGTGGTTGTATACCGATAACAACTGATGTTGGTGAATCAGGTAGTGTTATAAAAAACGAAGTGAATGGCTTTTTAATGGAAAATAATAAACCAGAAGAAATTGCAAAAGTTTTAAAACAGGCTGAAAAAGAAAATTTGGGTTTAATATCTAAAAATTGTACAAAAACAATAGAAGAAAACTATGATTGGAATGTTTTAAGTGATAAATTTATTGAGGTTTATAACAAAGCATTAGGAAAATAAATATGAAAAAAGATGTTCTAGGAAAGGACGAAGAAGTGCATTATTATGATATATATGATTTTGTTATTGGTGTTGATAATGAAATTAATAGTGCTTTTTTAAAAGAATATAGAAGATTTTTAAAAAAAGAAAAACCAGAGAAGATTGATTTATTTATAAAAAGATCAAATAAAAAATTACCAATAACCTTGCCAATGGGAAGCAAGGGGATTTCTATTCAATTTAATGGTAATGCTGTTTATTTTGAGAAAGGAGTATGGAGTGATTGGTTATTATACACTATCGAACCTTTAATGGAATGGAAGGATAAATGTTTTTTACACTGTGGTGCTGTTGAAAAAGATGGTGAAGCTTATTTATTTCCTGCAAAATCGGGTGTTGGAAAAACAGCCTTAGCTAGTTATTTAATAAGCAAGGGTTATAACTATTTGGCTGATGATTGGTTAATTATCGGGAACAAGAAAGCTTATCCCTTTTTGAAAACATTCCATATATACGATTACAATTTAAAAGATAAAAAATTGGCTAAGAAAGCTTTGGGATTTAAGAGATTTTTTTATATGCCCCTAATAAGGTTAATGGATTTGTTGACTTTAATCTTTAGACATAGATTTGTTAAGCTAGTTGTGCAGAGATTTAAACCAGTTTTTTCAGTAGATGTTGAAGAAATGTTTCCTGGGAAAATTGGAAAAATAAGTAAAATAAAAAGAGTTTTTTTATTAGAAAAAGGTAACGAGATCAGATTGGAAAAAATAGAGGCTAAAGATGTTGTTTCTAAAATGAAATATGTTTGGTTAAATGAAGCGAATCATTTTTATAGAAACTATTTTGAATATGCTTATGATCATGGGAAAGTAGAGAAAATAGAATCAAGAATTGAAAAAGATAGCAAAATAATGGAAGATTGTTTTTCAGAAGCAGAGATTTATAAACTTTCTGTTCCTGAAAAAATACACCCTGAAAAGGTTTATGAAAGAATAAGGAGGCTATTATGATACCTAACCAGGAATTTTGTAAAGTATGTGGAAAATATCCTAAAAACAGAATTAAAATTTGGAGACTTAGAGAAACTAAATCATATTGCGATCATGAATGTTTAATCAGGGATTTATTAGATTTTTGTTACATATGCGGAAATAAAATTAAGAAAAAGTATAAAATTATGTATTATGATGATAAAATTAATAGGGCTTTTTGTTCTGAGAAATGCTTAATTAGGTTTTTAAGAGAAAAAAAATAATTATCATCTTTCTGCCCTTATTAACCAACCTGATTTTGTGTCTTTTACTTTTTTAAAAAACTTGTTGTGTAAAGTAGATAAAAAAATAATAAAAATCCAAATAAAAACTCCAAAAGCAAGTTTTAAGCTTTTAGTTTTTCTAATATTCTTTAGGGTATAAAATAATAAAGGGAGGTAGAAGTTTATTAAATTCGCTTTAATCTGATATTTTGAGTATAGTTGCTCCCTTGCTAATGAAGTCCTTACTTTTTGTTTATAAATATCTCTAAAAGTTGTTTTATCAAATAAAGCAATCATTCTTGGAAAATCAATATTTTGCGGGACAATGATAGAATAACCGTTATTTAATATGTCTAAAGTTCTTTCAAAATCGTCACCTAAAGTAACATTTTTTTTATATAACTCTTTTCTAAATATATTTATTAAGAATGGAAAAAGCATTTTTTCTTTATCTAAATATAGCATATTATTTTGTTTTTTTGTGAATTTTTCTCTTTGATAATCAAACCAAAATGAGTTAGCAAAGGCTGCACTTTTAAATGCAAAAGATTTACTATTAAATAAAAGATCTTTATCAAATTCTATTGGAAAAGATTCTGAGATGCCGCCTAACTTAGGGTCTTTAAATAAAGAGACCATTTCTTGTATATCTTCCTTTTTATTTACCTTAAATTGCCAATCAGCGTCATTTATTATGATTACATTGCCTGTGGCTTGTTTTATTATAGTATCAATTACCTCTGGTTTTCCTTTACGAGAGTTTAATTCAAAATACCTAATCTTGGATGATTTTTTTTGAAATTCTTTTACTATACTTAAGGTATTATCTTTACAACCATCTAAACCAATAATAACTTCGTAATCATTATAAGGAAGACCAATTAAATGATTTAACGTCTTAGCTATTATCTTTTCTTCATTATGTGCTGGTACTAAAAAGGAGAGTTTCATTTTGGCTTAGATTAATAGTTAATCTTTTAAATCTTTCTTGCTTTTTATGGCTTTAAGATGTCAAAAAAATGGGAAATTCAGAAAAAATATGATAGTAGCAATCCTTTACTAAGATTTGTAATCAAAAAATTTAATAATGATATAATAAAATTAATTTCTATTGCTAATCCTAGTTCTATACTTGATAT
>CAYSNL010000028.1:6579-10075 GCA_964432435.1 Candidatus Woesearchaeota archaeon | reverse complement strand
TTGAATAGGAATTATCCTAGCTAATTCTTCTAAAGTTCCTTTAAACCTATTGCTATAGCGTATATTACAAATTAAGCCTTCAGAATTTCTTAAAGCTTCGGATTCTTTCTGAGTATAAATCGGTCCAGCCAGATCTCCTGTACAGACAACTAAATCAATTCCATCTTCATTGGAAAATGATCTTATTGCTTCTAAAGCCTTAAGGTCGTGATGTATGTCTGATATATGCAAGATTTTCATATTTCTTTATTTCAATATAACAATTTTGATATTTTTACAATTTCTCAAATTTATAAATCTTCCTATTTTTAACTACTATTAAGAAACAAAAATATAATCAATTATTCTTACCAAGTAAGAAATTTCTATTAATTTTGGTAGTTTTCTTACCAGGTATGAAAAAGTTTATAAATTCTAAAATATTTCTTACCAGGTATGAACAAAGAAAAACTAACAATATTGGAAAAATCAGCTAAAGAATACTTTTATTCGGGACAAGATGAATTAAACAAAGGAAGGTATAATGCCGCCCTTGTTTTATTCTTTAAATCATTAATTTCCTTTACTGATTTATACATCCTCCAAAATACAGAGGATACCCCTTCTTCACATACAGAAAGGTTTAGAATATGTCAAGGAAAATTTCCTGAAGTTTACGATTTATTAGATAAAGATTTTCCTTTCTATCAAGATAGTTATATTCAAATTATGAATAAAGAATTAGCAGAGGTAATAAAAAATGATGCAAAGATTATGGCTCAAAAAACCAAAATTAAGCTATAGCACAGATGTTTTTGATATAATACAATTTGGTTCATCAGTAATGGAAGACAGTAAACCAAATGATATAGATGTAGCCGTATTATTCAATAAAATTCAGATTAAAGAACAACTAAACCAAGCCCAACAAATTAAAAAACAAATACAGAATATTTTAGAAATTCCGGTTCACATAAAGGCCTTTGATTTATACACTTTTTTTGATAACTCAAACTTTGCAAAAGAAAATATTTTATTTTATGGAAAAAGTATTTTATCAGGAGATTTCTTTTCAAAAAAACTTGGATTAAATCCAAAAATTCAGATATATTACTCATTAAAAGATTTAAAGAAAAAAGACAAAATAAGATTTAATTATATGATTAGTGGAAAAAAAGGGGAATATGGATTATTAAGAAAAAATCATGGAGAATTATTAAAACCAGGATTAATTGAAATAGACCCAACTTATGAAAATATTTTCATTTCAACAATTAAAAAGATTACACAGAATTTTAAGATTAAGAAAATCTTATACTAATTAAACCCTACCTAGAGAGTTAAACCCAAACTTAAGAAGCACTGAGTTTAGCCTCTCCAGATGGGGAAAAGAGGTGATTATGATTTTTTTATTTCTTTTCCGAGGTTTTCTTTCAAGAAAGGTTCTAATATTCAGGCATACCTGGTGGCATACCTTGAGGCATTCCTCCACTATTTTTCTTTCCAGACCCGGCAATTACATCATCAATTCTTAATATCAATTCTGTAACCTCTGAAGCAGATTGAATTGCCTGTGTTTTTATCTTTAAAGGCTCAACAACACTATTACTCCAAACATCTATTACTTTACCTAAAAAAACATCAATTCCATGCCATTTATTTCCTTTATCATGTTCCATTTTCATTTCAGTTAACATATCGATAGGATCTAAACCAGCGTTTTCAGCTAAAGTTCTTGGAACAATTTCAACAGCTTCAGCAAAAGCCAAAACAGCTAACTGTTCTCTCCCACTTAAAGTATTTGCATATTCTCTTAATCCTTTTGAAACCTCAATTTCTGGCGCACCAGCGCCTCCAACAACTTTCCCATTTTTCAAAGCAGCTCTAATATCACCAATAGCATCGGTTACAGCTCTTTCAATTTCATCAACAACATGTTCACTTCCGCCTCTGATCAATAAGGTAACGGCCTTGGCTTCATCACAATCTTTAATATAAGTCATATCTTCATCTCCAACTTTATGTTCGTAAACAACGCCAGCCCTTCCCAAATCATCTTTAGTAATTTCATTAATTTTACTAACAATCTTAGCACCTGTTGCTTTTGCAACTCTTTCCATATCGCTTTTACTTACCCTTCTAACAGCATAAATTCCTTTTTTAGCTAAAAAATATTGTACCAAATCATCAATGCCTTTTTGGCAAACAACAACATTAGCGCTGCTTGAAATGATTTTATCAGCCATCCCTTTCAAGATTTTTTCTTCTTGATCAACAAAATCTTGCATTTGCTTAGGACTTGTTATCTGCAGTTTAGTATCAGTTTCAGGATTTTTTATTTCTAAAGCAACATCAATTAAAGCAATTTTAGCTTCTTTAACTTTTTTAGGCATTCCGGGATGAACTCTTTCTTTATCTAATAATATTCCCTGTATTAATTCAGAATCACTAACGCTGTCTCCCACTTTTTTCTCAACTTTTATACTGTCTCTTTCAATATTCTTTTCATTCAAAACTTGTTTTACTCCCCTTACAACCAGTTCTGATAGTAATTCTTTACTGATTTCAGCGCCTTTACCAGTCATAGCAGTCATTGCAATTTTTTTTAAAATGTCTTCATCATTTTCATTTACATCTTCAGCAATGTTATTTAAAATTTCAATACTTTTTTCAGCAGCCAATCTATAACCCCTTGCAATAACCGTTGGATGAATATCTTTTTCTAATAAGTTTTCAGCATTTTTTAATAATTCACCAGCAATTATCACAGCAGTTGTAGTGCCATCTCCTACTTCATCTTCTTGAGTCTTAGCAACCTCAACAATCATTTTAGCAGCAGGATGTTCGATTTGCATTTCTTCTAAGATTGTAACACCATCATTTGTAACAGTAACATCACCCAAAGAATCGACAATCATCTTATCCATCCCTTTAGGACCTAAAGTAGTTCTAACAGTTTCAGCTACTAATCTAGCAGCCATAATATTATTTCTCTGGGCATCCCTCCCAGTATTCCTAGTCGTTCCTTCTGGTAATATAAATATAGGTTGTGCTTCGTTCATTCAAATCCCCCCAGAAAATAATTCTTAATTTTTCTCCTTTTTAAGGCTATTTTATGAATAATAACTTATATTTAAAATTATCGCTATATTGTTTTTTAAAGTTTGATAAACCTCCTCTTTTTTACCTCCCTAATCATAAAAATACCCAACTAATCATTTATAAACCTTTCTTTTGTAACTACTGATAAGAAGTCTATAACAATATTTATAAATCCATAAAAACTAATTTTTAAAATGAATCCATATATTAACATACAGCCCATTCATAGGCCAGTACAACTTTTAATAACAGACTTAGATGGTACAGCTACTGATTTTGACCTAAGAGAACAATGTTTCTGCTTAAGGCCTGGGTTTATACCTTTTATGCAAGAACATAGGGACAAGGGCATTTTAATATCTCTTTATACAAAGAACCACCCAAACCATCTTAGTGCTGTTTTGCAAGAAAATGG
>CAYSNL010000028.1:0-6479 GCA_964432435.1 Candidatus Woesearchaeota archaeon | reverse complement strand
TTATTCTAGGTAAATCGCGGGTTTTTCAGGTTTAGCTTTTCCTGCTTTGCTTTCAGGATCATATTTATTTTTATCAGATACAGGATAAACCTCAACTTTGATATCTAGTTCTTCATTCATCACTTCTTTAGCTTCTTCATATAATTTTAATTCTTTAGGTATTACATAAAGATAGGCTTTTTTAGCTTCTTTTTTTTGTTTTTCTTTTATAATTTTAATAATATTCCTTATATCTTCCATAGTTCTCATTATTTGTTGTTCTTGTTTTTCTATTTCAGGGTCTATCTTGCTTTCATCTGCAACAGGCCATTTCTCCAAACTAATAAAACCTTTATTTCCAATTTTATGCCATAACTCTTCCGTAATATGAGGACAAAAAGGATGTAACAATTTCAAAAAATCATTTAAAACCTCTTTGCTTTCTTCTTTAAAAACATCAAAAAGAGTTCTTATTTTAATTACAGCTAAATTATATCTAAAATTTTTAATATCTTCTGTAACCTCTTTTATTGTTTTATTTAATTTACTTTCAATTTTTCTATCGCTTTTCCCGATTTTAACATTCTCAAAATATTCTATTACTCGGTTAATGAATCTAAAGCTTCCTTCTATTCCAGAAGCACTCCACATAAGGTCTTTATCAGGATTTGCAGTTGACACCAAGAATAATCTTGCAGTATCAATTCCATATTTTCCACTTACTTCTTCAGGCAAAACAATATTACCTCTTGATTTACTCATTACTGCACCATCTTCCCCATGCAACATTCCTTGATTGAATAACCTGGTAAAAGGTTCATCAATCTTAACAAACCCTAAATCTCTCAATGCTTTTGTAAAAAATCTTGCATAAATTAAATGCATGCAAGCATGTTCTGCTCCTCCAATATATTGATCAACAGGCGTCCAATAATTTACTTTTTTCTTTTCAAAAGGTTCATTTTTATTCTTGTTATCACAATATCTCAAAAAATACCAGCTAGAATCAAAAAAAGTGTCCATAGTGTCTGTTTCTCTCCTAGCCTTATTTTTACATTTTGGGCATTTAACATTTACAAATTTTGTATTAGTTGCTAATGGATTTCCTTCACCAAATTTGACTTTTTCAGGTAGCAAGACAGGTAATTTCTTTTCAGCCACTATCCCGCATTTTTCACAGTAAATCATCGGAATTGGAGTTCCCCAATATCTCTGTCTTGATATTAACCAGTCTCTTAATTTGTATTGCAAACTTTTCTTTCCAAATCCTTTCTTCTCAAGCCACTCTGTAATTTTATCTATCGCATCTAAACTAGAAATTCCATCAAATTCATTAGAATTTACCAATATACCTTCTTCAATATAAGCTCTGCTCATTCTTTCTGCATTTAGATCATAATTTTTTGGTTTGATTACAACTTTAATAGGTAGATTGTATTTCTTAGCAAACTCAAAATCTCTTTGATCATGAGCAGGAACTGCCATAACCATGCCTGATCCATAATCAGCAACAACAAAGTTTCCAACATAAACAGGGACTTTTTCATTATTTACAGGATTAATAGCATAACTTCCCGTAAACGCTCCTTCCTTCTCTAATTCTTCAAGATCCTTCTCACTTATTGATTTTATTTTATTCAAAAAATTTTCAACTTCTTTTTTTTGTTTTTCAGTCACTATTTCCTTAAGTCTTGGATGTTGAGAAGAAATAACCATAAAAGTAACACCAAAAACAGTATCAGGCCTTGTTGTAAATATTGGCCAGTTCTTTCCATTTATTTTAAAATTAATTTCAGTTCCATAGCTTTTTCCAATCCAATTTTTTTGCATAATCTTTATTCTTTCCGGCCATTCAAGTTTTTCAATATGATCAAGTAATTCATCAGCATAATCTGTGATCTTAATAAACCATTGTTCAAGTTGTTTTATTTCAACGTCAGTATCTTCATGTCTCCAACATTTTCCACTATGGACTTGTTCATTAGCTAATACGGTTTTACATTTAGGACAATAATTAACAGAAGCTTTTTTTCTATAAACTAAACCTTTTTCATAAAATTTTAAAAAGAAATACTGATTCCATTTATAATATTCAGGAGTATGAGTCATTAAAATTCTGCCCCAATTATAACTCAAACCAAGCCTTTTTTGCTGTTCTATAAAATTTTTAATTGCTTTTTCAGTAAATTTTTTAGGATGAATACTCTCTTTAATAGCAGCATTCTCAGCGGGTAAACCAAAACTATCATAACCCATAGGATACAAAACATTAAATCCATTCATTCTTTTGAATCTTGTGTAAATATCACCGATAGTATAATTAAAAGCATGTCCCATATGTAAACCAGAACCAGAAGGATATGGAAACATCTCAAGGCAGTAAAACTTTTTCCCCCTTTCTTTAACTTCAAAAATTTTCTTCTCTTCCCACTTTTTTTGCCACTTTTTTTCAATAGATTTAAAATCAACCATATAATTATTTCTTAAATGAAAGTATTTAAATTTTTATATTAACCAGACTAATGCATAATTACTTAAAATAACATAAATCTAAAATAGAAAAGATTAAAAATAAGAATCTCTTTAACTTTTAATAATAAAGGGGGTGTAATAATGGCAAAACTTACTGCATGGTTAGTAACATTAATAGGAGTTCTATTAATTTTACCTTTGATTGGAATAACAGTAATTCCTGAAAACATTAACATGTGGTTGATTGCATTAGCAGTATTAGTTGTAGGCATTGGTAAGCTTGTAAGAAATTACAAAAAATAATTAGTCTTTTCTTTATTTTTTTATTTTATAGCCTAATAATACAATCAGAGGAAAGATTAAAGAAGTAGTTTCTTATTTAAAAAGCTTTATAAATTATTAAATCTTAAAAAATTTTAGGGGATTTTAATGAAAAAAATAAAAGTTTCTCAAGTAATGACAAAAAAACCAGTATTTATTGGTCAAGATGAATTACTTCCTTCTTGTGCTAGGAGAATGCTAATCAACAATGTAGGCGGTATTTTAGTTGTTAAAAACCATCAATTATTAGGTATTGTAACAGAAAAAGACATTGTTGAAAATGCAGTAGCAAAAGAACTTAATGTTAAAAACACAAGAGTTAAAGACATAATGACTACAGGAATGATAACAATATCACCAGATGCTAATCTAAGTAAAGCAGTATCTTTAATGAACAAAGAAGATGTAAGACGTTTGCCAGTAATTAAAGAGGGCAGATTAGTTGGTTTAATTACAATGAAAGATATTCTAAGGATAAAACCAGAGGCAATAACCTCATTAAAAAAGGATTTTCTAAGTAAAGAAAAAAAGAGGAAAACTTAAACTTTATCTATATTTCACATGTCTTGGTTAGGTTTTTTTAAAAAAGAAGAGATTAAAATAAAATTATCATTAAACGAATCAGTTTCAAAAATAAATGAAGAAAAAGATAAACTTGAATTAAAAACCAGAAATATTAAAAAAGAAATCAGACATAATTTAATGCTTCTGATTTCAAATTTAAGATTACAAATAAAAGTCCTAAGATCTATTGATTTAGAGCATAGAAAAGAGCACGAAAGAATAAAAATCATAGTCCTAGAAAATCTTTCTTTTTATGTGTCTCATCTTGAAAGATTAATAGAAAATCTTGAGAAAATAGATGAAACGCTAGATATGGATCAATATATAGCAGAAATACAAAATAATTTTAACAGGTTCAAAAAAGAATCTCATAACAGCTTTGAAAAAGCCACTATTCTAATTGGAAGAGAACTTGAAGAAGTCCAGGGATTAATAAAAAAGGCTTTTCAAAATTTTAATCAAATAATAGATGAAAATAAAGAAATTTTTGAAAAAATAGTATTAATAAAAGATTTGCAAAATAAGATACAAGAAGTTCACAACAAAAGAAAGATTCAAGAAGAAATAAGTGATTCAATAAACAATCTAGTAAAGACAAAAGGCGAATTACAAACCGAAAAAATTTTAATTGAAAAGCAATATGAAGATTTTAAAAATAGTAAAAAATTTAGGGAATTTATAGAACAAAAAGAAAAAACAAAAAAGAATCAAGATGAATTAAATCAAGAGGTTTTTAGGCTTAAAGAAAAAATAAATATTAAATTTTTATTAAAGCGCTTTCATGATAATAAAGAAAGGAGTAATTTGTTATTGGGTTACAGGGATAATTTTCTTAATGCGTTAGAAGAAGATAAGGGGCTAGAGATAATAAAGATTACGAAAGAAGTTCTTAATATAGATATTGATGAAGATATAAGTAGTATAAAACAACGCCAGCTAAAAGTAGAAAACAAAAATGATCTAGAAAAAGAGGATAATTTTTTTTCAGATAAAATCAAAAATATTAATCTTGAAATTATGAATACTAAAAACCAAGTTGAGGAAGAGAATAAGAAGTTAATTAGATTTAACGAAAAAGAAAAACAACTAATAATCGAGTTTAATAAACAGATTAAAAATCTTATAGGGGAAGTTGAAATCACAACCTAATTTGGTTATCCTCGCAAAACTTTATATACTAATATTTATTATTCTTTTAAATGGCTGGTCCAGAAAAAACAGAATATGTAGTAGGGCTTCCTAGTTATTATGGGGCCGAAATTAGAAAAAAAGGCACTTTAGATCCTAAAAGGTTTCATAAAGAGATTATTCCTTGGTTTTTTGATAATAAGTATTTCTTTAATGAAGCAAACTTGTCAAGTAAAGATACAGCTGCAGGTAAAGAACAAAAAATAGAATGGAGGGCTTTTCGTAAAGTAGATGATTATTTCAAATTTAATATAGAGGTGGAAATAATCCTTTTGAGATGGAGAGAAGAAAAAGCAGAGCTGAATGTAAGGTTCAAAGGCTGGCTGGAAAAGGACTACATGGATAAATTTCGTAGAAGATTTGGCAAGAAATTTGGTGAATTCTTAAGAAGAGTGTATGAAATGTACGTAATTAATGATAAGATAGATAAAATGAAGGGAAAAGTTTGGGTTGAAACTAATAGCCTGATTGATGAATGTAAAAAAGTGATAGGATTAATAATTAGATAACCAATTCTCTATATAAAAGTGATATAAAAATCTTTATATACTTATATGTTAACTTTTTTATTATGCCTCAAAGAGATATTATCGTTCCCCATATAAAAATCAAAGACAGATCAATTTTTAATTTAGATGAGTTATACAAATTGCTTCTTCGCTGGTTCGAACTCCATAATTATGATTTTCAAGAACAGGAATACAGAGATGAAGATCTGGGCGAGGGCAAAAAACACTTGGAAATTAAATGGTATGCTGAGAAAAAGATTGATGACTATTTTAAGTTTGTAATGGAGATTAATTTCTTTATTATTGGTTTAGAAAGTGTTGAAATTGAAAGAGAAGGAGTCAAACACAAAACAAATCGTGGTGAAATTGAGATGCGTACTAAAGCTTATATTTTAAAGGATTGGCAAGCTAAGTTTGAACAAACCGCCTTAATGAAATTTTTACGTGATGTTTATGATAAATATATAATTCGTGCTAGAATTGAAGGTTATGAAGGCGAATTATATGAAGAAACTTACAAAATATTGGATGAATTTAAAGCTTTCTTGAATTTGCACAGGTTCTAACTTTTTTATCTATATCTTTCAATAAACTCTTTTATTTCATTTAATTTTCTAGGAAACATGGATTTATTAGGCATCTATAAATTTATAGTTTACAATACGAGAAGCTTTATATACTTATAAAGTATTACCTATAAAGTATGAAAATAAATATTACAAACTTCCAAATTGAATGTAAGCGTTGTAAACATAAATGGATTCCAAGAAAAGAAGAGATTAGAATCTGTCCCAAATGCAAATCCCCATATTGGGATATGGAGAGAAGATGAGAGAGGAAGAAATAGAAAATAAGTTAGAAAAAAGTTTAAGTATATTGGAACACGGCTTAAGCATAATAGAAAGACAAAAAAGAATTCGTTTCGGCGTAATAGATTTATTTTGTAAAGATGAAAAAAATAATTATGTTATTATTGAAATAAAGAAAAGAGCTAACTCTGGAGTTATTGCACAATTAGCAAAGTATCAAATGTATTTTATAAAAAAAGGGATTCCTAAGGAAAAATTAAGAACAATCTTAGTAACTCAGGGAATATCTGAAGCTGTTAGGGAAATATGTGAATTTTTTAATATTGAAACTAAAATTATCTTTGAGGAAAGGGATAAAGAATTCAAATTAAAAAAAATAAAGAACAGCAAGAAAATGTCCAATATTATATTTTCAGATAGCACAAATATGAAAATCCTGCAGTATTTAATAGAGGGTAGGCATTTTGACTATACTTTAACAGATCTAGCTGAAAACTCAGGGGTAAGTTGGGGAACCTTGCATACTATTTTTCCTAAATTAATAAAAAATAAAATAGTAGTAAAAACTAGAGATGTTGGCAGAGCAAAACTATATAAAATAAATATAGAAAACCCAATAGCTAAAAAATTAATAGAC
>CAYSNL010000027.1:0-10446 GCA_964432435.1 Candidatus Woesearchaeota archaeon | reverse complement strand
ATTATTCGGAATTTCAACTTTATTGATAAGCTTAAATTCAAACACAAAGATACCAAAACAACAGATCACATATCCAAAATTAAATAAAAAAGATATTTTCCTTACAACACCAGTTAGTGTTTTTTCAGGTGGTTTGGTTTCATTTCTACCAGCTCTAGGAACCTCACAAGCAGCAATTATAGGAACGTCAATTATTAGAAGGATTAATGCTGCAACATTCTTGATTTTGATTGGTGGAATTAACACAATAAACTTTGTTTTAAGTTTTATTTCTTTGTATTTATTAGACAAAGCAAGGAACGGGGCCATAGTCGGAGTTTCACAAATTTTGGGAAAAATTAATTTACAAATATTTATTCTATTCTTAGCAGTTTCATTAATTTCAGCAGGGCTAGCAGCAATTTCAACAATTTATTTATCAAAAATATTCTCAAAAGTAATAACAAAAGTTAATTATCAAGTGTTAATTTTGGTTATAATATCAATAGTCTTATTTTTAGTTTTAACAATTTCTGGTTTTTATGGTTTCATTATTTTAGTGACAGGAACTTTCATTGGTTTAATAGCAAGTCTAAAAGGAATATCAAAAACGCATTTAATGGGCTCTTTAACTTTACCCATAATATTATTTTACTTATTATAAGATCTTTTTTTCTTTGAAATTTTTTTAGAAATTTCTTCTAATTTTTCATTTAATAAATTTAATCTAAATTACATTCAATTAAAACCTTACTCTGATTCAATAAACCTTCTAAAAATTTGTATGCTTCACTATAAACAAAACTAGGATCTACATCATTATTAATATACCTACTTAAACATTCTCCTTCTAGTTTATCTGCTAAAGATTTGTATGTAAATCTACCTTCGCTTAATAACCTAAACACCAAATAAGATAGGGTACATTCACCGACTTTTATTTCCCTTCTTGAGAAATCCCCGCACAAAACATCCTTTGGCACATTGCTTCCAAGAAACTTTAATAGGGATGTCCTATATTCATCAAAATTATTAAATCTTAACCCACCAATCATTTTTTCTTTCACAGGATTAACTATGAATATATACTCCTGTGTGGTCTCAGATTTAGCTAAAAGATCAAAAACCCGGTTAGCATCATATTTCTTTCCAAGTTCTAAAAATGCATCGGATAGATTAATTCTTCCCATTTCATTTCCTACCAAACCATTTAACCAAACCCTCTTGTTTCTCTTTATCTTTCCCAAAAACGCCTTCTATCCTCTGTTTGGTTAATTCTAAAGTTTGTCTTAGATATACTGGTAAATTGTATCTTTCTGCTAAAAACAGACTAGGATCTAAATATTTTATAACAGATCCTTCTGTGATTGTGAATATTAATTTGCCACCACATTTACAATGCCCTATTAATGGTGGTCTCCTATACTTCTCATTACAATCAACACACCTAAACTGCTGCATACTAAATTTTCTTAAATTACCTTTTATATCCCTAATAAAATGTCTCTCGATCACTAGTCTGGCAACATCACTTTCATCAACAGCTCTTATTTTTTCTGCAATCCTCATTTGACCTTCAACTTTTTCTAACATCGTTGGAATACTTTTATAACTGCTACAAACAACACCCAGATTTATATCACTGACATCATGTGTAAACAAAAACCCTTGATATTCATTGTCAGTGCCTAAAACAGTTTTAACTGTTTTAATCTTAACTTCCCACGGATATTTATAATTCATAGCAGCTTCATAAAATTCTAAGGGATATTTATCAACTATATCCATATCAAAAACCATATCATCAACCTCACTTGGGATTAAATAAGAGCTTAATACTAAAGGTTCATCCTGCTTAGCCCCTCTGTGCCCGGGAATGTATTTCCTTGAAAAATTTAACAAAGCATCCATTAATAAAATAACACACGCTTCATCACCATCGCAATCCCTTCTCATTAAAGAATGAAAAAAAGGATGGCAATAAAATCCCTGTGTGTTAGAAAAACCAATAATTCTACCCACAACACCAGCAGAAGTATGCGGACTCATCCCTATAACTAACTGCCCTACTAAATCTTTTTTTTCTTTTAAATTATAAAACTTTTTTTCACCATACACCTTAACAAGCAAGTCATCAATGAAATTAGCAACTTTAAATAAAATATCATCAGCTTTTTCATCCAAAGTTTCATTACAACTAGGCAAAATTACGTCCTGTATCTTGATTTCTAATATTTGTTCATCATTAACTAGATCATTACCGTAAACATCTTTTTCATACCCTAATTCTTTTAATTTTTTAATAGGGGTCCTAATTTCTCTAGGTCTGAAATGGGTAATTGTAGTTTCTGTCATATCATATCTTATTGTTCCATCTTTATTAACATGCAAGCCAAACATCGCCCTCAAGATTCCTTTTGTTAAATGTTCTGTTACATGTTCAACATTACTTGTACCTCTTACCCCTTTGATTAATTCTGGATAATTTTTAGTCTTTAAAATTTTTAAAGCAGAATCAAAATATTCATTGATATTGATTGTCATCTTCCTATAACCGACAGCATCTTTATCCGAAGAAATATTATCTATTAACCCTAAGCTTTTAGAATAATATTTTTTATTGGTTTTATCGCCACAAATATTACAAACAGGGAGAATAGATTCTTTTTTACATTTGTAACAATAATATAACGGAAAATCAGCAGTAATCTTTCCTTTTTCCAATGCGCTTTGAAAACACCTCATCCTTCCACCTTCAGAACCTACAGGAAATAATACATGCGGACTACCAGTTAATTTCCTCATCTTAGATTTCTCAGGCCTACCCATTCTGGCCCCAATTGTTGTACCTGATTTATCTCTTATAATAATACCAGAAAGTTCATTAACTATTTCAAGCACATCTTCTTTATCAGTTTTAAAATCTAAATTGCTGCCCAAAGAAAACATCAAGGCTTTGCTCCAAGGATAATCAATTAAAACATGCTCTCCTTTCCTTAGTTTGTGAGGCACACCTAATAACTCTAAGGCCCTTTTAGGATCTAGTTCTTTTAAATCAACTTCAACATCATAATTATAAGGTAAGAGAATTTTATCCTCCGTTGTTTTACTTTTTTTTAACCAACCAATTAAACTATAAAATTGTTCTTTACTAATTTCCTTCCAGTGAAAACAATATCTTGGATGTAGGGGTTTTCCTTTTTTACAAAATTTAATAGCCTCTTCGATACTTATATTTTTTTTATCACTTTCAGCTTCTAACATCCACCACTCTTCACAATATCCTGACGGCACTAGCATGTGTGCTCTATTTAAAAAATCACCATAATTAATTAAAATATCCCCTAAATACAAAATCTCATCGACATCTCTAACAACTTTCTTAGCATCTTCAACCGTTTCCAAAAATAAAACATCACCATTATTTAATTTTACAATTGGTCCCTCTATGCTATCACAACTAGCTATTGTAGTCGCTTTACCAGGCCTTTCAACTTTTAATTGTGTTCCTATAGCAATAAAACTATCTAATATGATCATAGTAGCAGGATGTATTGCTTGACTGGAAAAACCAGAATTTCTACACCTACCATACCTCAGTCTAAACCCGCCCTTTGTTAATGGATGTGTGAACACAGGCCTACCAGCAACCAAGTCCTTAATGAAACCGTAATCTGGCTTAATCTTCTCCTCAATCCCTTTTTTTTCTTTTTTTTCTTTAGCTCTTATTTTTTCTTGCAATTTAATGTATTCTTCTAAAAATTTCCAGTGCTCCATCCCAAAATCATTGCACCACTTAGAAAACTTCCCCCAAAATTTTTTTCCTTTTTGTGTTAACCCTTCACCTAAGACTAAAGCAACACCATTCCTAATTACATTCGTTTCCATCCTATCCAAATCCTTATAATTGCTAACCTCGTACTTTTCCGTCGCTTCACCATCAATTTGCACCGGCAGATTCTTAACCATAAATTCCAACTCTTCTTCACTAGGCAAATATTGTAAATTCGTAACTCTTTCATGAAAATCATACAGCTCAGTAACCATTCTCTTGATCTCAATTTCGCCAGGATCATATTCTTTATAACCCAACTCCTTTCTTATATAGTCTGCTAAGGCAACAAAAACACAAATTGCAGTAGTTCCAGCGCTTCTTATAGGTCCGGCAAAATACAAAGCAAAATACTCGTTTCCATCTCTTCTTTTTTTTATTCCTAATCTAGTAAATCCCTCTAGCGGAGAAGCAACAACACCATTTGTAATATATGCTAACCCAGCCCTCATTCCTACCTCAATTGCTTCTTTAGTCTCTTTAAATTTACAGAAGTTTTCTTTAGCCACCTCCAAAGCGAGAACAAATGCAACCCTCCAATCTTGTCCACCAAAGTTTTTTTCTAGTTCATGAATTCTCTCAACAAATTTTGTCCCCTTAATTTGTGATGCAACAACACCTAATAACCCCTCAACTCTCTCTGCCATATTTTTAGCTAAAGGTATTTCAACCTCTTCTTCAGGATCAAACCCCTTTCTTCTTGCAGCATTAGCTATTTCATAAGCTTCCTTAAGTTTTTCATCAATATTTTTCCTATAGATCTCAATTTCACTCATAAAACTTTAATATGTTAACCTCCCTGGTTTTTAAATTTAAGATTGGAAATTTCCCAGGATCGGGATTATTTCCCAATTTTTCTTCATACTCAGTTTTACTCTGCCAACAACTAGTATTTATTATTATCACATTATTATAAGAACCAACATCCGTTCTGTGCATCTCTCCAGTAACCATAATGTCTGGGACTTTGTCTATCACTAATGGATCTTCTCTCTCATCCGGTATATATAAAGTAGAAGTATGTGAAGGAGCTAAATGTCTTCTTTGCAAAAGAAATTTAGAAATATTTGAAGGATAATCTCTAGCATTATTGAATCTTAAAGAGTCCACATTATCTATATAATAATGAAAACTATTCCCATGATACATCAAAACATCAAATCCAGGAAAGTTTTCTGAAGAGTTTATATTAACATAAGCAGGATTACTAACTAAAATAACATTTTTTAAGTTAAATAATTCGCCAACAATTTCTTTGTTTAAAGTTGGTTGTGGTACAGACAATCTTAAGGCATCATGATTTCCAACACATATGATAATTTTAATATCTTCTCTTATCAAACTTAAGTAATAGGCTAATTTATTGTATTGTTCTTTAACATCTAAAATAACTAAGTCTTTATTTTGGTCAGGATAAATCCCAACCCCGTCTACTAAATCTCCTATAATAAATAAATATTTTATTTTTAAAGCCAGCTCCTTATGTTTCTGATTACTCCCTTTTCCATTTAACCAATCAATAAAACTTAAAAATTCTTTTTCTAAAAAATTATTACTTCCAACATGTATGTCAGAAATAAAACCAACATATACTTCTTTGTCATTTTTTTTAATTTCTTTATTCATAGGGATATCAGGTAAAAAGATATTATCCACAAAAATAATTCCTTCTCCATTAAATCCTGTTATTCCTATCACTTCATCTAAAACAATATCCTTCGCAGTTTTAAACAAATTCTCTTTGGTTTTATTGATAACGATATTTGTTGATCCGGTCTTATCCTCGAGAGTCAGAAGAATGTTCCCTTTTTTTGTAATTCTTTTATCACTTACCATACCAATTAATGCAACAGTCTCTCTATCTTTCTTATTTAATAACTTATTAATTGAAAGAACATTTTGAAGCTCTGGTCTGTTCATTAATATTTTTTTTATAGCTTCATACCTTACATTAAAATAATTCACAAAACTTACAACTTCTTTTTTCTTATTCTCTTCTTCAATATAATTTTTTATTACAATAACGTCATTGGTTGTTTTTTCTTTATCTAATATAATTTTTTCTTCCGGTTTCTTGATTTCTTCAGAAATTAGATCAATTTCTTTTTTCTTCTCTGGATCTAATGTGTTATAAGAAAGAATTTTTAAAAAAGTTTCATAGATCTTCCCATCTTTACCTTTCTCAAAATTAGTTCTTGATTTCTCAAACTCTAACCAATTAACTTCAAAAGAAGAATTATTGTTTTTTAATAGACTAAAAATATCACTATTTAAAACAACCAATCTTTCCTTCCCGTTTATCCTACTACTAAACTCATCGATGAAATCATCATTTCCGTCAAAAGAAGTTAAAAAACAAGGACTAACTAAATAATTTTTACTTAAAAATCTCTCAATAAGTTCTTTTTTATTCATAAATTTAATCCATCTCTCAAGATACCCATAACCTTAGGAATAGTAGATTGTGGTATAGCTAAACAAATTTGCCTAGTCCTACCATATCTGCCTTTGCTTATAACTTTAGCATTAATTATTCCTAACATATCCAACTCTGCAATTATATCACTAACTCTCCTTTGTGTTAATGGTTTTACTCCAGTCTCAATACAAATCTCTTTGTAAAAGTCATATATATCACCTGTAAAGATAGGATTACCATTACTAGCATAATTGAATATAGAATACATTGTTAATTTGAATTGTTTGGGTTGTGTGTTAACTATATCTAAAATTCTATCTCTTTCTGTTTTCTCTTCTGCCTGATCTATATACTCTTCACTTATTTTATCACATCCACTTCTCTCCACAAGTTCACCAGCAACCCTCAGTAATTCTAAGGCCCTCCTGGCATCACCATGCTCCCTAGCAGCATACGCAGCACACTTTTCTATCACCCCATCACCAACAACATTCTCTTTGAACGCAAGTTTTGCTCTTTGTTTTAGTATCTTCTGTAATTGTATAGCATCGTAAGGCGGAAAAACAAGTTCCTCTTCACTTAAACTGCTTTTAACCCTAGGATCTAGATTGTCAGTAAAAACAAGATCATTACTAATCCCTATTATAGAAACCTCGCTATTTTTTAATTCTGAATTTAGTCTGGTCATATTATATAGTATCTCATCCCCTGTTTTTAATACTAGTTGATCTATTTCATCTAATATAACTAAAAGCAATTTTTTTTGTTTATCTATTTCGTTTACAAAGATCTTATAAATTTCATCAGTAGGTAATCCGGTTGCTGGAACTTCAACCCTAAATTCCCTACACAGCTGTGCAACTAATCTATATTCGGTATCTGCCACTCTTTTCATCTTGCAGTTTAAATAAAAAATATTAATTGGTATTTGTTTTTCTTCCGCTATTTTACTTAGATTTTCAGTAACGTGTTTTACACAAAGCGTTTTACCAGTTCCTGTTTTTCCGTAGATGAAAATGTTAGAAGGTTTTTCCATTCTCAAAGCAGGAGCCAATACACTAGCCAAAGTTCCTATTTGTTCATCTCTATATGGAACTGTCTTGGGTGTATAATTAGATTGTAATGCTTTTTTGTTTTTAAATATAGAATCTTTGTTCAAGTAATCTGTAAAATAATTTTTCAGCTCTTTTTTCTCCATAAGACAAGAATTTATTAAACTTATATTTAAGTATTATTATTGTTCAACATTACATACCCACACCTATATTTCCTATGTAAAATTTCATATTAAAAAATTAAATAAAAGAACATAAAATAATATATATATTCAATCACTATATTATAATCAAACACGAAAAAATTTAAAAAGGAAAATTAAAATAAATAATACAAAAAACCCATTATTATAATAGGAATAAGCTTATAACTATAAAATAAATAATTTTCATCTTTTAAAAGTTATAACCGAAATAAACTAACTAAAAATAACACAGCTTACTAAAAACTCAAAAAAACACAAAAAACAACTCCATAAGAAGATAAGGTGTGGGACTTTCTACTATTTTAAAATATTAAACTACCTCTTTAATTTTCATAAAATTTATAAACCCAAACAATATATTAAAACTAAAATGACAGAAGAAGAAAAAAGATATTCAAAACAAATTTTAGGAAAAACAGTAATAACCAAGTCAGGAAAAAAATTTGGTGAGGTTGGCAATATCACTTTTGAAACCAGAACTGGCGAACTAATCCAGATTATATTAAAAAATCCAACAAATTATACAGAAGGTTTAGAATTAGA
This sequence comes from Candidatus Woesearchaeota archaeon, assembly GCA_964432435.1. Taxonomy (GTDB): domain Archaea; phylum Nanobdellota; class Nanobdellia; order SCGC-AAA011-G17; family JACPIM01; genus JACPIM01. The sequence continues at coordinate 2,412 of CAYSNL010000027.1, read as the reverse complement.
AAAAGATACAGAAGGTAGTTTAATGATTCCCTTCTCAGCAGTTATTGCTATTGGCGATTTTGTAGTAGTTTCTGAACAAGACATTATTTAAACATAAACTTTTTAAATAAATTTAAATTAAATCTTAATAAAAATGAAAGATCTTTCTAAAATTAAATCAACCAAGGAAATAAAGGTCTCCAATAAGATTTCAGAGCAGATAATAGGTCAAGAAACCGCCTTAAAATTAATTAAAAAAGCAGCAAAACAAAAAAGAAACGTTTTACTTATTGGGGAACCAGGTACTGGGAAGTCTATGCTCGGTCAAGCATTAGCAGAACTTCTCCCAGGCGAAAAATTAGTAGACATAATATCCTTACCAAATTTAACAGATGAAAATACACCAATAATCAAGACATTCCCGAAAGGACAGGCAAAAAAGATGATAACAAATGCAAAATTAAAAGCAACAGCATCTTTTAAAAATCAAAATTGGATAATAATTTTATTTGCTTTATTTATTTCAATATTACCTTATTATTTCTGGAAAATAGGTCAAATATCAGATATAATTTATGCTTCATCAATGATCACAGGTATGATCTTTATATTTGGTATTGCTATCTTTCTTAATATAAACAGAAGACAAAAACAAATCACATTACAAATACCAAGGCTTTTAGTAGATAATTCTGATAAAGATAAAGCCCCCTTCATTGATGCTAGTGGTGCTCACGCAGGAGCTTTGTTAGGTGATGTACTTCATGACCCGTTACAGAGTGGAGGTTTAGGAACGCCGGCATACGAACGTTTAGTCCCTGGAATGATTCACAGAGCAAACGGCGGAGTTTTATTTATAGATGAAATCGCAAATTTAAAACCAGAATCTCAACAAGAGCTATTGACTGTTATGCAAGAAAAAAAATATCCAATTACAGGGCAGTCTGAAAGATCTTCAGGAGCCATGGTAAGATCAGATCCAGCACCTACTGATTTTATCTTAGTTGCAGCAGGTAATTACAACACAATAAAACACATGCATCCTGCCTTAAGATCAAGAATTCGTGGTTATGGTTATGAGATTTATATGAATGATACAATGGACGATACTAAAGAAAATAGAAACAAAATTATACAATTCATAGCCCAAGAAATAAAGAAAGATGGAAAAATACCTCATTTTTCCAAAGAAGCTGTTGATTTAATTATACAAGAAGCAAGAAAAAGAGCAAACACTTCAAACAAACTCACCTTAAAATTAAGAGATTTAGGTGGTTTAATTAGAGCAGCTGGCGATTTAGCCTTAGAGCAAAAAGCAGGTCTTGTTAATTCAACTCACGTTCTCGAAGCTAAAACACTAGCAAGAACTTTAGAACAACAAATAGCTGATAAATACATTGAAAATAAGAAAAAATACCATATTCTAAGAACCCAAGGGACAGAAGTAGGCAGGGTTAATGGTTTAGCTGTAATAGGTTCAGATGTTTCATTCTCCGGGATAGTTTTACCAATAGAATCAGAAATTACACCGGGTGGAAAAAATGCAGAAATAATAGCTACAGGTCAGCTTGGTAAGATAGCAAAAGAAGCTGTTAAAAATGTATCAGCAATAATACTAAAATACTTTGGTGAGGACATAAAAGAGAAATATGATATCTTTGTTCAATTTGTCCAAACAGCAGATTCTGGTGTTGAAGGGGATTCAGCATCAATTGCAGTGGCTACAGCAATAATCTCAGCATTAAAGAAAGTTCCAATAAGACAAGATACTGCCATGACTGGTTCTTTATCAGTTAGAGGAGAAGTTTTAGCCGTAGGAGGGGTTTCATCTAAAATAGAGGCAGCAATAGAGGCAGGAATAAAACAAGTTATTATTCCCGAAGCAAATGAAAAAGATATAGTAATCTCAGAAAAAGACCTGAAAAAAATAAGAATAATACCTGTAAACAACATTATAGAGGTTTTAGAGATAGCACTTGATTGGAAAAATAAGCAAGACATTTTGAAAAAAATAAAAAGCTTTAAATAACCGTATTTTCCTATTTCTGATAAAATGCCGATAGTCGGTTTTAATTTCACAAAATTGCAAGCAGAAAAACTTAATCCTATTAAAGAGACTTCTAAATTAAATATTAATTCTAAGTTAGGCATTAAACAAATTGCTGAGGAAAAATTACCAACAGGAAAAACACAATCAGATGGTTTAAAATTCGATTTTGAGTTTATCTTAGAATATAATCCAAAAATAGCAAACATAACAATTGAGGGTTTTATTTATTATATGGATGATCCTAAAATAATGAAAGATATAATCAAAAACTGGAAAGACAAAAAAGAAATTCCATTAAATATAAAACAACTAGTTCTAAATACAGTTATCTTAAGATCATCAATAAAAGCTTTGTCTTTAGAACAAGAAATTAGTGTTCCTCC
>CAYSNL010000026.1:7027-10484 GCA_964432435.1 Candidatus Woesearchaeota archaeon | reverse complement strand
ACTAAAAACACTAAAAAACAGCAAAATAGCTAAAAAGTTCGCACAAGATATATTGTTACTACCCATAGATTTCAAGAAGATTTTATAAAATAGTTCGCACAATCTTATAAGATGGAAAAAGAGGAATTTCTAAGGAAGATAGAGACAGAACTTAAAATATCTAAGAACTCACAGTACACAATTAGAAATTATTTGAAAGCAAATTCAATCCTTCTTGATTTTGTAAAAAAATCCCCGGAAGAAGTGATTCAAGATGATTTAAAATTCTATTTAGCAGAAGAGCTTTCATCTAAAGCAGCATCATCCACCATTTTATTTCTAGCCGCAATAAAATACTCCTACTCAACCATCTTTCAAAAAGATATAACTATAGGGATAAAGCGACCCAAGAAAGAAAGAAAGATACCCACAGTTCTCAGCCAAGAAGAAATAAAACAACTGCTGGATTCAATTCAGAATAAAAAAAGCAAACTAATGGTTAGCTTGATATATGCTTGTGGATTTAGAGTTTCCGAGTTAGTAAACCTAAAAGTTTCCAATTTAGATCTTAAGGCAAAAATTGGATTCTTGAGGCAAGCAAAAGGCAGGAAAGATAGAATATTTAATATTCCAAACATTCTGCATCAAGAGCTAAGTGAGCAGGTAGAGCAACAAAATCAAAATAATCAAGAGTATTTATTTTCTGGCCCAAACGGAAAGCTCAGTATTAGGAATATAGAAAAAATAACCCGACAAGCAACTAAAAATGCCGGGATAAAAAAAGAGGTCCATTGCCATACTCTTCGTCATTCATTTGCCACTCACCTCCTAGAACAAGGAGTTGATATAAGAAAAATCCAGGAACTACTAGGACACGCAGATCTTTCCACAACTCAAATCTACACACATATCTCTTCAGAACAACTAAGGAAGATTCCCTCTCCTTTGGATGGTTTATTAAGAAAAAAATAAGTAATTAACTATAATAAAATATGATCATAATTCCTAAAACACAAGAAGAGGCTGAAAGAGTAGTACGCGAAATACTCAATCAGGGTGATTGTAGATACGACGACATATATTGTGAATGCCTTCTCGCTACTTTTTTATTCAATAAATCTATTTCGCTTGAAAAAAGAGAGGCCCCATCAATAACGAAACCTAAAAACTTTGATTTTGATTCAATTAAGGGAAAGCAAAAAGAAGAAAAGTATATCGGTAAGGTGTTGCTTAAAAAAGAAGGGTTTGAAGACAAAGAAATTTTGTTTGAACAGTCTTTTTGTGGTAGTAGGGCAGATATTCTTGCAACATCAAAACAAAAAATTGTTGTGGTTGAGTGTTGTTCATGTAGGGTAAATAAAATTCTGGAATATCTCTCTTTTGAACGAGAACAAATAAATATTGAAGTTTGGGTTCTCGCGGCCGATTCTTCACATTGGAAAAATTATCCGCAAAACATGCAACGGTTTATTTTTAAGAAAGGAAAAGATTTTCTATCAAGACTTAATAAGCTTAACAAAATTAAATTAGAAGAAATGAGAAGAGCGCTTAACCAAGAACATATAATCAAAAACTAAAACTTTTATCCAATAAACATTTTAATCAAAGCTTAAAAGTTTCAACTAGATGACTTAATATTTTTTTAATTCTTTAATAATATCATAAACAAAAATAACGCTTCTCACATCTCCATATTTATTTAAAAGTCGTTTAGCCATTCTTCTACTGACGAGGAATCTATAAGCACAAGATCCATTATCAATAAGAATGTTAGGTAGAGGATCAATAATTAGGGCATCATGCGCAGCCGTCACAAGTTCCGGTAACTCTACGCAACACAATCCAGTTCTAGAGACGGCAAAATGTAGTTTTGAGGATATATCATCATCAACCACACTCTTGTCTACAACATTTTTCATAGCCCAGTCTAAAAAACCATCACCAAGATAAATCAAATCGTCATTACTAAAATACCTATAAGCAGAAAAAAATGAGACCCCCAAAAGATATATATTACTATTCATAAAATAATAAAATTAATGTTTAGCTATAAATGCTTTTCCAGTTTCCAAAATATATTTTATTTTTCTTATTAAATTTTCAACTAAATTTTTCTATCCAACCACAACCTTTCTTCATCTCTCAAAACACGAGGATTATTTTTTAAAAAACTTTTAGAATGCGCATCAACAATAGCTAGTTTTACCTCATCATCTAAAACAACAGTGGTTTTTATTGCTTGTGAGGAAGTTTCTCTCGCCCTTCTTAAAACTTCAATTTCGCGCCCGCAAAATTTTTGTTCAGTTTCAATCCAGTTTGGTTTTGCATAATACAAATGCCTTCCAAGGGACCATATGAGACCATTATAAACAAACCCACAGTAGTCCACAAAATCTTCTAATAAAGAATAAACAAATATTTTACTCCTTCTTTCTTCTTTATGATTCATATATTCCATCTCTAAGGGCAGTATTCCCATATGAATTAAAAAAATTAACAGATATTTAAATCTAATTTACTACTCGCCCATTAATTTCCAAAACTTTTATATATAACTAAAAATATACTTTTAAGAAGAGGTGATAAAAAATAGCAATAGGTGACTGGTTTTTATCAAGGTCAGAAGCTTTTAAAATATTAGTTGAAAAGTTTAAACAACATAAACAAGCAACTAAAAATGGTTTTTCAAGAGTAAAAACCAAGCATTATTTTTATGACAGAAGATTTAATGAATTACACGCACGAGTTAAAGAGTTAGAAGCTATGTTGGAGTCTTTGCAAGAAGTTCCAATTAAGGTTAAAAAGAAAAAATAATCTATTTCTTTAATTCTATAGTTTCACTACAACATAAAACTTTATAGTCTTCAGCATGCAACCTATCTCCTGTCTCTCTAATATTTTTTTGGTATAGTGATTTCATATACATGCCGTTATCACAAATAGATTCCATATCAGCACCAGCCCCAAGATTAACGCCTTCAACTAAACTACATTCAGGATCAGGCCTTAAATTTATTTTTTCACTATCAATATTGCAATTATTTTCTCCAACTACATTTGCATTTTTTAATTCCACCGTAACTAAATATTGCATTCCATCTTTTTTGTTTATAAAAGAATAAATATTACCTTCTTTTTTGTATGCTATAAGTGTAGGTGCTGCACCAATATTTTCTTCCTTTATTTGGGTAAAAATAGTTACTTCATCTGGATTTATTAAAGTTAATGAATAAGAGCCCAAACCGTAACTATCGTCTTCTAATATCTCGCTGCTGTCTATTCTACCTTCACAAAAAGGAGCTTCTTCACCTGTTGGTTCAATATCCCCCTTCTTTAAACCACTAAAGCATCGATATATCGCTTTGGTGTCAGGCCCATCTGATAAATGGATATAACCCAATTTATCTTCAGCAGGAACATTCATTAATTCACAATTATTCCCATCAAAAGAAATCATATGATCACCATTCTTTAAGCA
>CAYSNL010000026.1:0-6927 GCA_964432435.1 Candidatus Woesearchaeota archaeon | reverse complement strand
TTAATTCACAATTATTCCCATCAAAAGAAATCATATGATCACCATTCTTTAAGCATCTATATATTGCTCTAGTTCCTAGCTGTTCTTCCTGATAAATATAACCCAATTTATCTTCAGCAGGAACATTCATTAATTCACAATTATTCCCATCAAAAGAAATCATATGATCACCATTCTTTAAGCACCTATATATTGCTCTAGTATTTGGTGCCTCTGTTATGTTAATATAACCTAATCTATCCTCAGCAGGAACATTCATTAATTCACAATTATTCCCATCAAAAGAAACCATATGATCTTCAAAAACATTTTGCTCTCCACTTTGTTTTTCCAAAGCAGGTTTAATTACATTATTGTAAACAATAAAACCAATAATTATTATGATTATTATTGCCAAAACTTTGCTATTAAACAACCCACTAAGAAAACCAAGTTGGCCTTTTTTATTTTGAGTAAACATTATTTTTCACCATTTTTAATTAAATTAAAAGATTCATGCACAAGCCAGTTTACAACATCTTATTTTGTATTTATCTGGCCTCATAGTCCAGATATTGTTAAAATCTATTATTTTTATTCCGGTAGCAGCATATTGAAATCCGTCTATACTTGGACAAGATATTATAACGTCATTTCCATCACCAGCAACTTTTCCTGGAACTTCTTCTTGGCATTCATCAGTTACCTGTAAATTACATAAACCTGTTTGTTGTTCTTCTGTTTCTCGTGTAGGAAGATCTTTAAGGATATAACCTAGAATCTCTTCATAACCTGCATTGCTAATGCCTCCAATTTCTGAAAACTCATCAATATCATTTGTGGTTACATGGTCATTCGGTACGCTAAAATAAAACCTATGTAAGGCTACAACACCGTCTTCATCATTTATCAAAATATAACCCAATAAATCCTTATTCTCTTCTCTCAACCTAAATTCTTCCTCTTGCTCTGCTTCAACACCATTACCCAATCTATCAGTTTCACAGTTCGACTCTTTTGTTTCGAAATGGTCTCCACTTCTAGTAAGACATCTATAAAGAGGGATAGTGCCAGGTCGTTCTTCTGCGTATGCATATCCTAATGGAGAGTCTCCTTCTCGAGCTGAAGCCCCCATTATTTCACAATTTTTATCATTCGATAGCATATGATCTTTTCCATCAAAACATCTATACAAAGGGTTCATTTCTGGACTTTGAGCAGAACCACCAATAATAAACCCGACAGAAATAATAAAAATAATACTTAAAAGAATAGCTAATTGAAATTTACTTAAACCTCTTTTCATTGAAATCACCTTCTTAAATTTTAATTTTTAAAGTTTATATATTTTATTATAACTCATCCAGAGGGCTCTTGACTTTCCTAAGTTCTGCTTTTGAAACTTGAGCATACCATGCAGTAGTTTGTAAACTAGCATGGTTAAGTAGGGTCTGTATTTTCCTTATATCAACCCCGTTCTCTAATAGATGCGTTGCAAATGAATGTCTCAATATATGGGGATATACTTTTTTCTTTAAATCTGCTTTTTTTCCTATTAGATTAATAATTCTTTGAATATTCCTAACAGATATGCTTCCATTCTCTCCAGGAAAGATATATTCAGAATTATTTTTTTCCCTATATTTTTTTAAATCATTAACTAAAGTTTCGCTTAAAATAAAAAATCTATCTTTCCCACCTTTCCCTTTCTTCAATAAACCAGTCTTATCCTCTAAATCTATGTTATCCCATTTTAGACTAGCGCACTCACTAACTCTTAATCCAGAAGCGTACATAAATTCTACTAGTAACTTATTTCTTAAATTTTTACAACTTCCAATTAATTTCCTAATCTCTTCTTTAGTCAAAACGTCGGGCAGCTCTCTTGTTTTCTTAGGTGGTTTTATACCAGAAACAATTCTTTTATTTAAAATTTCATCATAAAAAAAACTTAAAGCACTCCTTGCCAGAGCAACAGAGCTGTTATTATAATTCTTATCACTTAATAAGTAAGCAAAAAACTTTTTTACATCATCTATACTGACATTTTTAACATCTTTTTTTATAAAATCTAAAAATTTTTCATTAAAGAATTTATACATTAAAATAGTTCTGCTACTTTTTCCTTGTATTTTTAGTTCAGTTTCTATCTTTTCCAAAACCTCCTCTTTTTTCATTATAAAAATATTATACGCACTTATTATTTAAAGCTTCTTATCCCAAATCTTTATTAAACAGGTATAATTAAATTTTAATATGCTTTCAAAAGAGGAAATATTACAGATAGCAAACGATTCATTAAAAGAATTTAATCTCAAAATTGAAGTAAAATTTTTACCCCAAAATATATTTCTAGAACAAGCAAAAAAATCCCCTCTAATCTCTCAAGCACTTAAAGAAGGCAATTCATTTGATGAGTTAAACGTACCTGCTTTGGTCTATCATGAAAAAAAAGACCATATTTATTTTTCAGAAGATATTTTAAAAAAATTAATAGATGATGAGCCAATGACAATTCAGAAACGTTTTATAAAATCTATCATTTATCATGAGATATTTCACGTATTATACAAGAAAAAAATAAAAAAGTTTAATTTCACTAGTGCATTCAATCAAGAAGAATTTGTTTCAGCACAATTCAGGAGGGAATATCCTGGATTAGAAGCCCTAGGAAGAAGAATCAGCAAAAAATATTTAAACTTCTAATCTCTATTTAAACCTAAATGAAGAAATCTATTTTTCCACTCATATTATTTTTATTAATAATTTCTGCCTGTTCTAATCAAGTAGAGCCGCAAACTAGTCCAACATCTGATATTCAAATCAATAAGGAAGAGCAAAACAAAGTTCAAGAACTCCAAAAAGAGGTAAATAAACTAAAAGAAGAATTAGATAAAACTAAACCGCATGTTTTGAATTATAAAGCAGATTTAACAGTATGGACTGAAGACGAGATAGTAAAGGGATTAGCGGAAAAGAATAAAAAATTTGAAAATGCAAAATGGTTTAATTATCTATACAGGGATGATGGTAGTTATTATGATTTAATAGGTCCGATTTTTCCAGTCGATCCATTTTATCCTTTAGTTTATGAAAAGAGGAACAGAGAGCTAACGGTTTCTCACTTAAGGCTTTTTAATTTAGACCCTGGCGAAAAAGGTTTGGCACAAGAAAAATATGAAAAATATCTTGCTTCAGTTGATAAAGCAGTAAGACTTGATAAAGAATTAAATTGTATTGAACAAATCAATTGTAGGGAAACAAAACTAATAACTTGTAGAGATAGTAATCAAACTTTTTACGTGTGGTATGCTTATCCGTACTTAATGATGTCAAGAAATGATAATCAAGAAGCATATAATGCCTTCCTTTCTCTTTATTGCGAGGAAGCGAAATCAAGCTTATTACAATTTACAGGCAACCTGGTAAGAAACATAAAGTCACTTTTCAAATAAAAAAGATTAACCTAGGTAGGTTAGTTCTTCTTTCTTTTCCTTTATGCTTTTGGCAGTATTTTTTTGTTCAATTAATCCCTTTATCTTGTTTTCAAATTCTTCGGCTTTTTTGATTAAAGGTTTAGGATCTACTTTCAAGCCGAGATAGCTATCTAAAATTCCTATTATTTTAGCGGCAGCTCTTGAATCGGGAAGTCTAGAATGTGTTTCAGCAAATATACAACTAATAGGTAATCTTTTATTTAAAGACAAAGCACCAGTTACACCCATTATTATTCCTTCTTTTAGTTGTTCTAAACCTGTTTTTTTAATAATCTTGTCAGCATTAATATTAGAGAGAAAAAAAACCTTGTCAGTTTCTGACATGCTTCCTATTCCTTCAAGGCATATTACTTCTTTTGCTTTCAAGATTTTGCATAACTCTTCTATTATTTTTGCTATTTCCCATTCATGTTTTGTAATAGGGGTTAATGCATGTAATATCACTAAATTATATTTTTTAGAATAAAAAATTCCTACAGGTTCAATTACCTTCCCAGAATGAACAGCAACAACCGGCGGTAATTCTTCAATAACTATTTTTCCTATCTGTTCCGCATCCAAATGATTTATCAAGAATTCTGTTGCTATCGTAGCTACAAGACCAAAACCAGGAAAACCCTCTATAACCGTGGCGTTTTGTGGTTTCTTTTGTAATTGTAGTTCCATTGATATACTCCTAATCTCTACATTTATATATTTTCCGTTATTTTTATAAATTAATCTAAACACAAGAATATAAAGGGCCGTTAGCTCAGCCTGGCATCAGAGCACCTGAATAAGTAAAATGATAAGAAAAATAGTTTCTTATTGGTGAAGCTCTTAACATGTGTAGACACCAGGTGGTCACGGGTTCAAAAATAGGGATTGCATCATTATCAATCTGCAAACCTTATGGAAAGTCCCGTACGGCCCTCTAAACTTTATTATGGATACACTTGAAGACTGGTTTGAAAGTTTAAGTAAAACAAGTAAACTAATAATTGTAGAAGGAAAAAAAGATAAAGAAGTTTTACAAAGGTTAGGCCGCAAAAACATAATCACTTTATCCAATTCTTTATTTTCGACGTTAGACAAGATAGATGCTAAAGAAGTTATAATTTTAACAGACCTAGACAAAGAGGGAAAAAAATTTTATTCAATAACTAAAAAAAATTTACAAAGAAAAGGTGTAAAAATAGATAATAAATTTAGAGAGTTTTTATTTAATAAAACAGAGATTTCACATATTGAGGGACTTAAGAAGTATCTTTAAATAATTTATCAAATTTTTCTTTTGCCACGTTTTCTTTATAATAAACCTGATGACTTGCCACCTTATCATAGAGGGCTATAGCAAGATTAACCACATCACTCTGATAAAATTTAAATCCTTTCTCAGAAAGAATTTTCTTAGCTTCGTCAATACACTCTTTTATTAAAATGACATTTTCTTCCTTGGCCTTGACTTCGGCTTCTTTTTCCTCTTCATCAGAGAGAGTTACCTCTTCCCAAAGCGGATAAGAGCTTCCCTTTAAAGTTCTTGGAAATGTCTTAAAAAAAACCATTATAAAATATTTTTAATTTTTTCTATATGTTCTGCAACTCTATTTCCGTTTTCAGTTAGCTTTATTGTTTTGATCCTACCTTGTTTTTCAAAGTCGACTAATTTAGCTTTCTCCATCTCTTGCAATATTTTAACAGCATGAGAATATGTGCAATCAACTTCCTTTGCTAAAACAGAACCATAACGGTTTCTGCCACCTTTTCTTAAAGCAACAAGTATCATTGCTGGCTTGCGTCTAAAAAACACCTCAAATATGTCCTTTGGTAATTTTGTCACAACCATATCCCCCCAAATTATACTTTATATCATATATTTCAAACCAGTATATAAACCTTTCTTTATATCTTCTTTAATATCACCACAACTTTTATTAATATCTTTATTAACCTTTCTATCTCATGCTTGACATCAAATTCATTCAAGAAAATAGTGAAATTGTAAAAGAAAATATGAAAAAGAAATTTCAAGATGAAAAAATTCCACTAGTTGATGAATTAATCTCCAAGCGTAATGAATGGAAACATCTTAAAAAAAAGATTGATGATTTAAGAGCTGAAAGAAATAAAATTAGCGAGGAGATTAACAAAGCAAAAAAAGAGAAGAAGGACATAAAGTTTTTTCTCAAACAAGTTAAAGAAATTCCAAAAACAATAAACGAGTTAGAGAATAAAGCGAAAAAAATTCAAGATAGAACAAATGAAATATTACTCAAGATACCAAACATCATACATAAATCAGTACCAATAGGGAAAGATGCTACAGAAAATAAAGAGTTATACGTAAAAGGTAAAGTGCCTAAATTTAATTTTAAGATTAAAACGCATGTTGAATTAATCGAGGGTTTAGGAATTGGAGATTTTGATACATCGTCTAAAGTTTCAGGAAAGGGTTTCTATTATTTAAAAGATGATTTGGCTTTGCTTAATCAAGCCCTCATAAGATTTGCTATAGAATTTATGAAAAAAAAGAAGTACAAATATATTGAAACCCCTTTAATGTTAAATGAAAAATCTATTTATGCCTCAATGGATAAGAAAGCCATAGAAAATTCGGTCTACTCCATAAAGGATGAAGACTTAAATTTAATTGGCACGTCTGAACAATCTCTTTTAGCTATGCATTCAGAACAAACAGTCCTTGAATCCGAACTACCAAAAAAATATTTTTCATATTCAATGTGTTTCAGAAGAGAAATAGGCGCACACGGAATAAATGAAAAAGGATTATGGAGGACCCATCAATTCAATAAGATAGAACAGTTTATTTTTTGCAAGCCAGAAGATTCTTATGAATATTATGATGAACTATTAAAAAATTCAGAAGAGATAGTGCAAAAACTTAAGCTACCCTATCGGGTTTTAGAGATATGTTCTGGTGATTTAGCAGATTGGAAAGCAAAAAGTGCAGACATAGAGGTTTTTAGACCAACCTTAGACGAGTATGGCGAAATAGTATCACTAAGTAACTGTACTGATTACCAGGCAAGAAAATTAAATATAAAACTATTAAGAAAAGACGGTTCAAAAGAAGTTTTACATACATTAAATAACACAGCATTAGCAACATCAAGAATAATGGTAGCAATATTAGAAAATTACCAGCGAAAAGATGGTTCTATCAAAATTCCTGCAGTTCTACAAAAGTATATGTTTGGACTCAAAAGAATAGAAAGAAAATGATTAAAGGATTATCGGATATAATCGAAAATAAACCTTTCAAAGATTTTTGGGCCGACCTACATAATGCAACAAGACTTCTAAGCAGAGATCTTTTAAGAGAATTTTTACAAGTAAAAAACCAGCCAGAAGACTTGATAAAAAAAATATTTCGTAGATAAATACAAAACCCAACTAGAACGCTATTACTTTAAAGAAAAAGCCAAGCCTTTCTAGATAGTTTTATAAATTA
>CAYSNL010000025.1:0-12298 GCA_964432435.1 Candidatus Woesearchaeota archaeon | reverse complement strand
TTCAACTTTCTTTCCAGAATGTAAAGCCTCTAATATTTTTCTTCCAACCTGGCTTTCTTTATGTATTTTAATTTCTCCTTTCCTACTAGAATAAGCAGTTAATAATAACTTTCCGGAAATTATAATCTGGACTTCTCTACCAGGTTCAATAAAAAATCTAACCGTTTTCTTATCTTCTTGAACCTTAAATTCAATTTCCTTTTTTTCTTCCTTTAATTCTTTAATTTCAATTCCAATCCCTAAATCTTTTTCAATTTGTGTTATGACTTTTCCATCTTTACCAATTATCCTAGCAATATCTTTCTCAGGCACTTCGACAATAACTCTATTATTACTGATAACATCAACACTGCATTCTTTACAATACTTCTTAAACTCTTTCTCTATAGCTATTTTAGCTAAATTCTTCACACTATCTTTAGTATTAATTTCAACTACTGGTATTACAACAGTTTGCTCGCCATAACTATAAATTTCATATTCTAGTTTTTCAGTTTCAAAATCTTTAACATCTACAACCGGCCTTGCCAAATCACTTTCAGTCATGCCTGTAGGAACTTTTACAACCATTTTTAAGCTTAAAACTTTGCCAACATTTCCTTTCTCAATAAATAATATGGTATCCACAATGCTTGGTATCATTCCAACTTCCAATCTAGAAATAAATCTTTGTACAGCATCAATTGGGCTACTGCTATGTACTACCCCAATACATTCTGCACCAGCCAATCTCAAATCACTATATAATTCAAAATCAGGAGTATCCCTCATTTCATCAAAAATAATATTATCGGGTCTTGATAAGAATAATATATCATGGATCTCTGCACTGGAAGTAAAATTCTTGCTATACTGTGTTATCTCATTAGGTAATTGTAAATCTCTCGGGCTTTCAACCGTTTTTATTATTTTTCCTTGTTTTAAATAAAATTCACCAAGAGCTTGGACGAAAGTTGATTTACCAGAACCTGGTTCTCCAGCCACTATTATACCCCTGGATTTTTCTTTTATCCTCTCAAATAATTTCTCCTTTAAATGATATTCTTCAAGCTTTAATTTTTTTAAAGGTTTTACAACTGTCATTTCCCAACCATCAGAAACAGGCGGCCTTACAATCACAATTCTGTAATCATGATATTGCACTATTGTGCTACCTCTTCTAGAAATTTCAATAAATGTTTTTGGGTCTATCCTGGATTTTTCAATAATCTCCTTAGCCATATCTTCTATTTCTTTTGCAGTTAACATCTCTTTTCCAATCTTTTCTAATTGCCATTCACCAGGTTTACCTTTTTTGGCATAACAAAAACTGTCTTCCTTAAGATGAATACTCATGGTTTTATCATCAAAGAATTTTTCAAATTCCAATTTTTCTTTAGCTTCTTTTCTTTCTAAGTAAATAACATCTAATCCAAAAGCTTTTGCACTTTCACATTGAACTTTATCTCCAGTGATTAAAATTGCTTTTTCTTTGTAAGCTATTTCCCTTATAAAAGCATCAATTTCACCAGATTTGGCAAACTTAATTTGCTGTTCATTTGGCCTTTCACCAATAAATTCCAGTTTAAGACTTTTAATTTTCCTGATTTCTTGTATTTCCTCTAAACCTAAAAAACCAATTTCTAAACCCTTATTTGCCTGATTTTCTAATTCAGCTATTACAGCATTAGGAACTAGTATAGTGCCATCTATTTTTTTCTCTTTTACAAGCCTTGTCACAGCTTTTTCTATTATTGCTGACGTATCAGCTACATATTTCATTTTATCTCCATTAGCCTTCTAATTCCATTAAAGGAGTTGATAAGAACCAAGGTTCTTATCTACGAAAGCTTTTTAAACTAAATTTCTTTATTAATATTCGACTAGATATTAAGAATAAGCACCTTAATTATCTAGTCTTAAAGAAAAAGCCCTTTTTAAACCTTTCTACAAAAATTTATTAATAAACTGAATTGGTCAATTCTATGACAAGTTTAAATAAAAAAGTCGTTTATTTCACTTTACTTCTCTTTCTAAACTATATTTTGATACCTTCTTATTTGCTAATTAAAAATACAGCCATTAGAACAATATCCTTTTTCACTTTATTCCTCTTAATTATATTATCAACATTTTTTTTAAAAAAATTACTAACGTCAGTGCAATACCAACAATCACAAGAAACAACAGACTTTAATTTAAAATTTATTTTACTTGCGGTATTTGTTATTTTATCTCAATTATTTTTACTTTTCCAACCAATAACATTCACAGATGAAATAGCCTACATCAGCAAAGGCATGTATCCATACGTAATTTTAAATAATTTAAGTAATTCAGTCTTTCATATTCCAATAATCATTTTATCCTATTTATTTTTATTGATTTTAGTAATTCTATTTTTAATTTTTAGAAAAATTAATTTTTCAGAGTATTATAACAAAAAACACTTTCTTCTTACTTCCATAATAATATTATCTTTATTATCAATAATAATTTTCTTAATAACAAACACTTTTTTCGAATCTTTCTTATCTAAAATTTTCACTTCAAAATCTTTAGAAGATAAATTGTCATGGTTAACAAATAGTGTACAAATAATCTATTACTTATTCCCCTATCTATTTTTTGGTTTAAATGAATTCTCTTCCAGGATACTTTCTTTAATATCTTACATAGCTTCAGGTTATTTCTTAATTAAAATATTAAAGTTACTAAATATTAGAAGATATTTATATCCCACTTTATTACTCTTTTTTTTCTTGCCAGCTATTTTTTACTATGGGAATTTAACCTTTGCCACAACAGAGATAATCCTTTTTGTGATTTCAGTTTCATATTTCTTTCTTAAATTTGAAGCATCTAAAGATCAAAATTCATTATTTTATTTTATATTACTCTTCACGTTAATGTTGTTCTATGATAAAAAAACAAACGCATTATTTTTAGGGTTATTTATCTTTTTCATATTAAAATTTTTATTAATTAATAAGTTCAATATTAAACAATTTTTAGAACAAAATAAGACAATATTGTTATCACTAATTTTTATAATACTTGTTACAATACCACAAAATTTAATAAAATCCTTTTCTTTTTATCAAACTTCATTAAATGAATTAAACCCGTATCTCACAAATACAAGTTCTTTCTTAAACTTAAATAACTGGTTAAGTTTATTTCAATCAACAAGAGTTTTATTAAATTTACCTAGCCAATTAAGCTGGGTTTTTTTAATTTTATTAATCCCTTTATTATTAATAATTTTGCACCAAGCATTTATTAAGAAAAATACAAATTTATTATATTTTATCTCAATTTTCCTAGGTTATTATATCTTCTTTACTTCTTTGATCTATAATGGATCACCGAGATATACAATTCCTATTCTTTTTATTTTTCCTGTATTTTATATTTATTCAATCAAGTTTTTAAGTTTAAACAAACCAGATTTAAAAAAATACTTTAGTTTCGTTACATCGTTATTAACACTATTCATGGTATTATTTACTTTATTTTTAGCTTACCATAACTATCAAGATCGTTATCTACCTATAGATAAAGCCTTTTCTTATATCAAACAAGAATTGCCAAATGAAAAATTCTTAAAAACAATGGCACCTTCTTCTTATAACTTCTATATAATCAAAAATAATCTAAATTTTAATAATTTTGATCCTACAATATGGGAAAAAGAAGAAAACCAAACAATAAATAATCTATATGGATACATGAACTCACATAACATAACCTATATTATTTTGCCATTACCAAATTACTCATATGATTCATTTTACCCAAGAAAATATACTACTTGGTTAGATCTATCGAATTATAAAGATTTAACAGCATATCCAATTTTAAACCATTCCTTGGTTGATAATATTTATAATGATAAAAGCGAAAAATTCGAAAAAATTAAAGAGTTTAAACTAGGTAAAAATATCATATTTATTGCGAAAATAAATGATTAAAGATTCATAAAATATTTAAATCCAAAATAAAACTTTCCTTTAATGAATCTAGATTTATTTTTGTTATACCTAGCAAACTATTCATATTTATCAATAGTTATAGTTATGCTTCTCGCTTCTATAGGTTTTCCTTTCCCAGATGATTTAGTAATGATATCAGTTGGTTATTTAGCTTATTTAAAATTAATAAATCCTTATATGGCTGGTTTAGAAATTATTTTTTTAGGACTATTACTAGATAATGTTTACTTCTTCCTTGGTAAATATAAAGGAAAAGCAATTTTAGATAGATTTTCTAAAAAATATTACATTATCAAGGACATAGTGCGGGATAATGAAGCTTACGCGCAAAAACCAAGTAAAGTGTTCATAGCAAGATTTGTTCCGGTTTTAAGATCAGCAGTACCATTTATCGCAGGTACATCAGAATTAAAATGGAAGAAATTCTTTGTTTATAATTTATTAGCTCTATTAATTATGACTCCTGTTTTGATCATAACAAGCTTTCATTTCAGCAGATATTTATCAATATTTTTTAATATTAATGAAAGAGTAGTAGGTTTAATATTATTAATTTTATTTTTATTAGGTTTGGTTATTACAATTATAAAAGTCTTGATTAGAATATTTAAAAAAAGAACAATATAAAATTCTAATTTAAATCATAAAAACATAATAAGCTTTCCAAATAATTAATGTTCTTATTAAATAATATCCTTTCTTGTTCTGTTGATTCTTCCCCATAAGCCTCGCCAAACGAATTTCTGCAATCATCACAAGATAAATAATGGAGATAATACACGGCCATACTACTAATCTTCTCCTTATCAGCTTCTATTAATTGTTCTTTAGATAAACATAGGTAAAAGTCACCCATATCAAATTCTTCACATAAAATCCCCTTTATTCCCTTTCTTTTTTCCATATTTTAATAAAATTAGATTTTTCTCAAAAATACCAAAAACCCAGTATGCCCTATTATCATATTTCTAGGTCTTAATCTTTTTTCATCCACAATCCATTCTCTCTCAATGTTTTCTAAAACCATTTCAGTATAAAAATTTTTGGCTTCTTTAACTAATTTTTCAACTTGATTTATATTTGGAAGGTAGCATACTAAAAAACCACCAGATTTCAAGCTCTTTTTAGCATGTTCTAAAACTTTCCATGGCTCGTTTAAGTCTAAAGTTATTAAGTCTAAATCTCTTTCTTCTATACCTTCATATATATCTCTATTCTTTAATTTAACCGTTATATTTAAAAATTCTAAATTTTTCTTTGCCAAATTAAAAAAATCTTTATTTCTTTCATAACTTGTAACATCATCACTGATATTCCCTAAAAAAGCAGCTAAAACACCGCAACCGCTACCAGCATCAACAACTTTACTTTTTGGATTAATTCCGGTATAAGATAAAATTAACCCTATGTCTTTAGGCAGCATTACAGCAGGTCCTCTTTTTATTTTATCTATCTTATCAATAAAAAAACCGTCAAAAACAATAAACTCTTTATCGAGATGGCTTTTTACGATTCCATTTTTTATATCTTTTTCTTTAATAACACCAAAAGAAGTATGCAAATCTCCTTTCTCCCAGTAATATTTATTACCTTTATTATCAATAATTATTTTCATAAAGATTATCTTTATAAAGAGGTTTAAAAATTTATCCTAGATTAAAAAAGAACTATATTGTTGCATTACATCGTCTACTAAATTAATTGGATAGTATTCAGAAAGTAATGTTCTTATATCATCTCTTCTTTCAGAAAATCTGCTTCTTAAAAAATCACCAACAGAAGTTTTAACAACCCTTCCCTTTTCGCCTATCAATTTTTTAGCTCTCTCTACTTCTTTAGTCTCATCATTAGGTGGAAAGTATTTGGTTCGGTTTCAACCCAGCTAGTTACTCTTGGAGAAACACTAGCCCCTAAAGTAGTCAGATGATATTCACAAGCAAAATAATTTAATAACCCCTTACTGGAATCTTGCCTCATTACGTTAACAATATCACCAAACTTCGGATGTCTAGAATTTAATGCAGCAGATGCAGAGGTAGATTCAACAAGGTTTTTTTCATTGAAAACTCTAGCTTCAGTTGTTTTTGGTTTTAATTCATAAGGATTAAGTACAACATCACCATTATTCTGTATTAGTAATGCAAGGATTAATTCATCTATTTCTCTCATTTGTGAGGGAATTTGATTATAAGCTAAATTAATGTTAGTTCTTGATAGGTTTCCGTACAAAAAGTCATTTCTTAACATTTCATCGCCCATTATAGCGATCCCTTCTAATGTTCTCATATCTGTTATATTAAATTGTCCAGCATCTAAATATAAGTGAACTGGTACATCTAAAATGCTAGGATCAATCAAAGCCTTATAAAAACCATCAATAGGTCCAGACTTGTTGGGTATTGTTTCTTTTCTAATTCTAAGGCTTTCCATCCAATCTTCTAAATTCTTTTTTGTACTATCATCACAACCAAGAACCAAACGAAATTCAATTGGAAGTTTGGCTTGTGACACAAGTTCTACAGCCTCCGGCACCCAACCAATTATCTTCCTAACCTCTTTCTCTCTATCTAAAGTGCTGCTTATCATATACTCTCTCAAAGTTGCTATTGTTGTTTTCATGTCAAAATATGCGATATGTCCTATTTATAAAGCTTATGATAAAAAAATATCATGATCAAGAAAAACTTTATAAATCTATAATTTACCAAAAACACAAGGTATGGTAAAAGAAAGAATTTTAATAACAGGTTGCGGTGGAATGTTAGGTAATGCTATCCATGAAACTTTCTCAAAAGAATTTGAAGTAAAAGCAACAGATATTGATTTAAATGAATCATGGCTATCTTTTTTAGACGTAAGAGATTACAATTCTATTAAAAAGATAATTGAGGATTTCAAGCCAAATTATATTTTTCATCTAGCCGCATTAACAGATTTAGAATATTGTGAAACTAATCCAGAGGAAACATACAAGACAAACACACTGGGAACAGAAAATACTGCTATGTTAGCAAAAGAATTTGATATACCAATGGTTTATATTTCAACAGCAGGTATTTTTGATGGTAAAAAAGAAGTCTATGATGATTATGATTTACCAAATCCTTTAAGTCATTATGGCAGGTCAAAATACATGGGTGAATTATTTGTTCAAAATCATTTAACTAAATATTTTGTATGTCGCGCTGGTTGGATGATGGGTGGTGGAAAAAAAGATAAAAAATTCATCCCAAAAATATTAAACCAAATTAAAGAAGGTAAAAATGAATTGCACGCAATAGAAGATTTGTATGGCACACCAACATACACTTATGATCTTGCAAAAAATTTACTCGAGCTTATAAAAACAAAACATTACGGAATTTATAATATGGTTTGCAATGGCGGCAGAGTCAGTAGATATGATGTTGCTTTGGAAATGTTAAAAATTTTAAACCTAACAGACAAGGTAAAGTTAAATAAAGTGTACACAACATTCTTTAATAAATCTTTTTTTGCTCCTAGACCTGGTTCTGAAGCATTAATCAACAGAAAATTAAATTTAAGAGATTTAAATAAAATGCGCGATTGGAAGGTTTGTTTAAGAGAATATCTTGAGAAAGATTGGTCACATGAAATATGATTATATAATTCTCGGAGCAGGAGTAGCAGGATTGGCTTTTGCATATAAAGTAGCGAAAGAAGGAAACTCTGTTTTAATCATAGAAAAAGAAAAAACAATAGGCGGCCTATCTAGAACTTTTGAATACAAAGGATTTAGATTTGATTTTTGTGCCCATAGATTCCATTCAGCAAACAAAGAACTATTAGAAGAAGTTAAATCCTTAGTGGGGTCTTCATTTAAAAAACATATTAAAAAAAGCAGAATCTATATGTTTAACAGATACTTAAAATATCCATTTGAATTACCTAATTTATTCAGGGCAATGGGCCCAATAAGTTCAATTCACGCCTCTGTCTCATTTGGATATAATTCAATTTTAAGAAAATTCAAGAAAGATTACCTGGCTAGTAAAGAAAAGGTAAGCTACAAAGACTGGTTTCTTTACTATTTTGGCCATAAACTGTACACCATAATGTGTTATCCGTATACAAGCAAAATATGGAATTGTGATCCATCAGAGATATCAGCAGATTGGGCAGATCAAAGATTTCAAGGACTAAAGATAAAAGAAATGATTAAAAAAACTTTTAAAAAATTAATTAAGTTAGACTTTTCATCATATTCATTAGAGGATGAAAGCCTGGCCCCAGATGGCGGAGAGTTTTATTACGGAGATTTAGGTGCCCAAGAAATTCCAGATGCTTTTCAAAGAGCACTTAAAAAATACAATTCTGAGATACTTACAGAAGTTAATCTAACAAAAATATATGAAAAACAGTTAAAAGTAGATTACTCGTTTAAAGAAAAAAAATATTCAGTCCAAGCAAATAAAGCAATTATTACAACAATACCACTACACATATACTATGATCTTGTTGATAAAAAAGACAAGAACATAAAAAGAGTACTAGATAATTTAAAATATATGGATATAATATTTATTTATTTATTCTTAAACAAAGAAAGGATTAGTAATGATCATTGGTTATATTTTCCGGATAAAGACATAGTTTTTAATCGGGCTGTAGAATTTAAAACTTGGTCTAAAAAAATGGCGCCAGAAGGAAAAACAGCAACCTGTTTGGACATTACTTGTTTTGAGGGTGATGAAACTTGGAATCAAACAGATCAACAATTAGTCCAAGAATGTATTGACTCAGCTGAAAAAGCAAGGCTCATAAAAAAAGAAGAGGTTTTTGATTCAAAAGTAATAAGAGTTAAAGATGCTTATCCATTCTATGATTTAGATTATGAGGAAAAATTAAAAAAGATTGTAAGTTTTATTGAAAGCTCTGGAAAAATCTTCTGCTTAGGAAGAACAGGTATTTTCAGGTACAATAACTCTGATAATTCAATAGAAATGGGATTCGAATTAGCTAAAAGATTACTTTCCAAAGATAATAGGTCATTACTTGATTATACAATAAAAAAAGTTAGTTATTAATTTCTAAAAACCTGCGGGGAACAGGATTCGAATTCGCAACCCTTTTCCGTGAACGCTTTTCCTAAAAGGGTTCCTGCGTAGGCACTAAGCCAATACGTTTCTTAATTTTCCCTTGAGCGTATCCCGTCAAGTCGAGTTCTTTCCCGAGGTTTATTTCCTAAAGAAAGCTCTTTGACCACTCCGGCATCCCCGCATGAATTAGAGGTATTAAACTTAGTTTATAAAATTTATTATTTAATAAAACAAAGAGAGATAGAAAAGGAGGAATAAGAGAGTAAGCAGCAACCCTAGCAAAATTTTCAAGAATAAAAAGATTTATAAATAAACCAAGGTTATATATATTAGTAACTTTAGTTAATTGTACTTTAGATCAAAATGGTAAAAATTCCAATAATATTAAAATTGAAGAAAGAGTCTCAGAAAAATCTAGCGAGAGCTCAGGATATGATTGTTGAAGAATTATTTAAAATATTTGACAAAGCGGTTTTGCATGGTGGAACAGGCATATGGAGATGCTATCAAGGAAACAGATTTTCAGAAGATGTTGATGTTTATATTCCCAGGGACTTAAGAAAACTCGATCAGCTTTTTGATAATTTACAAAAAAAAGGTTTTGTTATAGAAAAAAAGAAGATAAGCGAAAAAAGCCTTTATTCTAATCTAAAGCTAGATAATTTTTTTGTTAAATTCGAGGTCTTATTTAAGGTTATTAAAGGAGAATTAAAAGAATATGAAACCGTTGAAGGCAATTTTCTTACTGTCCAATGTTTGAGCGTTGAAGATATAATCAAAGAAAAAATTAAGGCATATTCCAATAGATTAAAAATTAGGGATTTATATGATATATTCTTCTTATTAAGGTATTTAGAAAATAAAGAAAAAATCAAGAAAGAACTTAAAAATTTTATAAGTAATTTTAAAAAGCCTATTGATGAAGGAAATTTGAAAATTTTGATTATAGATGGACTTATTCCAAAAGTGAACGATATGCTAGATTATATTCAAAGAGAGGCAAAATGATGGGAAAACAAAAATATCTTTCAAGAGTTGATTCCCTGTTTAAAAAAAGTCCAGTAGTTAATTTTAATTCTATCCAGAGAATAGTTAAAAATAAAAAAAACTATACAAAGCAGCTGATAAGGAATTTATTAAAACAAGGAAAAATTAAAAAATTAGCAAAAGGATATTATACTTCCCATAATGAAATCTCTCTCATTGTATTCTGCTTTAAACCTGCCTATCTCGGGTTACAGGATGCTCTAAGTCATCATAATCTATGGGAGCAAGAAACGATTCCAGTCATTATAACCTCCAAAAAAGCAAGGCAGGGCATAAGAAACATCTTCGGGGCTAATGTTTTAATTAGGAGAATAGACAAGAAATATCTTTTTGGCTTTGAATATTACAAAGACGGAGATTTTTATTTTCCTTATTCAGATATAGAGAAAACATTCATAGATATGATTTATTTTAGGCAACATTTAGATAAAGAGATTATTCTAGAATTTAAAAAAAAGATGGATAAAAAGAAATTAAAATTATATCTGAAGAAATATTCCAAAAGATTCATAAAAAAAATAGATAATATTTTAAAATTTAAATCTACTTAAGTATCCAATTATTATTTCTGTAAATGAATAGAAAACCTTTATAAATGTTACAATAAAGCTCATAAAGTTAGGTGATAGCACCAGAAGCTTATTCTGAGAAAACAAAATGCCAGAAGAAATAATAAAACTAACGGGTGTTTGCAAGACTTACCCTATGGGTGAAATAGAAGTAAAAGCATTATGTGATGTTACTCTTTCAATTGAAAAAGGTGACTTCGTTGCAATAATGGGTCCAAGCGGTTCAGGAAAATCGACAATGATGAACCTTGTCGGAGTTCTAGATTTACCAACAAAAGGTTCTATTTATTTAAGCAAGCAAGATATTTCTCATTTAACAGAATCAGAACTTGCTCAAATCAGGGGCAGAAAAATAGGTTTCATATTCCAGCAATTTAATTTAATCCACAATTTAACCGCAAAAGAAAATGTGATGTTACCTTTACTTTTCCAGGATATTGATAAAGAAGCAAGAGAAGGAAGAGCAGAAGAATTATTAAAAATGCTCGAACTGAATGACAGAGTGGACCATTACCCCAATCAACTTTCAGGCGGAGAACAACAAAGAGTGGCTATAGCAAGGGCTCTAGCTAATTACCCAAAAGTTATTCTTGCAGATGAGCCAACAGGAAACTTAGACACAAAAACAGGAGAAACAGTTCTTAAGTTTTTAAATAAATTAAATGAAAAAGGTACAACAATCGTTATGGTTACTCATGATCAAAATTTAGCAAAAGAACACGCTAGAACAATATATTCAATAAAAGATGGTAAAATAGAAGCAGTCTTAAAAAAAGAAGAAAATATTTGGAAAAAAGTATCCTTATTATAGGTTTAAGTAGTAACTTTTAAGTAGTTAAATACCACAAGGTTTATAAATAAAATTTTTACCTAAATCACTATGAAAACAAAACAGATTATAAGCTCTTTAGTAATTTTTATAGTCTTTATTTTAGCTCTAAATCTAACATCAGCAGTTACAGTAAGTAATGTTGAAATACAAGAACTTTTTCCAGGAGAATCAGTTCCAGTATCATTAACATTAAAAAATAATTTAGATGATACCATCGAAGAGGTTTCTGTTTCATTAGTCCTTGATAAAACATCCTTTATTACAATTGGAAGTTCAGAGGATAGTATAGATGAAATAAAAGAGAATAAACAAGCAAATTTCGAATTTGAAATTAAGGCACCGAATGATATTAAACCTGGAATTTATAATATTCCTTATGTAATAACTTATAAATTTCAAGACAACCCAGATCAAAAACAAGGTAATTTTGGAATCACCGTTGGAGCAAAAACAGAACTAAGTTTCGCTTCTGAAACAGAAAACAATATTGTTGGAGAAAAAGGTAAAATCTCATTAAAAATAATAAATAATGGTTTAGCAGATTTAAGATTTGTCTCAGTTAAAATTGTTCCTGTCGGTTATACTTTATTATCTACTGACGAAGTTTATATAGGAACAGTTAATTCTGATGACTTTGAAACAGCAAGCTTTGATGTTATTTATACAGACGTAAATGCAAAATTAAGTGCTATAGTTAATTATCGTGATTTTGATAATAATGTTAAAACAGAGGTTGCTGATCTTCCTATAAATGTTTATACAAGAGAAAAAGCATTGGAATTAGGTTTAATACAGCAAAGCTATACATTTTATTAT
>CAYSNL010000024.1:0-12449 GCA_964432435.1 Candidatus Woesearchaeota archaeon | reverse complement strand
GGAATAATGGAACCATGTTTATATGCGATACAATAAATGGAACTGATTGTTATGGCGTTGGTGGTTCAAGTAAAGTTGTTTTGAATTCAAGTGGGATAAGTCTTGTTACTTTTTATTCAATAAATAGAAGCTTAGAAATAAACAAAACAGTAATAACAAGCTGGAATACTTCATCATTAAGATGGAATGATTCTTCAACAAATTCAACTGTTGTTGCAATTTATAACATAACTGGATTAGATGCATCAACATCTTATACAATCACTAATAACAGCCAAGAAATAAGCGAGAGTCCCTTGATTACTGATACTAGTGGAAGGTTACCAGAGTTTAATATAACTTTATCAAGTCCGCATGAAATCATTCTCACCGGTGCAACTACAACTACTACTTCTTCAACTTCTAGTACATCATCAAGCACAACATCAACAAGTACAACTTTATCAAGAGGATATTTTCCCTTATATCTAACTAATGAAACAGGAACAGAACTTAACAAGAATATCACGATATTAACTAATCAAACTTTAAATATTACCTCTAAAAGTTTAACTCCGGCAGATGTAAATATTACATTATTTATAGATGGAACTGACTATAACACGTCAAAAAGTTTTCTAGAGAAGTTTGCGACTTTCTTGACTGATGGATCTTTTTTAATAAATATCAGTTGGGAAGGTAATCTAACTTATTTTGGTAATAGTACTGCTTTTTGGATAGATGTAAATCCTACAACTACTACAAGTTCATCTACTTCATCTTCAAGTACATCTTCAAGCACCACGTCATCTACCACAATTATGACCACAACAACATCAACAAGCACAAGTTCTACTACTTTTGAAGTTGCTATTACATCTACAACAACATCAACAAGCACAAGTTCTACTACTTTACCTGTAAGCCCTCCTAGTGGTGGTGGAAGCGGAGGCGGTGGTGGAAGAGTAAGTCATGTAACAAGAACTGAATGTAATGATGGGGTTGATAATGATAAAGATGGATATTGCGACTTACTTACCTCTTCATGTATTGACCGTTCTATACCAGGGGATCGTGGTTGTTACGCTTGGTGGGATGATAATGAAACAGATTTTGTTCCTCCACCTTATTTACAGCCACCTGAAACTTGTATGAGTTGTTGGGCTAAAAGAGACTTGAGTGGATTATCCGGGATAAGTAAGTTTTTCGATTATCAAAATTATTTTAATCAAATTTTTGAAAATAATAAAATTGAATGTTGTGAGTGTAATTATAATAACAAACAAGATGCTGGTGAGGAAGGTATAGATTGCGGGGGAGTATGTCCAAGGTGTGATGTAAAAGAGTTTATATGGCCAGAATGTCAAATTGCTCTCTGGATATTTATTGCTACCTTAATATTATTAGTAATGCAATTCTTGTTTGATAAGTTAAATAAAAAAAGCTTAATATTAGTTGGGGGTTATGTCCTTGTTTATGTTTCTTTACGTAATATCATATTGAATTGTAACTTATTAAACTCAATAGGGATTGTTATCTTAATACAACAAATGTATATTTTATCTAGGAAGAAATTTTATGAATACTTTTTCCAGACAAATAAAAATAAAGCGGATAGTGCAAATATGAATGCAAGTATTAATGCTGCCGAGCTACCAACCGCCTTTAACATTATTGCTACTGAAAAAACAAAAACAGATAAAAATATGTATAACGGGGGAGATTCAAATAATACTGTTGCACCTAATAAACCTGGTAATGGTAAAGTGTAAGAAATTGCCATTATAGAATTCATTAATGAAAAAGTCTGAAATATTGGTAAAGGTATTGCTTTTGAGATAATTGCCAGTATTGTGTGTATAAACAAAGGTGAAGAAGATATTTTTGCGTGTTCAAACGCTGTTAATTTTGTGTATTTCCTGCCAATACGATAAGCTGGTTTTATGTTTAGTTCTGAGGTTGTTGTAGCAGAAAAGAATAATTGGCCTTTAGAAATAAAAGTGATTAACAATGGAATTATTGCTCCAGTTGGAAAAAACCATTTGGATTTCATATGTGGTCTAAAACCAAATCTTCTTGTTTTCCATAGTTTGAAATCTATTGAGGCCCCTGATAGATTGGCTACATATTTTAAAGTACGGAAATGTATAAACAAAACTATTAACGACAAAATGAAAAACTTTAATAGATTTAATAAATAAAATGATAAATTAAAACTAACAGAACCATCATCAAAACCAAAGATTATGGAAAGTATTACAGATGATATTAATATTAATTTTAGTTCTTGATTGATTTTAACTCACCCTTAGCTATTTCTTAAAAGTAAATAAAGTAAAATGGCTACTATAATCATTACTGCTATGACCTTCCAATCAAATTGCCCTTTTTTATTAATTCTTAATTGATCTATAATATACATATATTAAACCTCCCATAAAAATTATTAAGGCTATTATTTTGTTTGTTAACCTAAAAAATAATGGGCTCTCTTGAAACAACTTGATTAATGCTATTATTGCACCTATAAATCCGATGTAAGCAAGTATTGCATTACTTGTTGCAATTGTTTTTGAATAATTTGTTTCTTCTGTATTTAGTTCTTGATTGATTTTAACTCACCTATTATTTCTTTTTGATGACCAGCACCTACTATTGCAAGTGTATTCTTGTCTTGATTAGTGTTTATTATTTTATATAAAGCTTTTGCCATATATTGATTTCTTTCTTTTACAAGTATTCTATGTATTGTAGGGTATTTTTTCTTAGTTTGACTAATTAATTTTTTAATTATTTTTTCAGAAGGGACTGTATTCAGGTCAAATTCTACCTTATTTTTAGAAAAAATAGAAAGGATAACCTCTTTTAAAAGGTTAAACTTTTCCTTTCTTGTAAGTTGTGTGGTTAGTTTTTCTAGAGTAATATTTATTGGTTGATCGATTAATTCTATTTTAATATTGTTTTTTCTGGCGATTCCAATTGCTGTTTTCATTTCTGTTCCCGGAAGAATTCCGGTTGATTTGCTAAGTTTTCTCTCTAAGTAAGCACCTATCAAATTGAGTAAAAAGGATTTAAATCCTAGTTTTTTATAAGATTTTAAAGAAGTTCTTTTATTATTAGACATTAAAGCAAAAAATCTACCCCTATCTAGCTCTAAAGCTATTATCTCGGGTTTTATTGTTGTTATTGCTTGTTCTACTTGATGGATGCTTTGTTTTGCTATATGTGAAGTTCCAAGAACAGTTAAATTTTTATACTTAATCATTTTTGGAAAATATAAATATTTATATAGTTAAAAATTTATTGTAAATGAAGGTGTTTATATGGCTTTAAATTTAAAAAAAGTAATTGATATATATGAACTGAAGGTTTTTACAGACCAAGGTGATTATTTTGGTGATGTTGAAGAGGCGATTCTTGCCACGAATAAAATTTTTGGTTGGAGAATAAAAGCCACTAAAAATTCTAGTTTGCATAGAATATTAGGTGGAGCAAAGGGAGTAATAGTACCTCATCAACTTGTTAGGGCTATAGGCAACATTATGATAATTTCTAAATCAGCTATTCCTAGTAGTGAAGAAGGAACAGAAGAGTAACATTTATATAGTAATTTAATTAATTTTTAGTTATGGTTTCGCCATTGCAATCAGCTATTGATTTCCTAGAGAGTTTTGGATTTTTTGATATTATTCTTCCGTTTATACTTGTTTTTACGCTACTATTCGCTATTTTTGAAAAAACAGAAGTACTAGGGAAAGATAAAAAAAATCTCAATGCTCTAGTTTCGTTTGCAATAGCTTTTTTTGTGGTAGGAGCAACTAATATTATTCCTGTTTTAAAAGATGCTTTGCCTATGATAAGTCTTGTTTTAGTTGTTATCATAAGTTTCTTGATATTATACGGTAGTTTACATACAGGAAAAAAAGAATTTGAACTTAGTAAATATTATAAAGGTTTGATAGGATTACTTGTTTTTATTGGTGTTATATTAATATTTGCTGGTGCTATAAAAACTGATTCAGGCGATAGTTGGTTAAGTGTATCTTGGGATTTTGTTGTTAATGATTTAGCATCAGGCCCTCTTGTTTCAACAGTTATTTTTTTAGGATTAATAATCTTAGTAGTATGGTTTGTCGGTTGGGGTCCGGGTACAAAAAAAGGTGAATAAAAAGGTGGTGGTTTATAATGGCAATTGATTTAAGTTTTTTATTGGGTAATACTGATTTATTTAATATTTTATTGCCCTTTGCCCTAGTGTTCGCTATAGTGTTTGCAACATTGTCGGCGACTAAGATATTAGGGGGCAATAAAGGGGCACAAGTAATAGTTAGTGTAGTAATTGGATTATTGCTTGTTAGAAATCAAATGATTGTTGGAGTAATAAATGAGTTTTTACCTAATGTGTCTTTAGCTATAATAGTAATATTAATGACTTTATTAGTAATAGGATTAATATTGGGGCATGGTTATGAATGGGCTGATGGGGTGAAAACTTTAGCAGCCGTATTCTCTGTAATTGCTGTAATTTGGATTTTCTTTGGGGCAACACTTGAGAGAAATTTTGGGATTACTAACTTTTTTGAAAACTTAAGCTCTGAAACAAAAGGAATATTAATTTTTGTCTTAGGGTTAATTATAGTGGTATGGTATGTGACAAGAGAAGAAGAAAAAGAAGGCAAGGGACTCAAGGGATTTTTAGATAGACTGGGTGGTATTATAGAAAAAAAATAAATTATGGCAACAGTTCTTGATTTGGGGTTATTTGAAGTATTAACCCCAATTATTGTTTGGATTTTTGTTTTTGCTATTTTATATGCAATATTTCAAAAGCTTGGAATATTTGGAGAAAAACCACTTAGTGCTTTAATCGCAGCAATATTTGCTTTTTTATTTATGATTTTTGCTAATTTAAGAGAACTGATTACTTTTTTTATTCCTTGGGTTGCAGTATTTTTTGTTTTATTGATAATATTGTTAGTTGCAGTAATGTTACTTGGATTTACGCAGAAGGATATTACTGGTTATTTAACTGATACGCCAGGTATAACTACTGCTGTCGTGGTAATAATTATTGTGTTATTCTTTCTTGGTTTAAACCAAGTTTTTCCCGGGTCTTTAGGCTATCCAACTGATGTTAGTAGTTCCTCAGGCGGCATAAGAAAAATTATCTTTGATCCAAGGGTGTTAGGTGTTGTTTTAATATTAGTAATTGCTAGTTACGTAATAAAACATGTCGGATTTGAGAAATAAGGATTGCCTTTTTATCAACTCCTATCAGGTCACTAAAGAAAAAAACATTAATAGAAATCTATTTTTTCATTTTACTAGTAATTCTTGATAATTCTTTAATATTCATATTTAATGGTTGTATTATATTTTGGAAAACCTTTTCTAGAGCCTTTATCTCTGTTCCTACCTCTAAAATATTCCTGTCATATGTCTGAATTCTCCCTAGAACTGCTCTTTGCAGATTTTCAAATCGATCTTCTAATCTGATTAATTCTTGTTTTACTGAAATTAGTTCTGTTCTTACTTTATCTTTCCATATAGCTATATCACCAAAATTTTCAATAAATGACCTCCATTTATCTTCTACAACAGATTCAATTAATTCTTCCATATCATCTAAGCTTGTGCCAAACTCTAAATTTACTGGTTGTTGTTGTGGGATAGGTGTGGAAAATACTTTACTTTTTTGCGGTATTTGTTCTTGGGTTCGGGTAGGGACATTTTGTTCCATTATAGAAGGATTAAATTCAGATGGTTCTGGTTCTGAATATGGTACTTCTTGATTAAGTGAGGTTCTATTTATATCATCCTCTGCTTCGTTAAATGATGGATAATCTTGAACTGAAGAATCTTCTTTCATCATACCGGACATGTTAGTTGGAGTATCGGGAGTAGGTATATCCGTTTCCGGTATATATTCCTGATTATTCTTTTTGTTAATCATCTTTTTCTCTTATTTTTTAGTTTTTCTTCCAATATCTTGTCTAATTCTTCTTCTGTTATAAATTTCATTGGGTTCCAGAGGTTAATATACTTTTCTAGAACTTTAATATCTTCCTTTGTTGCAAAAAACTGCATTTCCTTTGTTAAATCTTTTATTATTTCCTTCAATTTAAATAGTTCTGATCTAATATCCTTAACATCAGAATTTATGACTTTTAATTCTGGTAAGCTCTTCTTATATTGTGCAATCATATTTTGATTTACAATAAGAAGGCGTTCTCCCAATAGATTATACTTACTTTCTAAAGTCCTAATTCTATTTATAATATCTGATAAAACAGGATTTATCTCTTGGTATGTAGCTTCAGCCATCTTTTTTAAAAAATTATTGTTTTTGTTATTTATATGTTTTTTTGATTTTTTATTAAGCGCTAGAAGGCTTTTTTATTAATTGATTAGTTAGCAAATTATATAAATTTAAAAACTTAAAATTAAAATAAGGAAAATGGTAATTAAATCAAAAAAAGAGTATGATGTTGTAAAAGAAGGTGATGAGGAGATACTTAAAATTAATGCCAATAGTTGGCCATATCCTCCATCAATAGAAGGTAATGCCCTAGTGATGGTTAAAGTGATAGATTACCTTTCTGAATTTCCTTCTATTTCTAGAATTGTCATTAACCAAAGAAGAAACTTTATTTATGATAGGAGTCAAACTCAAATGCTGATTGAGGTTTCTCTTTTTTACAATCATTTGGCAAAACAAAAAAAATTATTGAGTGTAGGTAATTTTGGAGAGGATATAAATAAATATTCTGAAATTAGATATCTGGTTTTTAATTTATTGAGAAGCGATCCAATTGGGGCTTATGTAGAAGCAACAAGGCTAATAAGAGAGAATGAAATAAAATTAAAAAGAATTACCGATAAAAACTTATTACAGACCAATATTAATTATATTAATTTTTTAAAGTATTTGAAGGAAAATTTAGAAAAAACAAGACTAATAGATGGCGTTAAAAATCAAGTAAGTGGTTATAAAATAGGAGATAGGGGTATTTATAGTGAAATTTTTAGACCAGTCATAAGCCCTGATTTTATCTTAACTAGACTAATAAGCAGTGTTCCATTAGATGCGGAAATTATAGATAGTTATAATGTGGGTGATACTAATGTGAACATCTTTAAAACTTCTGGTGATATAAAATTTCTTTATCATGTAACTCCTGTCGAATTAAAACTAAGTGAAGAAGAATATGAAGTAATCAACTTAGCAAGAACTGTTTTATCTGAGCATAGACCAAGAGATGAAGAGTTCTTAGAACCTGCGAGAATGAGAAGGACATTTATAAATATAGGCAAAGATTTATTGTTGGAACTTTCAGAACAAAGAGGCTATGATATTGCTTTGGACAGAATCAAAAAACTAGCTGAAACTTTAGTTAGGGCAACAATAGGTTTTGGGATGATTGAAATATTGCTAGAAGACCAGAAGGTACAGGATATAACTGTTAACTCTCCTGTTGGAGAGAATCCTATATTTTTGATGCATGCTGATTATGGAGAATGCGTTACAAATATAGTACCAAGTTTAGATGACTCTGAGAGCTGGGCTACAAAATTTAGATTATTAAGTGCGAGACCTTTAGATGAAGCCAATCCAATTCTTGATACTGAACTAGAAATTCCTGGGTCTAGAGCGAGAGTTGCGGTGATTACTAATCCTTTAAATCCATTCGGATTAGCTTTTGCATTGAGAAGGCATAGAGATAAACCTTGGACTTTACCTTTATTTATCAATAATAAAATGATAAATCCGTTGGGTGCGGGTTTAATGAGTTTCTTAATTGACGGTGCTAGAACACTTCTTGTGGCAGGCACGAGGTCAAGTGGAAAAACTTCTTTTTTGGGTAGTTTATTAGTTGAGATTATGAGGAAATACAGAGTCATTTTGTTAGAAGATACTTTAGAACTACCAAGTAAAGCATTAAGGGAGTTAGGTTATAATATACAGAATATGAAAATTAGAAGTGCTTTAACTTTAGGGGGTACTGAGGTAGGAGCAGATGAAGGGATAAGGACTAGTTTAAGAATGGGAGATAGTAGTTTAATAGTTGGAGAAGTTAGAAGTCAAGAAGCGAGAGCGCTTTATGAGGCTATGAGGATCGGGGCATTAGCCAATGTTGTTGCAGGGACAATTCATGGAGATAGTGCTTATGGTGTTTTTGATAGAGTTGTGAATGATTTAGGTGTTCCTAGAACAAGCTTTAAAGCAACAGACATAATTGTGATAACTAATCCTGTTAAAACAGCTTCAGGGTTAAAAAGTTTTAGAAGGGTACAAAGTATTACTGAGGTTAGAAAACATTGGCAGGATGATCCTTTAAAAGAAAAAGGTTTTGTTGATTTGATGAAATATAATGCTGAAACTGACACTTTGGAGGTTACTGATGAACTGATAAACGGGGATAGTGAGACTTTGAAAAAAATTGCGGGCAATATTAAGGAATTTGCCGGAGATTGGGATGCTGTTTGGGAAAATATTCAATTAAGATCAAAGATTAAGGAAACATTAGTTAATTATGCGAATAGATCTATGTTATATGATTTATTAGAAGCTAAAACTGTGATTGAAAGCAATGATATGTTTCATAAAATTTCAGACGAAATCAAGGAGGAAACTGGTGGGTTAGACAATAAAAGAATATTCTTTGAATGGGATGAATGGTTAAAAAGGGAGATAAAAAAGAGGAGATTTATTTAGATGGACAAGATAAGCAGTGAAGAAGTACAAAAGATTTTAGAAAAATATGAAGAACGATTAGGGAAACAGATTGAGCTGGAGGACATAGAGCACTTTCCAGATGATAAATTTTCTAGGGAGTATAATATCTTTAGAGAAGAAGCCTTAGGAAAAAAAGTTACCATTTATGAAAAATTATGTAATTTTAGCGAGAATTTAATAAGAATAACTACAAAAGAAAGGGAGAGAGAAAAATTACAAAAAGCCATTAATGATTTACATTTAGAAATAACTCCAGAGGGAGCAAATAGTTTTGGTTCTTTAATTGCTCTATTTTTAATTTTAGGTTCGATTGTTTTTGGTGTTTTTTACTATTATTTTTTTGATGTTAATGGGTTTTTGATTGAAGGAGGTATAAAATCCGTTAGTTTTAGTGTTTATTTATTACCTTTAATATTTTTAGGCATTGCAGCTGGTTTAATGAAACCAATAATAAATTATCCTATAAGGTTGGCTAATAAATATAGATTAAAAGCAACAAATCAAATGGTTCTTTGTATTCTTTATGTTGTAATGTACATGAGGCATACGAGTAATTTAGAGCATGCTATTAAATTTGCTGGTGAACATATAAGCAATCCTTTGGCTTTGGATTTAAGAAAAATTTTCTGGGATGTTGAAACTGGAAAATATTTTACAATAAAAGAAAGTTTAGATAATTATTTAGAAGGTTGGAGAGAAAATAATTTAGAATTTGTTGAAAGTTTTCATTTGATTGAAGGTAGTTTGTACGAAAGTGACGAGAATAGAAGAGTTAATTTGCTTGAAAAAGCTTTAGAAGTGATATTAAACGGCACTTATGAGAAAATGTTACATTATGCTCATGATTTGAGAAGTCCTATCACTATGCTTTATATGTTAGGAGTTATATTACCTGTTTTAGGTTTGGTAATATTTCCTCTAATGAGTGGGTTTTTAGAAGGGTTGGTTAAATGGTGGCATATTGCTTTGGTCTATAATGTTATGTTGCCTATATTTGTTTATGTTTTTGGAATGAATTTATTGGAGAAAAGACCAACTGGTTATGGTGATGAAGATCTTTTAGATATACATCCAGAATATGAAAAATTTACCTATATACAATTAGGGGGCATAGATGTTAACCCTGCAGCTTTTGGTATATTCTTTGGTTTTATAATTATGTTAATCGGGTTTATGCCAATATTAATCCATTTAAGTAATCCTACCTATGACATTAGTGTTTTTGATTTGAAATTTTTAGACTACAAATGTGATGCTAATGGTTGTATTGGGCCTTATGGGTTATGGAGTATGATGCTGAGCTTGCTTGTTCCATTAGGACTAGCTCTTGGTATTGCATTTACCTATTATTATAAGACAAATAGATTAATTGAAATAAAGAGAAATTCAAAAAAATTAGAATTAGAGTTTTCAGGTGCTATTTTTCAATTAGGGAATAGGGTGGCAGATGGGGTTCCTGTTGAGAGTGCTTTCGGCAAAGTTGCTGAAAGTATGATAGGCACTCCTACTGGTGACTTTTTGAGGATAGTTGATACAAATGTTAGGAGATTGGGAATGGGTATCAAGGAGGCAATTTTCAATAAAGAAAATGGTGGTATTGTTTACTTTCCTAGTACCTTAATAAAAACAAGTATGAAAGTTTTAATTGAAAGTGCAAAAAAAGGCACTGCTGTTGTTGCTAAGAGTTTATTAACAATAAGCGATTATGTTAACAGGGTACATGCTATTGATGAAAGATTAAAAGATCTTTTAGCTGATATTCTAAGCAGTATGAAGAGTCAAATTTCTTTTTTGACTCCTATGATAGCGGGTATAGTTGTTGGTGTAACTAGTTTGATGATCAATATAATAAATGGACTAACTTTAGCTTTAAGTCAAACTACTGTTGGTGGACTGGGCAGAGAAGCTGTTGAAACAGAGGGCGTTGGTGGCGGGTTAACTGGAATATTAAATGTTTTAAACATCAGAGATATAATCCCCGGGTTTCAATTTCAAATTGTAATAGGAATATTTGTTGTTGAGGTTGTGATTATACTGACAATATTAAGCAGCGGAATAGAAAACGGATTAGACAAGTTAGTTGAGAAAAATAGAATAGCCAAGAACTTAATAATTGCTATCGGCTTGTATTTTATAATAAGTTTAGTTGCAATATTAATATTTAGCGTATTAGCGAGCGGTATAGTGACTGTTTCTGAATCTGTTTCTGGTTGATGGGCGTATTCTATACCTATGTTGGGATAATCTTTATACCCTCTTTATCTCTAGTTAGTATTCCTTGTTTACCTGATGTAATATTATATTCATTGATTATATCATTTGGTATTCTAACTGCTATGCTATTACCCCATTTTGCGAATGTAATTTCTTTAGCTTTTCTAAGTTTCCTATATTTATTGGCTAAGACTTTAAGTTGTTTCATGTCCATTATTTCTTCTCCACAGGAATTACACCTGAAAGCTTCAAATTCTACTTTATCTTGTTTTATTTCATCTTTAATTTTTTCCATTTCTCCATTACACGTTGGGCATTTCATTTTTTTAATTTCTCCTCTCAATTGTTTTTATGATAATAATATTCCCAAGGTCTTCACCAACACAAATGATTGGTTTTTTCTTTGATTTACTAATAAATTTTATTCCCTGTTTTCCAAATCTCTCAACTTTTCCTGTCCTTAATACTGCGAAGACATGATCAGGGTAAGCAATTTTACGTTCTCTTGCACGTTTAATTGCATGTGTTTTAATGAATATTTGCTTTCCTTGGAAATGAATATCATTCATTATGTATCTACATAGATATACACGTATATAAATGTTTTGTTTTATTTAAAATTAAATGAAATTAATTAAAAAATAAGAAAGATTTAAATATTAGCATTATAATGATAATAGTTATCATAATTGTGATAATAATATGGACTTTTTAAATGTGCTTAAAAAAAATAAGGATATAAGAAAAGTATTTGGTAGAAGGGAGATTATAATAATAGAAAAGCAACTATTAGGCATAACATTAAGGCCATCTGAAAAAACAAGACTTTCTAGAGATATAAGGAAAAAACTAGATGCAATAAAAATGCTTATTCCCTTTGTGGATGATTTTGAATTAAAGCACGGAGCGATTATAAAAGAAAAAATAAAAAGAGCACAAGAGATTATTTTAGGAAGCGAGTATTTTCCAAGAATTAAAAGGATTATTCTGTTTGGTTCTGTCGTGGAAAGACAACTGTCATTTCGTTCTGATATTGATATTGCAGTTGAGTTTGATATTATAACAGAAAAAGAGGCTTTTAAGTTTAGGCTTGATATACTCAGAGATATCAGTGATAAGATGGATATACAAGTTTATAATGTTTTGCCGGGGAAAATTAAAAAAGAGATAGATAAAAAAGGAAGGGTTTTATATGAAAGGAAGGGTCAAAGATAAAATTGAAGAAATAGAGAAATACCTAGATGAACTTGTTGAAATAGTTCCTGATACGTTAGAGGAGTATATTGGAAATTTAGAAAAAAAGGCGGCTTGTGAAAGGTATGCTGAGATAGTTATAGAATCAATTATAGACCTCGCTTTTTTGCTGATCAAAGAAAAGAAATTGCCTATACCTGAGGATGATTTACAAGCTTTCGATATACTTTTACAAAATAGAATTATAGGTTCTGAGCTTGCTAAAAAATTACAGGATGCTAAAAGAATGAGGAATATTCTTGCTCATGAATATGGCAAAGTAAAT
>CAYSNL010000023.1:0-12563 GCA_964432435.1 Candidatus Woesearchaeota archaeon | reverse complement strand
GTCATTAGTATTAATGAATGTATTAAACCCTGTTTTAAAGTTCCCTCAGAAAATTTCCCTATCATTATCCCAGCAAAAAATCCCTGTATTAAAAGCATTGAAAAAAATATAAAATCTAAATTTATTGTTTCACCTTTAC
The DNA here is from genome assembly GCA_964432435.1 of Candidatus Woesearchaeota archaeon. Lineage (GTDB taxonomy): Archaea > Nanobdellota > Nanobdellia > SCGC-AAA011-G17 > JACPIM01 > JACPIM01. Next base: position 12,424 of record CAYSNL010000023.1, on the reverse strand, counting down.
CAATAATTTGGTTCTCAGTTACACCACTAAGAACTGTTGATATACCTTGAGTAGCCCCAATATTAGAAATTTTAGGAAAAAGCCATACTTGTAATACCAACATTATACCTATAAAAACAAAGAAAACAATATATCCTTGTACTATTTGTGAGAATACGCTACTTCTCCTTTCTTCTCTCATTTTTTTTATATTTACAACAGAGGTAGCAACAGACTCCAATATGTCAGCTATATCACCACCAGACTCATCAGCTTCTATGATAATAGAAACTGATCTTTTTATAACCTTATTATTAGTATCGTTAGCAAATGTGATTAAGGCTTTATGTATGGGTATTCCCCACTCAACTTGTCTTGCAAGCTTTTTAGTATAATCAGATAAGGCGCCATAATCCTCATAGGCAGTATTAATCACACTTTTAGGTATGCTAACACCAGATCTTACATTACTAACTAAATTTCTTATAAATTCCAAAAACTGAAGCTCGATCTCCTTTTGTCTCTTATTTTCATTATATAAATCAATCCAAAATTGGATCCAACCTACAGTCAAAGCTAGAATTATTAGTGAAAACAACCATCTTTTACTACCTAAAATAAAATAAAGATAAAAATCAAACAAAAGTATTGCTACTGCTAAAATAATTCCGATAAAATATTTTTTCTTAAATTCAAAATACATATTAGGTCTCCGGCTGCACTAGATTTAAAAATATTATAAAAGCAATATTCAAAAAAGGCAATACGATAAAAGTTCCTACCATAGCCAAAAATTTTACATCAAACCCGCCTATTTTCCCGCCCAACATATTTATTATAGCTAAAGTAACGGCAAATAATAAAGGAGCAGCTATTAACACGCCAATGTAAATATCCGAGTAAGTAGCCAATGTTTCTGTATATTTTTTTCTTTCTAGTTTATATGTTGATAGTGCATCAGCGGCCTTGCCCCTTAAATACTGTCTTAAATCCCCCCCAGTTTCAATAGTTGAAACTAACCCAGTTAAAAGCTCTCTAAATTCAGGGCTTGGTGTTGTATCAGCAACAATTCTTAAAGCAGTAGTTAAATCATAGCCAAAAAGGTTTACATAATTAACAATTTTCCTTATTTCCCCTTCTAATCCTTTATACTCTCCTGTATTTAATACTAAATTAAAAATTGAAATTGGCTGGGCACCACTACCCGCTACAGCAGCCATATGTATAATAACAAAAGGTAAATCTGTTTTTATAGCCCTTCTTCTATTTCTAATTAACATATTAGGGTAAAAATATAATAAAATAAAACCGACTATGCTAGCTAAAAAGGCAAAACTAACTGATTTCAGTAATCCTTTTAAAATATTAAAGTCTATAAGATTAAAAATAATAAAAGTAATTAATAATATCGAAGAAAAAGTTATGAAACTAGTAAACAAGATCATACTAGTGTAAGTTCTGCTTAATATTTTTATGTCTGATATCTTTAAAGACTCAGATAAATCCTTAAAAAAACCAGGGTAATTTTTCATTATGTAATCTGAAGTTCCTTCAAAAAAAGAATTAGCTAGTTTACCGTATTCTGTTGATTTATAAGTTGTATACTCAATGTCTTTTGCTCCACCTTTAACTTTACCTTTCTCTTTTAATAACCTTCTTAATTCAGATTTATTAATATTCAATTTTTCTAAATCTTCACTCGTTATTTTTTTAAATTCTTCATTATTCTCAACATTTTTATTTTTAAAAAAAATCATCTTAACTAATCCCGAATTTCTTTAATACCAATTCAGGTGTTTTGTAATACAAGGTAATTATATCATGAACCTCTTTAAACCCGGTTATCCTAGCTTTATACATTTTCATTAATAACAAAGTTCTTTTCCTAAATTCATCCATCAATTTCTCTCTACTAATGCCGTAATGCATTATTATTTTATCAAATACTCTACTATCCATCCTCAAATATGACCTACCGTGTGATTTAAAATAAAACTTATCTGTTGAAGGATCCCATACAAAGGGCTCATTTATTATTTCCTCACCAACTTTATCAGTTATTTTAACAATTTCAATAATTTTCTTCACTTTTCTAGCTTCTTTTCCTTCTTGTTTCACATTAGCCATTATACAAACAACGTCCAAACTGTTTACTAATGCTGGACTTAGATTGATAGGCTGAGTTTCTAATCTTCTTACCATAGTAGCTAAATCTTCCGCATGCATTGTTCCAAGTGAAGGATGACCAGAGTTATGTAACAAAACACCCCCAAAACCACCAATAAAATTTTGGGTCCCTGGAACGCATATATCATAGACCGACTCTGGCTTATTTAATATTTTTTTATTAATACTAACGACAGTATCCAAATAAAGATCATTAATATATTTATTATTTTTCGGCTTACCTGTCTTTTTTATATTAATTTTCTTACCTATTACTTTTACATTTTCTAAAAAAACTTTTTTCTCCCATTTAGAGAAAAACAAAATTTCATAATCTGCATTTTTTCTTCCTTCTCTTTTTCTTCTACTTATCCTAGCAACTATACCATAAACCAACAATAATTGAATGACGTCGTTAGCTAGCTCTTTGGATATGGTATAATAACCAACATCTTTGCTTAAACTACCATCACCAGAATATAATCCAGACAACAATTCACTTATTTTTTCTTTAGACAAACCAAAAATAAAATCTGGTATATGTCTGTTTTCTTTTTTACCAAAATATCTCTTTAGAAATTGAAATAAAACGGCATGATTAATTGAAAGCTCCATGCTTTTACCAAAACCATAAGTCATCCTCTCCTTAGGAATTTGCTCAGTAACTTTTTTGATACAATATTTCATATCTTCTAAGATTTCTTTATTAGAATTATAAAATGATATTCTAGAGTTATTTTTTCCATCATCTAAAGAACCCTCAGATAAGTAATATCCACACAACCTTAATAACTCAGAAGTCAATTTTAAATTTCCTTTAAAACCTTTACTTTTATTATCATACTTAAAAATTAAATCATTTTTATCGTATCTAATTCCTGCTTCTCTCATTAAATTAACAAACTTCTCTGTTCTCAAAGAAGATGGCTTACTTCTTTTAAAATTAGAATAATAATCAGTTATGGAACTAACACCACAAATTTTACTTGCATTATAACAGCTAAGTTTATGGGAAGCTTCTTTAACATACCTCGGCCCATATACCCTAATATCATTTAAATAATCCATGAGATCTATTTCATCAATATCACAATATCCACAAGGTATCTTACTAGGTATTAATACTTTATCACCTTCTTTTATTTTTTCAGCTTCAATAGGAACTATTCCATTATTATAATTAAACAATGAATGATTCTTGCTAACAGTAATTTTTCTGCCTTTTTTAGTAACAATTTCATAGAGTGCCTTTTCATTAGGATGTTCTACTATAAACTTTACAGGCATTATTTTTGCATTACCTAATTCATCATAAGTTATTACTTTATATTTTACATTTTTTTTCATATCTTTAATAGAAATTCTTTTAGGATGCTCGTCATTTAGCACCATAATTTTTTCATCGCCTTTTATAGAACTCATGCCCTGAAATAAAACATAAGCCTCTTTTCCTCTTATTTCACCAACTATAACATAATCAGGCCTTTGCCTGAAACTTTCTTTTAATAAATCAAATAACGTAACTTCGCCTTGTTTAGTTCCTTCCAAACTAGTTACCCCAACGCCTTCTCTTGCAACGCTTGGTAACCAGTTTTCATGTAATAAATTTAATTCTCTTGTATCTTCTATACTTACAATTCTAGCTTGTGGCGGAACAAAAAAAGCTATTGAATTTAAAAAAGAAGTTTTGCCAGAACCAGTTCCACCAACAACCAAAATGTTAGACTCATACTCTATTAGTAACCACAAATAAGCTAAAACCTCTGGGCTTACTGTCCTAAATTGCATTAATTTTATTGGAGACCACGGCTCAGCTGTAAACTTTCTAATAGTAAAAGTTGGGCCTTTACTAGTAATATCTTGTGTATAGGTAGCATTTGCTCTACTGTTATGACAGCAAATGCCACCAAAACCAGCCACAAAATTCTCGCACTCTGGAACAGAAACATCATAAACAAATTCACTAGTACTTTCAACCTTTTGGATATTATTTATTTTCAAAAAAGCAAAATCAGAGTCTAGTAAATTTCTAATAAATCCTATTTCAACAACAGCGTCTTGTCCTTCCTTTGTCAATAATAAACCATCCTCTGTTTTTTTGATGATCCCCCTTTTACTCCATTCTAGAATAAATTTCTTAGAATCAACATTTTCCAAATCAGAAAATCTTTTAAATCTTATTTCATCTAATATTTTTTTCAATCTATCTTCCCTAATTCTTTTATTTGATAATCTGTAATGTAATTTGTTTAGAGGATTAAATATTTCCATAGGGATTGCGGTATGAAAATTACCTTCTTTTCTTCTATAAAAATTAGTATAAAACTCACATATACTTTTTATTTCCCTCCCTTTTATAAATGAAATCCTAGTATCCCTTTTATAGAATGGAACAATTTTACTGTTAAACAGACCCAAGTAAGAAATATCTCTCGCTAATTTATCACTAGCGGTACTTCCATAATCACCATTATGCCACCCCTTTACGAACTCCTCTTGTAACTCGGTACTAACATTAAACACTATTTCTGGAACTTCTTTATTTTTGGCATAACTACTTATTTTCAAAACTTCCTTTAAAACAACCCAAACTAAAAAACTATTCAAAATCAACTTTACTGAGTTATTTACCTCTTTTTCTAAATATGCTTTTTCACCAAAACAATTATACAAACAAGTATTAATATCTTCAATATACTCTTTTTCATTTTTATTTAAACAGAAAGAGATACCATATTTATTATGACAATTAAGGAGCCATCCTTCTGCTATATAATAACCTAATAATCTTAACAATTCTTTACTTACACTCAAATATACAGGTATTGTAACATTAGACGTAGTTTTTATCCTACATTTTTTTAATTCGTGATCCTCTAAAAGAGTATAAAGTTTTATAGGCAAAATTACTTTTTTTCTGTGTTCATAATATGTTTGTATTGGCCTTTTATAATTAATTTTATAATAATTCCTAATCTCTTTTTCTTTTATTTTAAAGATTGTTTTATTAACCCCCTCCAAAACAAATTTTTTGTAAAATTTAGATTCTGAGAGTTCTTTGGCTAAATTTAACTCTTTTATAGTATTAGACTCAGGCAAATTAATAGGAACAACTACATAGTCACCTATTTTAAGATTACTTGTTTTTTCTGATTTTATTCCATCTTTCCTTAAAACAAAGACACTATGTGCCCCAGTTAATTTTACTTTTCTCCCTGCTTCTAATTTTAACTCATATAATTTATCATCAATTTTATGCCTATACACATAATTTATTTTTCTCCAGTTTATTTTTAAATCATTATCAAATGCAGGAACCTCTATATTATTCACTTTTACTGGTTTATTAGACTCGTCTTTGTTATAAAATTTATCTATAAATTTTCCTATTCTTGATATTTTTACAATTCCCTTTTCCCTATAAATGAAAGGCTCACTATGATCAATACTTCCATCAGGCAAAGCACCATCTAATAAAGGACTGGCATAACTTATGTATTTTCCACATTTCTGAGCTAATTTTTCAACAAAAGCAGTTAATTTCGTCATATCAGTAAAGATAAGGTTTGTTCTTATATTCCTGTATTTTCTATGAACTATGTAAATTGAAGAGTTTAAACCATTACATTCAATATCCTCAATAAAATAATCCCTCATTATAGGCTCAATTTCATTTAAACCAACAAAATCCCTATAAACATAATACATTAATTTTAAGAAAGTAGTTTTAGCTACTTTAATTCTATATTCATTTAATAAAACTTTTACATTATCCTCCAAGTATTTAACAATTACATCAGAACTTTTTATAGCAATAAAACTAATATTGATTAATTCTTCAATTCCTTTTTCTAAAATCCCTAAAACTCTTTTTTCATCAACATTTAAAACTGGTTCTTCAATTTGATAGATTAATTCATGTTTTTTTACATCCCAAAAAATATGAGCATAAGCAAATGGTTCTATTAGGGGATACCTCACATTTAGTTTGGTTTTATCTTTAATAGTAGGTAATTCAAAAATTTGTTGCCTGAAACTTATTTTGAACTCAGAGGGAGGTATTTTCTGTTCTGAAACTTCTGTTTTAACCTCTTTTTTTCTAAATAGCATGAAACCACCTATTTTATTCCTTTTTTTAAAAAGACCATAGAAGCTTAATATACTTTTGTTCTAACTTATTAGTGAATTCTAAACTACTCTAATCTTAACATTTACTGGAGGTTCACCGACAGCACCTTCAACCAATTCACCTATTCCTTCATTAGAAATTATTAAACCAAAGTTTCCAGTTAATTTACTAGACTCACCTTCAGTAATTAGATTAACATATCTTTTAGAATAGTCTGTGTTTATCTTAACAATGAAATAATCAACTAACAAAGGATCATTGTATTCAATAACCTCAAGATTTTTTTCCTTTATAACTATTTTATTATCACCGATAGTTGTTGGAGATATCTCTTGAATTTTTGCTTTAGTTTGCATCTGCCAAAAGAGCATATTTCCTTTTTCTTTGGTTAATATACTTAATTCACCTTTTTTAATGATGATAGGATTTAACGCTCTCCTACTTCCGGGCCCATCAGAAACAACCTGTGTAATCGCTTCATCAATAGTGTGCATAACCTCTTTGCTTTGTACAAAAGTATTTCTGTCCCTCATATCATTAATTAAAGGAACTCCAGCAGCTACAATTAAAGTTATGATTATAACTCCTATTGCTATGTAGATTACAGTTGCTATCCATATGTCACCTTTCTTCATTTTTTAATGTTTGATTGTTTAGAGTTTAAAATTAAACACAAGTACATCCACCAGTTGAGCTAACTATACTTGAGCAAGTTCCTAGGACCCCATCAGATTTTACACAAACAATTTTTCCAGTTTTTGTCTGTATATTTCCAATTTCAACATTACCATTAGCTCTTACTCTAAGCAAATTTGAACCAGTTCTACTTTGTACCATTAATGCTGTATCACTATAATCATCTCCTGCTCTTATTATTAACCCACTATCTGCTCCACCAGTATGTGAATTTTCAATCCAGCCTGCCCATCCTTCTGTATTTCTAACAGTATGTAATTGAGCAGTTGGATTTATTCCTATTCCGACTTTTCCATTAACAGTTAGGTCATTAACATTCATATTTCCTTGTTTAACTATAATATCACTAGCTATTACTATTAAACCAGCTATAATTATTAAAAACCCCACCATTAATATTTTAAATATATTATTTTTCATTTTAACCTCCATTTTTTATTAACTCCTAAAATTTTCTATAAATCTTAGTATCCCCTTAACAACAATATGTTTTTGTTTAATGCTGTCATAAAGAGTATTTTTTTTAAAATTTTTAATAAGGTCTACTCTCGGAGATACCTCATGATCAAAAGTAACAAAGCTTCTTTCTATAACCTTTTTAATTTTTTCTTTATTATAACTATTTGTTGTAAGAAGTAAAATATCTAAATCACTATCTTCTGTCTGTGAGAAGCTTACAAATGAGCCAAAGACTAATATAATCTCTATTTCCTTAAGTTCTTTTATTAATTCTTTAAAAGGACCAATTAATTTCATATTTTTTATGAAAAAGTTATTCTTTTTTTCCAATTCAATCAAAGAAAAAGCAATTAATCCTGCTTCTGATTCTAGATTAGGATAAAAATTTCTAATTATAGTTTTTTTGCCGCTTTTGAGTCTTTTTTCTTTTATTATTCCTGTTTCTAACAGTTCATTTAATCTTGCTTTTGCTGTTTCAACAGATATACTTGATTTTCTGATTAATTCGTTTAATCTTATATCAGGAGTAACATAAATAGATTCCAGAATTTTATAATTTGATTTTGAAGCAATCATACGCATTCCACCTCAACAAATGAAATATATTTTTTTGCGAAATCTCTTGCAATTATTGCATCATTTTCTGTCAATTCCTTCCATTTAGCAACATCATACTGGCTTAATTTTCTTGCTTCAAACATTATAGCAAATCCAAAAATATCTGAAAATCTGTCATAAATCTTGCTTAATTCAGAGTAAAGCTCTTCTGCTATTAAATTTTCTTTTTTCAATGCTAAAATAGCACAAACATGGTCTTTTGAATAAAAACCCAACTTATTAATAAGCAAAGCATTTGTTGCGTGAAATACAGCATAATATGCTTTTGTAATTACCCATCGCCAATTTTTATTATCAAAATCTGTTTTCAAAGAAAGCAGATCATCTTTTGCCATAGCTAAATGATCTATATAAACCTCTTTTGAAACTGCAATAAACTTCTTCCTTTTCTCACAATTATCAAAAGATTTAGCTATTCTTTTCTCATCTTTTGGAAATTTCACATTTATTTCATTAAATAATTTTGTAGACATTTTTATCTATATTCATAGACATTTTTATCTATTTAAACCTTTGCTCTCCTAAAATTTTTTATTTCGTTAATAATAATCTTAATCATGTCTTCATCTAGTTCATTTATCACTAATTTGATTCTGCTTACAAAGTCTCTAGCATTTTTCATCACGTTCTCTGTTTCTTTATAATTAATATCAATCCCATATTGCACACTTTCTCTTGCTATTTTTATTTTCCAGAGATAATCTAAATATTTTTCTTCTAGAAATATTGATTCTACACCATCTCGTTTTTCTTTCAGCTCATTAAATCTTTCAATTAGTTCTTTGCTGATTTGCTTGCTAAAGAAATGTTCTAAAACAGCAACTGTTGTTGAATGTTCCTTGCTTTCTAAACCTACTTTTGCAAGCAAGACCAAAGCAGCCTGATACATAGAATAGTAAGCGACAACCACAACCCAATCTTCATGTTTTAGCCTGTTTAAATCAGTCATTACAATAAGATTATGATCTGCTTTTTTGATATGCCCCGCAACCAAATATTCCTCTCTGTTTATTAGTTTTAATCCTCTTTTTTCTCTTTCAAATGCCTTTAAAATTATATTTTTTGTGTTCATTTGTACACGAAATTAACAAAATTTTCAGTTCCATATAAAATATAATGATTTTTGATAATTTCTTTGATAATTTCTTTATTTTTTTGATTTTCTGCTTCTTTTAAAGTAAGAATCACTGGATTAATTTCTTTCCCATACTTTGCATAACTTTCCCTTATTATTCTTGAAATATCTAATCTTTTTGTTACTATTAAGAATAAATCTATATCAGACAATTTTGTAGCTTCTTTTTTTGTATGGCTCCCGAAAACCACAACGGAAATTAGATCTTCTTTAAGGAAGGCTCTTAAATTTTCTATAACATCCTCTAATATCCCCTTTAATTCTTTTTCTTCTTTGTAGAACTTTTCTTTTTTTTGAATCTCATTTAGATTTATCAAGACAAGAGTTTTCTCGTTTTTTAAGTTAAGAGAGCAAATATAAGATTTTCCAATTTTTTTCTTTACTATCACTTTATCCACAATAAGCTTGCTAGTAATCCTATTAACAAAAGAATAACTTTCTTTTAAAGCATTAGCTATTTCATTTATGCTAAATTCCTTTTCTTTGTTTTTGCTTAACAAATCAACTATCTTTAGTTCCAGTCTCATCTTATATCTATTTTAGTGATAACATTATCACTTTTAGTGATAATTAATATTTAAATCTTCCGTTCCATTTAAGGAACGAATGTTAAAGACCATTTTCCACCATCTCCCCAGTATAATATAAATCCCCGTTTATACCTCATTTTTATTTAACATTAAGTTTTACACGCGCCATCTAAGCATCCTTTTGGACAATCGTAAAGATCTACATAAACATATCCATCATTTCCACAATAAAACTCATCTAATCTAACATTATTTTCACATTTATCTGCAACAGTCGATTGTCCACATCTATTTGCACCACAATTAACTTGACCAAAAGTTTCTCCTTTAATACCATAGTCTCTACCACCATCCGAGTCTGTACAGTATGGTTTCTCATCATTATCTTGTAAATCACTACAACCAGGATCACTCATGTCAATTAAATTATTCCCATTGTTATCTATCCAATCATTACATTGCGGTTCTGATGCTAACATTGACCAGGCTGCATTTTCAATCAGCTTACCAGTCAAACACAAATCTCCATTTGTTAAATCAATTTTGCTAACTGCTCTTCCAGTTTCATCTTTCATAACAAATTCATCATTTGTAGTTAAAGTACAACTAGTGCTAGATGAACAATCTCCTGTCTCTATGCATAAATTACCTTGACTATCAATATAAGAAACAACTTCATTATTAGCATTTTTTAATATAAAAGAATCTTGAGGAGGCAAACAATTTGATTGAACTTGACAAGTTCCTTTTAATACAATATTTCCCCGATCTCCAAACCATGCTACGTTTTGAGTTTGGGAGTTTTTTATGTAGACTTTGTTTGGATCAGATTTTGATAATATTGAAATACAAGCATCATTAGCATTACCCCCCAAATAAACCAAAGAATTAACACAAGGATGTGAAACAAATACTTTGTCCTTGCCTACGGCAAGCATATCTAAGTAATCTCCGGGATTTCTTCCACCATAAACATTGGGTACACTGATATCATTTATGCGAATATTCTTAGAAAATGTCAGACCACCATCTGAAGAATAGGCATAATAAGCATCATATTGTTCTTTGTCTTGATTTTCACGATGATCCAAAAAGGTAACATACACTACGCCATTTTCATCAATTTTAATAGAAGGAAACCCCTGATCTCCGCCAGAATTATCATCATTAACTTTAACAGGAGAACTCCAAGTTCTAGCATTATCATCAGAAAAACTAACAAAAACATCAAAATCATAGCCGTAAGAGGCATATTCAAAGCTAGGATCTTCAATACATTTTTTATACTCCGCCCATGAAGCGTATAGACGACTACTATTTTGATCTAATGCTAACTCTAATCCACTATAAATAACCCAAGAACGATTGCTTACTAAAGAAACTCTTCCTAATCCTGTACAAGAACCATTATCCGGCTGTCGTATGATATTTTTATTAAAAGAATTTCCGCCATCTTGAGAGTAATATACTACTTTGCTAACGGTGTTATCACGCCCAAAATAAATAATCCCTTTAGAATCCACAACTATAGAATTTGGTGTATTAACAAAATTATCCCAATCATTAGGATCATACCATCTTCTTGTGATTGTGCCATCTTTAACAATGTAAAAACCTGTTCCCCAACTTTGAGCAATCGCATCATAATCAGCATTTGCAGATACATATATTGATTTAAAATACGGCGAACCAGGATAATTGTCTATGGCTATTTTAGGATAATCAAAGATCAACCATACGCTAGGATCCAGATTGTCTAGAGTGGGTTTTAATATTATTTGTTCTAATTGTGGTGGAAAATTAATTGATGAACTATCTTGATAAATTCCACCAGTTATGGGTTCAGAATAGTTTTGGAATAATAAGCTAGTAAGAACAAATTTACCATCATAAGTAAAAGCAATTTTTGGATCCCCTCTGAACCCCATAAGAAGAGGATTGGTCAGCTCATTTATATGAAATATTTGACTTGTTTTCCAGCTATCTTTTGTTTGTACTAGAAAATCGCTACTAGCACCAATAAAGTATTGATAGTTTTCATTTATCGGATTCATTCCTAAAACAGACTCCCAAAAACAAGAACCACATTCAAGTCTTTTAGTAGATAAGACAGAGGAATCTAAAGTTGTTGGCATTGATGGAGTACTTAATTGTGAGCTTTCTGTTGTTGTAAGCCCTTGGACATCTATAGGAACTGCAAAGTTTTCACTATCTTTTTGAAACTCAAGTGTATAATATCCTGTTTCCATATCATCAGGAAGTTTAATAATAAAACTACTCCTTTCTTTCTTTTGTTTCTCAACACCAATTATTGTTTCCGAAATTAAATTTTTCTTTAATTTATCTCGTTTAGAAAGTTTTATCTCACTTGAATAATCTGATTTTACTTTATTTTCAGAATCAGTTATATCTATTATTTTTATTTTTCGTCCTGAAAATATCTTTTGAGGATGTTTTAAATATTCGGGCAAATATTCTGGAATGTCTAGTTCTATTTGGAACCTTGTACTACTTTTATCAATTAATTGTTTTATTTCATCAATGTTTACAACATCACCACTAATATCCTTTTTATTTAAATTATTAAAATAATCAAATAAACCTAAAACAAGAACAACAATTAATAAAATAACTAGAATCTTATAAAAGTAATTCTCACCTCTTTTCATATTAAAATCTAAAATTCTGTTGTTTTTAAACTTTATTTAAACT
>CAYSNL010000022.1:0-13636 GCA_964432435.1 Candidatus Woesearchaeota archaeon | reverse complement strand
CTTGGGTCTTTTTCCATTGCGAAATCATTTAATGATAAGGTTTATAAGTTTAACGCACGAGTTTATGATTTATGAAACTGCATCCAATAAAAATACCAAGAAACTTGAGATTTATAGAGGTTAAAGAGTTTAAAAAACCAGTGGTTATTGATAAAAAGTGTTTTCTTTTGATTAGATTAAGAAATAAAAAAATTGAAGTTGGAATTTGTAACTATAACTATGAGATGATTAAAGCTTATAGAAGCAAAGACCCTATCGCTTTAGCTAAAAAAATAATAGATGATAAGTGGATTACCAGATTGGATCATTCTGCTTATTTAGGAAAAGAATTAACTAATGCTAAGAACTGCTTGGAAAATAATAAAAAATATGTTCAGGAAGGGGCTTAATTCGTTGATAGTTTCACTACTATCAGTAATCAATTAGATTTAAGTACTCGCTTTTGCATATTGGATAAACTGAAATGATAAAAAAACCTAAAGTTGGAGTTAAACTTGCTGTTGCGGCAATTGAAAATCTCACCATCTGTTATTTTTTATATACCATACGTGAATCTTATAAAAACAAGATACCTTTTGTTGAAGAATTAGAAAATCCAAATTTAGAGAAAGTTTTGGCTACCATCGGAATATATATCGGCCTTCTGGGGGTAGTTGTCTCTTGTGCAAAAATAGGAAATTATCTAAAGAATAATTATGAGTTAGTGCAAGAAAGAACAGTTTATGATGTCCGTAATGAAATAACTGGTAGTATAACAAAACATGTGCAGTATGCGCCAAGGATTAAAAGAAAAATACATAGAGGTGGATCCTAATAAAAACATTAATTTTCTATAAACATTTTTGATATTTGTGGGCTGATTATTTTTCTTAAAAAATCAGATTTCATTAAAGTTCGATTTACTATTTTATCTTTTACAAATTCATACCTTAAAAATAAATAAGCAAAGTTTCCAAAGGTTCCTAATTTTTTAAGTCTTCTCTTTAATGCTCTTCTTTTTATCTTCGTTGCTGCTATTCTCGCCATTTTCAAGGCATTTCTCCTTTCTTCTGCCGGGAATTCAGGAGTTTCAAATACAGGTTCATCTCCAAAGTAAGGAATTTCTTTAATGTACTCTTCCGGTTGAATTATGAATAAACTATTTTTCTTTACATAATCGAACAATTCAGTTCCTGGATATGGTACTACATTATAAAAGTTTGCTCCAACTATCGGATATTTCAAAGCTAGGTTAATAGAGTCTTTTACATCTTCTAATGTTTCTGATTGAGAGCCTACCTGAAAAAATAAGAATACGTCAAAACCAAGTTCTGTGGAGAGTTTAATTGCTTCATCAATTTGTTCTATTGTTTCGCCTTTTTTAATTGCTTTCATAATCTTATTATTTCCACCTTCAACTCCAAATGAGATATATTTGAATCCTGCCTGTTTCATAAGCGTTAATACTTCTCTGTCTACCATGTCTGCTCTAACTCCATCACAAGCAATAGTAGTTTTTAATCCAGATTCGATTATTTTATTTGATATTGCTTTAACTCTGCTCTTATGTAACGTAAAATTATCATCTATTATGTGGAAATATTTGAAGCCTTTATTGTGCCAATATTTTATTTCTTCTAACACGTGTTCTGGTGATCTTGCTCTAAATGGCATACCTGATGCAAATCTTACTGAGCAGAATGTACATTGATATGGGCAACCACGAGAGGTTACTAATGAAATGCTTGAGTTTTTGTATTTATCAAATTCAAATTTCTCGTATTTTGGGAATGGGAACTCATCTAAATTATAAATAAACGGCCTGTTTTCATTTTCAACTATTTCATTACCTTTTCTAAAAATAAGATTTTTTATTTCACTTAATTCTTTGCCTCGACATAATTCTAATAAAGGGTATTCTCCTTCTAGCTTTACTGCAAAATCCGCTTTACACTCTTTTAAAACAACTGTTTTTAAAGTTGAAACGTGGGGACCACCTGCAAATACCGTGTAATTATTTTCCTTTAATTTATCAACTACCTCATATCCAATATCTCTGTTATACGTTGTTAAAGATACGCAAACTAAGTCTGGATTAAATTTCTTTATCTTTTCTAATGCTTGTTCTATTGTATAGCCTAAACGCATATCAATGACAGAATTATCTATCTTGTGTTTTAAGAGAAGTTCTGACAAGTAGCCAATTCCTGCTTGTGGGAAATCCGGGTAATAAAACTGTTGTGCAGGTATTACAAACATAACTTTTTTGAATCTCATTTTAAAAATTTTAACAAAACTCCTGCTTTTAATGATTTTGATTCTAGTATTAATAAACTTTATCTTTAAATAATGTTATCTGTGATGGTAGTAAAACATTATTAACGGTAGTTTTTTATAGGTTTCTTTTATAATAAGAAAAATGCTTAAAACACTAATGATCGGATTAACGCCGCCTTTAGAAGGGGGTAGTGAGAGGCATATATTTGAGATTTCTTCTAGATTAAAAAATGTAACGGTTTTAACACAGAAAGATAGCTTATGCGAAAATAAAATAGAAGTTAGATTAATTAAAACAAAGACTAGTTATTTAAAAAGCTTGTTTTTTTTTATTAATGTTTTTTTAAAAATTACTAAGATTTTTAAGTCTAAAGTTGATATTATTCATATACATGAGAATTACCTATTTTTCTTCTTGCCGTTGTTTAAAATTAAATTTAAAACTATTGTAACTATACATGGAATTAAAGGCTTTAGATTTTACGATAACAGATTATTGTGGTTTATTTTTAAGATTGTATTAAGATTCTCTGATAAAATAATTTCTGTTAGTTTAGCCGATAAACAAATATTGGATAAAGAATTCAATAATATAATTTATATCCCTAATGGTGTAGATACTAGTGTTTATAAAAATATTAGAGTTCCTGTTAGTAATAAAATAACTTTTGTTGGAAGAATTCATGAACAGAAAGGAGTAATATACCTGATTAGGGCTTTTTATAAAATCAAAGATAAAATCCCTAAGTTTAGACTAGAAATTATAGGTGATGTAAACAATTATGCTAAAGGACTCATGAATGAGTTTTCTGACACAAGGATAATCTGGAGGGGGTTTATATTGGACAGAAAAAGATTATTTGAAGAACTGGCATCTTCATATGTTTTAGTTTTTCCTTCTTTGTGGGAGGCTCTACCTTGGCCTGCTCTTTTGGAGGGTCTGGCTTCTGGAAGGCCAGTAATTGCTTCTAATTTAGAAGGCATAAGAAATATTTTTTCTGATAAAGAAAATATTTTATTGTTTGAGCCTAAAGATTGTGAAAAATTATCTGAATTATTATTAAAAATTATAAATGATAATAATTTTGCAAATTTTATAGGTATTGATGGTAAAAATAAGTCTAAAGAATATGATTGGAATATAATAGCTAATAAAGTTTCAGAGGTCTTAAATAAATGGTAAATGCGTGGGAAAAATATTATACTGAAAGAAAAACAAACTATTTTGGTGAAACAATTAGCGATGCTTCTTTTATAATTAATGTTTTAGACATAAAAAAAGGCGATGTTATCTTGGATATTGGGAGTGGACCAGGCGCTCATTTGGAGGACATTAGGAGGAAAGTTAGTGGAGTGAAATGTATTGGTGTGGAAATATCTGAAACTGCAATAAAGAAAAAACTATCAAAAGAATTGGATATTAGACTAGGAGATATGAGAAAATTACCTTTTGAAAATGAAAGCATAGATAAAATAGTTTCATTGGGAACGGTGGAGCATGTTCCTGAAACCGACTTAGTACTAGAAGAAATTTATAGGGTTCTTAAAAAAGGAGGTAAAATATATTTAACAGTTCCAAATAAGATTTCTTTTTTTCATATCACAAAAAAGTTTAAAATGGCAATTGGAAGATGGGACATTGGTTATGAGAAATCTTTTACGCCAATGCAGTTTAGAAAACTTCTATATTTAAATGGCTTCAATAATATAAAATATTTTATAAAACCACATTTAAAAGTTGCAAATATTTTTAATTATATGGATAATAAACTAAATAAGATCAAAGGAAAGTATTTCGGATTTTTTTTACATTTTATCGCTGAAAAGAGCCTTTCTCCGAAAGAAAGCCTCTGGAAAGAAAGTGAACTGAAATGACGTTAGTAAATATCTCTGTGGATGTTGAAAGAGATTTACATAATGAAAATTATTTAGGTGTTACTGAAGGATTAAAAACTTTTGAAAAAATAGTTGAAAAATATAAGATAAAACCAACTTTATTTGCGACTGGTGAGATTGTTGAGAAATATGGTGATCTATTTAAAAAGTATCAAGACATCGGATGGGAAATTGGATTTCATTCTTACGACCATAAAAGATTTGATAAAATGAATGATGAAGAAAAAGTGAGTGACATAAAAAAAGGGTTAAAAATTTTTAAAAAATATGGACTAAAGATTAAAGGTTTTAGAGCGCCGCAGCATAGCGTTGATAATGATACTATTAAATTATTAAAAGAAAACGGATTTAAATATGACTCTTCAATTGCTTCTAAGGATATTTTACAATTAATACACGTTATCAGAGGAAATAAAATTAGTACCTGGTTAAAACAGTTTTTTTCTAGAAGTAAACCTTATATTATTAATAACGTGCATGAAATACCAACTTCTGCCTTATTTTTTCCTTTTGTTGGGTATTCCTTAAGAGTTTTACCTTTATTTTTTATGAAATTTTTATTTTTGATATTAAAAAAGAGAAAAATAGTTGTTTTTTATTGCCATTCTTGGGATTTTATTGAAATTGAAAAAAGTTTAACTTATAAATTTTGTAAATTAGATAGTTTTTTAAATAAGTTGGATGATATACTTTACTTCATATCGAAAAGAAGCGAGTTTGTAAGATTAGAAGGTATTTGGGGGGATTTATAATGGGGTTAGATGAACCAGTTTATAAAGATCATAGAGGAGAGATACATAGACTTAATCTCGGTGGTGTGAAATTCAATGTATTATTTACTAAAGCTGGAGTAATGAGAAGCGGAGATTATCATCCGAATACCCAATATGATTTTATTTTAAGTGGGGAAATGGAAATAACCTTGAGACAAGATGATAAAGATGTTATAGTAAGAAAGAAAGCTAAGGAACTTATTTCTATACCACCAAATGTTCCGCTTTTATTCTGGTCTTTAACCGATACTGTAATGATTGAATGGTGGGACGGTCCTTTTGAATGTAAATATTATAGACCTTACAGGGATTTAATAGATGAGCAAGCTAGGCAATACAAAAAATGAAAATATTGTTGATAACTGACTTTTCATATCCCAGTATATGTGGTGTTTGGAATAGGGTTTATAATGATGCAAAATATTTGATTAGCAAGGGCCATGATGTACATGTTTTTTCTAGCAATATTGTTAAAGGAGGTAATGAAAAATCATCGAAATATGAAGAATATGATGGAATTAAAATACACAGGTTTAAAGCAATTAAAAAAGGTGAAAATTTATTATTCTGGAAATTTAGAAAAGAATTCTTTAAATTAAATCCGGATATTGTTCATGCTCATGTTTATAGACATCCTTGTACTCATTTTGCGCTAAAATATTCTAAAAGATTAAATAAGCCTTGTTTTTTAACAACACATGCTCCATTTGTTAGTAGAAAAATTAGAGGCAATATTTTAAGTTTCCTTGCTTCAACTTATGATAAAATCTTTAAAAAAGAATTAAATGATTTTAAAAAAATAATCACTATAACAAAATGGGAAGAGCCTTACTTGTTTAATCTTGGAGTAAAAAAAGATAAATTTGTTTTCATACCTAATAGCATACCGAATGAGTTTTTTACTGAGAAATCTTGGTCACAAAGGGAGATTCCTAAAGTTTTGTTTTTTGGTAGAATAAACCCTATAAAGAACATAGAATGTTTAATTAGGTCTGTTAGTGAATTAGATGGAATTAAAGTTAATATTATCGGACCTTACGATGAGTGGTATTATGAGAAATTAAGAAGATTGATAATTTCATACGGCTCGAGTCATAGAATAAATTTAACTGGTCCAGTTTTTGGAATAAACGAGAAAGTTAAATTGTTTAATGAACATGATATTCTTGTATTACCGAGCTTCAGAGAGGCAATGCCTCAGGTATTAATAGAAGCTATGGCTTCTGGTTTGGTTGTTATCAGTTCAAAAACAGATGGCGGAAAAGAATTAGTTAAACATGGGGAAAATGGTTATCTTTTCGATATAAATAATCATCCTGAATTATCTATCCTCATAAAAAATTATAAGAATGGTGATATTGTTACTAAAAAAGCCAGGGAATTTGCTAAACAATTTAAAGCAGATGTGCTTGGAGAAAAATTGTTAATTGTTTATAACTCCTAAATCTGTGCCTGATTCTTGTAGCATGTAGCACAAACTAGGCCTAATTTTGGATCTGGCTTATAATTTTTTTTATTGAGCTTTCTTGCGGCAACATATTTTTCATTATTCCAAATTTCTATGAATGGCTTTTCTGTTACATTACCAAAATCAAATTTTTCATGCCAGATAGCGCAACAAGGCGAAACTGAACCATTCCAGTTTACTGCTGCTTGCATGAACAACCATATGCAATCATCATTTTTTATATTCTTTTTTTCTTTATTGGAATAATTATACATAGAATAACCTTCATCTTTTGGTAAAAAGGTTTTAGCAGTTTCAAATTGTCTTTCATTATTCATTAATACCTCAGTAGCCATATCACATCTATAAGGTGCTAATTCTAATCTGTTTACTCCGATTTCCTTAGCCATTTCCTGCACATTACTTATCTCATGCTCATTATATTTTGTAACAACCATTCTCCATTGAATGAATGGCTTATCGCTTTTTAACTTCTTTTTCATCTGTACTAGTTTTTTCATGTTATTTATTACTTTATTAAAATCAGTGCCCACTTGATATGAGTCTATTGATTCTTGACTTCCGCCATGGAGAGAAACTATGAGTAGACCCAATTGGGACTTAACTATCTTTTCGCATATTTCATCATTAAATACCATAAGATTGGAACTTATTATTGTCGTTATCTTTTTCTGATTTGCATACTCTATCATATCAAAAATCTGCTTATGTAAAAAAGGTTCTCCCCAACTGTATAAATCAACTTCAAATAGATAATCTCCTATTTCATCAATTACTTTTTTATATGCTTTCCAGTTCATTAAACCCTTTGTTCTACCTTCCAAACCAACCCCTGTAGGGCAGGCCTTACAATGTAGATTACATACATTTCCCGGGTCAATGTTGACTTTTATAGGATAACTACTTAGTTTAGCTCTTTCTAGTAGTTTCCATTGTATTAAAGCGGAAATAAGATTTATTTTTCTTTTCATAGTAGAATTTGGACTAAACACAAATTTAAAGAAATAATTTATCCCTTTTCTTAAAACATTAATATTTGTAATATAACCAGATAGCTTTACCATAGTAAAATATTTATTATTGCCCAAATGTTTATAAATCTTTGCTTTAAAATGTAAGTTGTGTTGAAAAAGGCTGATAATTATGAAAGGGAGAGATGATTGTAGAGTTTGTAAAAGTAAAGATTTAATTAAGTTTCTTAGTTTTGGAAATATGCCACTAGCTGGTGGATTTATTAAAAAAGAAGATATTCCTAATGAAAAAACATACCCCTTAAATATTTATTTTTGCAAAAATTGTTCATTAGTTCAGGTTTTAGATGTTATATCCCCAGAGATCTTATTTAAAGATTATAGATACTTATCCTCTTCTACTAAAACTCTTTCAGAACATTTTAAAAAGGCAGCAGAGTACTATAAAGAAAGATTTCTAAAGGACAAAGAAGCATTTGTTGTTGAAATTGGTTCTAATGACGGGGTTTTATTAAAACCTCTTACTGATCTAGGAATTAATGCTATTGGTATTGACCCTTCTGAAAATGTTTCTAAAATTGCTAAATCTAAGGGATTAAATGTAATAGTGGATTATTTTACAAAAAAGGTAGCAAAAGAAATTGTTAATAAACATGGAAAAGCCGATTTGATTATTGCAAATAATGTTTTTGCACATATCGATAATTTAGATGATGTTATGGATGGAATAAAGATTTTACTTAAAGAAGATGGTTGTTATATATTTGAAGTTCAATATATAATAGACCTTTTAGAAAATACAAAATATGACACTATGTATCATGAACACTTGTGTTATTATTCATTACATGCTTTATCACATTTAATGAACAGATTTGGAATTGAAATATTTGATGTTGAGAGGATACCTATACATTCTGGATCTATTAGAGTATTTGTAAGAAATAAGGGAAAAAATGAAATTATAGGTAAAAAAGTAAAAGAGTTATTAGAATTAGAAAATAAGGCAAGAATATTTGACGAAAAGATCTATATAAATTTCGGTGATTTGATAAACAAAAATAAAATTGAGTTAGTTGGTTTATTGAATAACTTAAAAAGAAACGGAAAAAAGATTATTGGATATGGGGCTCCTGGAAGTAGCATTATCTTATTAAACTATTGTGATATTGGAAAAGATATACTTGACTATGTTACTGATGAATCACCTGAAAGATACGGAAGGATAATACCAGGTAAACATATTGAGATATTTCATCCTAGTAAAATGAAAGAAAAATATCCAAATTATGCCTTGATCCTAGCATATACTTACAAAGACGAAATATTAAGCAAAGAAAAAGAGTTTATTAAAAATGGTGGCAAGTTTATTATACCCCTGCCGAAGATTGAAATTGTACCATAACTAAAAAACACCCCTCAATAGAACATATGCCTCTGCTGATTTAACTCCTATCTCTGAACCCCTAATCTTCATATACCTAATTAAATTTTCTCCTGATCTTGGGAATGGATCTTCTCTGTTTTGTGATGCATGTAATTTCATAAGTTCTGCTTTTTTTTCCTCAAATCCGGAAGTATCAATATAAAAATTCTTTTTTTCTAAATCACCAACACTCCATGTGTATGGCTCTTCATACATTAGTATTATTGGAACAAAATGCCTTATAGTTTTTGGTATTGGTCTTAGTGCTGTTATACAGGCTTTATGAACTGCCCTGTGGTCTTGGTCATAACTATTGCCTGGTGGAATACAAATAACGTCTGGTTTAATCTCCTGTATTACATCTTCTATTGGGTTAATTAGGTCTACTTGAGCTATCGTATCCAATCTTAACCATTCATTTCCATCTCCTTTAAATAATATTTTATACTTGAAATTTCCAGCCTTTGCAACTTGCTCTGTTTCTTTTAATCTTGTTTCCGGATCTGTACTGCCCGTGACTAACTGCCTTGATTTGCCAAAACAGATATAGAAAACAAAAACCTCTGCAGTTTCTCTTTTTGCTTTTTCTATTAGACCGCCACAGCATATTACTTCATCGTCCGGATGCGGTGATATTATTAATATTTTTTTATTTGTTAAGTTCATCTTTAAATTTCCTTAAATCGTCATCTATTAAAATGTTGATGTCTGGTTTTAAATATAACTCTTTTGATCTTTTAACTTTTTGGTTTTCATTGTATTTTACAGGAATAACTCTCGATTTATCAATATTAAATACTTTGCAAACTCTTAATGCGAAATCATAAAAACTTAATTTTTCTTTTGTTACTACATTTAAAATTCCTGTTTTATTCCTTAATTTAAAAATTAATTCTGCTAACGTTCCCATATAAATTGGATTAAAAAACACATCTGTGTATGCATTAATTTGTTCATCTGTGAATAGTAATTTATTTATTATAAAAGTTTTTGTATCATAAATGTCTGTTCTAATTATCAAACCTTTATCTTTTGCAAAAGTTTCACTTGCTAACTTGGCTTTTCCATACTCATTCACTGGATTTATTGCTGCATTTGATGAAAAATGAATTAACTTTGCATTAATCTTTTTTGTTGCATCCGCTATATATTTTACTGCCAATGCATTAACTTTCCAACATTCTTCTGGGTGATTTTCACAATATTCCAGATCTGTTAAAGCTGCACAATTTATTATTAAAGAAGGTTTTTCTTTTTCAATTAATTCTGTAATTTGTTCTTTATTAGAAATATCAATTTCATCTTTATCATAGCCTAATGCTTTTGGTTCTATTTTTTTGATAAAGGAAGCTAATCTTCCTTTGGATCCTAGTAGTAATATTCTTTCTTCCATTTCATTTTTATAAAGGTGCTCTAAACTCCTGTGGTCCTAAATGTTTTACGGTGTCTTCTTCTCCCATAGTTGGCTTATCTAACCAACCGCCCTTCCTTAATAATATCTTCAGTTCTTCTTTGTTCAAGATCCTTGTGTTCAATGAACTAAACTCATCTGGCAGATTTGTCTTTTTATAGTTTTTATAATACTCCTCAATTTCCTTCTTGCTCTTAGGCAAAATTATGAAATAATGTTCATCATCTATGATATTATCTTTTTCGTGCTTTGACAATAAGACTTCATGAATTTTTTCTCCAGGCCTTATACCAATTATTTTTGTTTTTGTGTTTTTATTTCCAAGCTCTTCTATCATTGCTTGAGCTAGGTCTGTTAATTTCATACCCGGCATTTTCATTACAAATAATTCACCGCCTTTTGATTTTTCAAATGCCTTGAAGATTAATGAAACCGCATCTGATAATGTGAAAATGAACCTCGTCATTCTTGTATCTGTTATTGTTATTTCATTGTTCTCTAATATTTGCCTTCTAAATAGAGGAATGACTGATTCGCTAGATCCTATAACATTACCTCCGCGAATACAAGAGAAACTCGTATTATGATTTTCATTTTTTGCCGCCAAAATTAGTTTTTCAGCACATGATTTTGTAACACCGTAAAGGTTAAACGGCTCGCAAGCTTTATCAGAAGAAACTAGAATTACTTTTTTTACATTATTGCTTATGCTGGATTCGATAAGATTTTGTGTTCCTAGAACGTTTGTGTGGACTGCTTCTATTGGATGCTCTTCACAAACATGAACGTGCTTTAAAGCGGCCAAATGAATCACATAATCAACATTTCTTAAGGCGTTATTCAATCGGTCTTTATCCCTTACATCGCCTATGATAAATTTCAGAATTTTATTGTTCTCATATTGCCTTTGCATTAAAACCTGCTTGTTTTCTCCTCTGCTATAAATTCTGATTTCTTTAGGGTTATATTTTTCTAATAGTTGTTTAACCAGTTCCTGACCCCAGGAACCTGTTCCACCAGTTATGAATATTATTGAGTTATTAAACATGTTTTTTGGCTATAGTTTGAACATTTATAAAGGTATTGTGGTTTAATATCCTAAAGAAGGTATCTTAATTTTAGGTCTTTTTGTTGCTACAATCAGCGTTATTCCTTCTTTATTCATGTCTTCTTTTTCTTTCTTTATCCAATATTTGCCGTCTTTTACATAATATTTTTGCTCTTCTATAACAAATTCTTTAAATAATTCTTCTATATCCTCTTGACTATAAACTCTGCCATCTGGTCTAATTTGGCTTTCACCAAATGGCGTTGTTAATATTAATTTTCCATCATCTTTTAAGCATTCATAAATTATTTTCATAGACTCTTTGTCTTTTCTAAGATTTTCTTCTGGTTTTTCCCCTAAAGCAAATTCTAACCCCATGTGCTCTAATGTTGAAATACAGGTAACAACGTCAAAATAGTTTTTTTGAATTTGTATTTTTGTGATATCTCCTCTTATTAAATTAAAATTTGGGTGCGTAAATGGATATTTTTTTATATCTAAACCAGTGACAGAATGCCCTAAGGAAGCCATTTCTAGTGGTAAAATGCTGTCTGCACATCCTATCTCTAAGATTCTTGATTTTACATTTGGCAAATGATTTAAAGCAAATGGCCTTTCTATTATTCTCTCATTTACCTGATAATCCATTAAATTAAATTTAAATAGAAATATCTTTGATAATTCTACAAGGCCTTTTATTGGTTTTGTGATTCTTTTTGATATAAAATAAAAAGATAATGGATAGTTTAAATACCTGTAATTGTTGTAAAACCACGATTTAAATCCCATAGTGTTTAAAAGCCTTGTTGAGTTAATTTAAAAAGATATTGGGAAAGGTTTATAAATAAACTGAGTAGAGTCAAAATCACTTGTGGGGGTTATAAGATGAAAATTCAGATATTAAAAAGAAA
Source organism: Candidatus Woesearchaeota archaeon (assembly GCA_964432435.1). Classification (GTDB taxonomy): domain Archaea; phylum Nanobdellota; class Nanobdellia; order SCGC-AAA011-G17; family JACPIM01; genus JACPIM01. The sequence continues at coordinate 1,476 of CAYSNL010000022.1, read as the reverse complement.
TCCTAGAATACTAAGAAATGATGAAATTTCCTTAAGGGTATCTGATGAACCTGTTGTAGTTCCAGAACCTATAGCCTGTATTTTAGAAGAAGCATGGAGTAAAAAACTTGCTCAAAATCCTAGGATGTTTAATGCTGAAAGGTTCTATTATTTAAGAACTGAAGATCATGATCAAATGCAAGAGTTAGTTGTTGCTAGGTGTGATTATAAGACTTTTGTTGGAAGAATACAGTATTTAGAAGAGCATCCAAATTTAAGTGAGATAGAACTGAGCGATATTGTTAATAGAATTACTATTATGGGTTTAGCTAATGTTATTGAAACTGAAGATGGTATGTTAATCTTTGGTAAAAGATCGATGGATGTTACTGAAGAGAAAGGCAAAGTTATGATGCCTGTGGTGGTTTTATGCCTAAACATTATGAGGGCCTACAACCAAGTGATATAATGATACCTTCTACTAAACAGATTGAAGACGAGGTTGGCAGGAAAACTTTACCACATGAATTGGGTTATTTGGGAATTACAAGAAGGTTTGATTTTGCAGCAGCAAATCCTGATTTAGTCTTTACTTTTTTACAACCAATATCCCCTTCTACGGATATTATCAAGTTATTTGATAAAGCTAGAGATAGATGGGAGCATGATCGGCTTCTCTTTGTTCCTACAAAACCTGAAGTTCTTTTAGATCTAATGTGCGGTAATTATATGCATAAGGATTCAAAAGTTGATTTTTCCTTTTCTGGTGTCGGACCTTTGTTGTTGTATGGTAGAAATAAGTTTGGTGATTTATGGTATAACGAAGCAACTAAAATATTAGGGAAGCGCGGAGCTCCTGTAGAAGAAGTAAATATCGATAGATAGTATATATGAGTTTTGGAGTATTAAAATGTATGACACTGCTGTAATTCTTTCAATGGATAGAGAATTTGATGGTTCATTAGGAGAAGAATTTAGAGCAAGGATTGATTTGGGAATTGAATATTACAGAACAGGATTTGTTTCTAGTTTAACTATGTGTGGTAATCATGGTAGAACAGATGCACATTTAACGACAAGTCATGCAGAGGATATGAGAAACTATGCTATAAAAAAAGGCATTCCTAAAAAAGATATTTTTATAGAAAATAATTCGCTTGATACTGTAGGTCAAGCTGTTTTTACAAATGAAAACGTTATTAATCAAAATAATATGAACAGCATAATCATTATATCATCAGATTATCATATTTCGCGTGTAATTGCTATATTTGACTTTGTTTTAGTAGGAAAAATTAAAAAACTATACTCATCAGTAGGAACTAAATTTATTAGTGATCCTAAAATTTGCGATTCTGAAGAAAAGAATCTCAGATCATTCTATAAAACTTTTGAAGGCGTTGAAAGAGGGAATTTGGGAGCAATAAAAGAAAGATTATTTGAAAGACATCCGTTGTATATTGGAAAAAGAGAAGAATTTGGAGGAATTTAAAATGA
>CAYSNL010000021.1:0-13779 GCA_964432435.1 Candidatus Woesearchaeota archaeon | reverse complement strand
AGTAGTCACCAGAATAAATTATTTAATTTTTTTTAGTTTCAAAAAGGGTGTAGTGACAATGACCACAATATAATCTATTTTTATGCTCTGCTAAAAAAAATGAGGCACCACATTTAGGACAGGTTTTTCCTCTAACTAATTTATTATCCTCTAATTTATACTTTGAGTATTTTTTACTTGGTTTTTTGTTTTTTACTTTTTTCTTTGCCATATAGACACCTTAGTCTTTATAACTTCCTTTTTATTTAAATTCTTATGAACTCTCTTTATTTTCTTGTTTAGCTGGCTGTTTTTGAGCCTTATCCTCTTTCTTCTTTATTTTTGGTTCTATATTTTTTAAAGCTTCTTCTGAATTATATACATAAGCTAAAATCTTTGCTCTAGGGGCGCCATATAATTGGTTTACTGTTTTAATAACAACTAAATTCTCTTTAGCTTTTGTTAAAGAAGATATCTCCTTTAATAGATCATTTTTTTTCGGGGTTGACCCTTCATAGATTGCTTCAATTACTAATTCTTTCCTATCAAGTAATTTTCTATGTTTTTCATTAATTATTTTGAGATTAAGCATTTTTACCTTATTTTTATAGCATATTCCCCTTTTGAATTTATTCCTATCTTTTTTGCTATTTCTGATTTATTTGCATCTAATATGATTAATTTTCCTTTCCAATTATCTGTAAATTCTTTACCGTGACAAAGAGGGCATTCACTACCTGTAACAAATAATTTACATTTTTTGCATACTTTTTTTGTTGCCATAATAAATACCTACTATCCTTATTAATCCTTTACGATTCCTGTAACTTCCTTTATTTTTCTTCTTTAACTTCTTTTTTTTGTTTTTTAAGATCTTCCTCGATCCAGTTAATGTTTCCAAGCCAGGGCTGTCTCATTGTTAATCCTACTTTAGGGTTTAATAATTCTTTGTATGAAACAGCAATTATTCTTGCCCTACATCTGTCACCTACTTTTAAAACCTTTTTTGTTTCTTTTCCTGTTAAAACTCCTGCCTTACTATAAGAAACAAAATCGTCCATTGTTTGTGAAATATGAATCATGCCATCAATAGGACCTAAATCAATAAAGGCGCCAAATTCGGCAATTTCCGTTATCATCCCGTTAATAACTTCTTGTATCTCTGGTTTAAAGATTATTAGTTTAAATACAGTATCATAGTATGCAGCTCCATCACCAGGGATTAAAACCCCGTCACCAATGGAAACTACTTCTGAAACACAAATAGTGATACCTAGGTCTTTTGAAATATAATTAGAAAACTGTTGATTTAAACTTTCTAATATTGAATGTTTAATATCATTTTTAAAATTAGTGGGCGGAACGCGAATATGGCTTCTTACTTCAACTTCATAAAACATTTTTAAGGCCTCATGCAAAAATAAGGTATTTCTTTTGTCTAATTGTAATAACTGCTATTTTCCCCTTTTTAAGCTTTTCCTTTAGTTTTTTGTCTTGGGTGGCTATAATTATATTTCTGTCTCTTTTTGAAATATCAAGGATTAATTCATCCACTATCTTATCTTTTTTTGTTTCTATCATACCAAAATTGGAGATTACTTCTTTTGCTAATTTTTCATTAGGCTTATTTTTTATTTCATCTAAGGTTTTATCTAAATAGCGTATTTTAAGATTAAAATCGCATAATTGCTTTAATTGCTCTTCTATATTTATTTTATACTTAATTGATATTAATATAAAATCAGTATCTAAAATTATTGTTTTCATCAATTTTTAAAGTGGTTTTTTAGTTTATAAATAATCTTATTCTATTTAAATTTTGATAAAATTCTATGTTTAATTAATTACTACTTGGTTGCCAACTAGATTAATATAATAGTTCTTCTTTCTTTTTATTATGGGATTAAGAAAAAAATTAGCTATTGGTTTCGCTTCCTTATTATCTTTTATTTCTTGTGCGCCTGATAGCGAAAATAGGGATGATGCAAGACATTTCATTAACGGCATTACTAATCCTAGCACTCTACCTTACCCAGATTATCCACCATATAATATTGAAGAGCCACCGACCGGAAACGGTAAATATCCTGTGGAGGTTATTGCATGGGACGGAGTTGATAACTTAGAAGCTCTAGTAAATGGAAATGGCTTCAAAGAAGGAAACTGGACTACTATCCACCCAACTTCAAATCAGAGTATTGTCTATGATGGAGTTGTTAACGGCATTATACTCCAATTTGATCATGAAATAGTCGGAAATAATCATGAAGGTATCTCTGGAGATGATCTTTCAGTAACTTTTATTAACGATGCTTTTGATATGAAAAAAAATTATTTTTTTGGTTTGTATCTTGTGTTGCCACCTACAATAATATGGAAACAAAATGGAAAAGCAATTCAATTTGATGGTTGGAAATATACCTTTTATAAAATTTCAGAGGTTGATGTTTATGGTGGATTTAATCATAGTTTTATTTTTGATGTAGAACCAGCTGTGAGAGATTCCGGAAGAGGGAGCAATTTGATTGCTATAATGAATCCTGGTGTAAATCCAATTAAAGTTCAATCTATAACTGATAGACATTACTAAGTATGTCTTGCAGATGATCCTCATCATCAATAAAAGATTGAAAAATCTGGTAGTAGGTTATGCACTTTTTTTCTTCCCTTATAGAGCCTTTATTTGGGTAAGAAAGGACTAAAAGAAGGTTGGTTTTTTTGAGTAGAAATTTAATAGTACAGAGCTTATACTATTAAAATTTTGAGGTTTTAAGCTGAGAAAGACTTATATAGAAAAAGAGTTTTCTTATGATTAAAATAGCTTAATTTTGGGGGTTTAAGAGAGCCTTTCTTAGAAAGAAAAGCCTCTGAAAAAGAAAATAAAAGTAGTAAGATGACTCAAGAATATAGAGCAGAAAGTATTACTGTACTAAAAGGATTAGAAGCAGTTAGGTTAAGACCAGCGATGTATGTTGGAGATACAGGATTAAGAGGATTACATCAGATTGTTTATGAGGCTATTGATAACAGCTTGGATGAAGCCTTGGCAGGGCATTGTAAAAATATAATTGTTATAATACATCAAGATGGAAGCATAACAGTAGAAGATGATGGTCGTGGTATACCAATTGATGAACACCCTAAAGAAAAAAGACCTGCTGCTGAAGTGGTATTAACTGTATTGCATGCGGGTGGAAAATTTGATCATAAAACATATAAGGTTTCAGGTGGATTACATGGGGTTGGTATTTCTGCAACCAATGCCTTATCTGAATGGTTAGAAGTTGAAATTAGAAGAGATGGTAAAATTTATAGACAAAAATTCTTAAGAGGTATTCCCGGGGCGCCTGTAGTAGTTGAAGGGGATGGAAAAACCGGAACTAGAATCACTTTTTTTCCTGATAAAGAAATTTTTCAAGATATTAATTTTCATTTTGATACTTTAGCAAACAGATTAAGAGAATTGGCTTTTTTGAATAAAGGTATAAAAATAGTTATTAGAGATGAAAGAGCAGATAAGGGAGAAGAATTTCAATATGAGGGCGGAATAAAAAGTTTTGTTGAACATTTGAATAAAAATAAAACAGTTTTAAGTACACCTATTTACTTTCAAAAAGAAGTTAATAATATTATAATTGAGGTTGCTTTACAATATAACGATGGTTATAGAGAAAATGTTTATAGTTTTGCAAATAATATTAACACTATAGAAGGTGGAACACATTTAAGCGGTTTTTATACTGCTTTAACTAGAGCTATTAATAATTATATAAAGAAAAAAAGTTTTAATGGAAAAAATGGAGCTGAAAGTTTAAGTGGAGAAGATGTAAGAGAAGGATTAAGTACTATTATCTCTATTAAGATTAGTGATCCTCAATTTGAAGGACAAACTAAAACTAAATTAGGAAATTCTGAAGTTAAAGGTTTAGTCGATAGGGTTGTTTTTGAAAATTTAAGTAATTTCTTTGAGGAAAATCCTGCTATATCTAAAACTATAATTTCTAAAGCACTAGAAGCTTATACTGCAAGGGAAGCTGCAAGAAAAGCTCGCGAATTAGTAAGAAGAAAAAGTGCTTTGGTTGGAAGAGGATTGCCTGGAAAACTAGCTGATTGCCAGGAAAAAGATCCTGCCAAATCTGAATTATTTGTTGTTGAAGGCGACAGCGCTGGAGGCTGTTTTTCTGGTGATACTAAGATTTCTTTAGCTGATGGAAGAAATATTACTTTTAAAGAATTGGTTGATGAATATGAAAATGGAAGAGATAATTTTTGTTATACAATCAAAAAAGATGGAAAAATAGGAATAGCAAAGATAGAAAATCCAAGAATAACAAAGAAAAACGTTCTGGTAATAAAAATAATTTTGGACAACAATCAAGAAATAATTTGTACACCAGACCATAAATTTATGTTAAGGAATGGAGATTATAAGGAAGCTAAAGACCTAACAAATGAAGATTCTCTAATGCCCCTATATAGAAAGTTATCTAAAATCGGCGGTAGAATCACAATCGATGGGTATGAAATGGTTTTTGACCAAATAAATAATTATTGGATCTTCACTCACTTACTTGCTGATGAATATAATTTAGAACATAATGTATACTCTAAGAAACAAGGTAATGCAAAACACCATATTGATTTTGATAAATTAAATAATAATCCAACAAATATTATAAGATTGCCTAAAGAAGAACATTTAATATTTCATACAGAACATCTAGAAAAAACCCTACATAGAGAAGATATCAAAGAGAAAGCAAGAAGAGCTCATGAAGATCCTGAATATAGAAAGAAAATAAGCGAATGGGCGAGGAAACCTGAAGTAAGAAAAATGCTTTCGGAAAGGGCGAAGAAACAGTGGCAAAATCAAGAATATAAGGAGTTTATGATACAAAAATTCTTAGCTTTTTATGAATCAAATGAAGAGTATAGAATAAATAGTAATGAAAGGTTGAATAAAGCACAGAAAGAATATTGGTCAAACCCTGAAAATAGGAGAAAGGCAGCTGAGAAGGTTAGTACTTTCTTTAATAACAATTCAGAAGCTAAAGAATACTTGTCTACATTGGCAAAAGAACAATGGAAAGATGAATTGTTAATATTGTGGAGAAGACAAAAAACAAAAGAACAGTGGACACCAGAATTTAGGAAGAAAAGAAAAGAGGCTTATGATAAAACATATTACAATAAAACAATAATATTAATGAAAACTGTTTTTGACAAGTATGGAAATTTGGATAAATTTGATGAGATAATGATTAATAACAATGATAAGACTGTATTGAGTTTGAAAACATTTCGTTCTAGGTTTTTTGATGATAAATTTAATGAAATGATGGAAGCAGTTAATAATTACAATCACAAGATAAAAAAGATTGAATGGTTAAATAATAAAATTGATGTGTATGACCTAGAGGTTAGTGAAACACATAATTTTGCCTTATCTTCCGGGGTATTTGTACATAATAGCTCAAAATCCGCAAGATCGAGAGAAAATCAAGCCATCTTACCATTGAGAGGTAAAATTTTGAATGTAGAAAAATCAAGATTAGATAAAATATTTGCGAATAAAGAAATTTTTAATTTAATGAGTGCTATTGGAACTGGTATTAGTGATGATTTTGATATTAATAAAGTGAGGTATCATAAAATAGTTATAATGTGTGATGCTGATGTGGATGGTGAACACATTACTACTTTGTTATTGACTTTTTTTTATAGATATATGAGACCATTAATCGAATCTGGCTATTTATATATTGCAATGCCTCCTTTGTATAAGGCTGTAAAAGATAAAAAGATATATTATGTTTATAATGAAGATAAACTAAAAATATTATTTGAAGATATTGGTGAAGATGGTGTAAGATTACAAAGGTATAAAGGTTTGGGAGAAATGAATCCTGAACAATTATGGGAAACTACTTTAAATCCAAGTAATAGGAGATTAAAAAAAGTAACTGTTGAAGATGCTATAAAGGCTGATGAATTATTTTCTATATTAATGGGTGAAGAAGTTGAACCAAGAAGAGAGTTTATTTCAAAATATGCCAAGGATGTTAAGAATTTAGATATTTAAAATGGATAGAAGAGAATTTTTAAAAGTTTTGTATGGTTTAGGGAAAGGAATAGTTTTAACTTCAATAGTTTCAAGTTTGCCTTTTAATTGTCGTACTAAAAATGGAGTGCCTCCTAAAAAAATAGAAAAAATTAATTGTGCTGTTGAAGATAATGTGCTGACTCAAACTGGAAGCAGAAGAGGAAATGTTAAAATAGGAGTTATTGCTGATCCACACGCAAATCAAAAAAATGTAGAATATTTTGTTAATCAGCTTGAACAGGAAAAAGTTGATTTATACCTTGTTGCTGGTGATTTGTCTTGGTCTTTTGGAGATTATGAAGGTTCAAGAAACGACTATGATGAGATAACAAGAGCTCTTAAACCAATACTATCAACCGGAAAATTAGTTCTAGCTTATGCAGGAAATCATGAACAAAAAGAAACTTGGCAGAGGGCAATAGCAGATATTAGTTCTAAATATAATACTTTTGTTGATATGGAAACCGTAAGAGTTGCAGACTTAACTGATTTGACAATTGTTGCTTTAGGCGGTAATGATAACCCAAGATTTAATGTTCCAAATGGATTTCTTTTGTCAGAAAGAGATTTTGAAGAATTTAGAGATATTGCTTTAAAATATCAGAAAGATAAGCCTTTATTATTAGCAACCCACATTCCTCAAAGATACTTAACTGAAAGAGGTTTAGACAAAGTTGATGAAAGATTTGGTGGAAATAATGTTGGCAGTGAATATCTGAGATGGATTAGAGAAGCAATTGATTCAAAATTTGCAATAAGTGGACATATTCATGAGGCCTTTGGAATTATTGCTCCTCATGAAGAGCCTATTAAACAGGGAGAGTTATCAGACAGATTAGATTTTAATCCGGGCGCTACATGGGACCATTTACAAAGACCACACTTGAAACCTGCTGCAGGAATTTTAGAGTTTATGGGAAATCAAGCAAGAGCTTATATTTTAAATAGGTAAAATGATAAAATTAATTATATTTGATTATGATGGTGTAATAGTTGATTCTTTTAATGATAATTTTGAAATATATAAAAAAATATTTTTAGAACTTGATACCAAAATTAAACCTAAAAACTTAGACGAGTTTAAAAAAGTTTACGGTGCATCATATAAAGAAATGCATAAAACTGTTGGAATAAAAGAAGAGGATTTCGATAAAGTAGATGAAATCTATGAAAGAGAATTGAAAAATGTACAACCAAAGCCGTTTTCAAAAATGAAAGAAGTTCTAGCTGAACTTAGTAAAAAATACAAGTTAGTTGTTGTTTCAGCCAATTATAGTGAACATATTAAGAAAACACTTAACGCTTTTGGTTTATTATCTTTTTTTGATGCTATAATAGGTAATACCGGATTAGATTTGCCATCTAAAGATGTGCTATTTCTGAATGTTTTAGAACAATTTAATATTAGACCTCACGAAACAATTTCTATTGGAGATAGAGAAATAGACTTTATTTTAAGTAAAAGGGCTGGAATAAATAATGTCATATTGGCTGGTTATGGATGGGACGGGGTTGAAAAATTAAAAAGACAAAACCCAGAAATTATTGTTGATAATCCAGAAGAGATATTGAAAGCTATAAATGGGATAGATAAGTAAAATGCCAGAAGAAATCCAAGAAAGATTAATTGAAGATGAGATGAAACAGGCATATATGGATTATGCCATGAGTGTAATTGTAGCGAGAGCCATTCCTGATATTAGAGATGGATTAAAACCTGTTCATAGAAGAGTTCTTTATGCTATGAAATCATTAGGGCTTGACTACAATAAGGCTTTTAAAAAATCTGCTAGAATCGTGGGTGAAACTATGGGTAAATTCCACCCACATGGTGATCTGGCTGTTTATGATGCTTTAGTTAGGATGGCACAACCATTTTCACTAAGATACCCTTTAGTTAAAGGACAAGGAAATTTTGGTAATGTGGATGGTGATAATGCTGCAAGTATGAGATATTGTGTTTCTGGAGAGAGTCTAGTTGTAACTGAAAAAGGGTTAGAGAGAATCCATGATATTTCTACTGAGGAAGAAATAAATCTTAAGATACTAAGCAAAGATAAAAAAATAAACAACGCTTCTAAGTGGTTTTATTCAGGAAAGCATGAAACATTAAAGATTATCACTAATAAAGGATATGAACTGACAGGAACAAAAAATCATCCGATCTTGATATTGAGCAAAAATGAGAATGAAAAACCCATTTTTATTTGGAAACTTTTAGAACAATTAAACGAAGGAGATATTGCAGTTATGGACAGAAAAGAAGACAATTTCTGGCCAAAAAAGGAAATTAAATTAGATGAATATTATCCTGTTATTAAAGATGGACATCAACATAAGAGGGTTTTACCAAAATACCTTAATGGTAATCTAGCATTCATACTCGGTGCATTAGTATCAGAAGGGACTATTACTAAAGAGAAATTAGAATTTTGTAATACTGATGAAGATCTAATTAAAGAGTTTGAAGATATGTGGAAAAAAACATTTCCGGATAGCAAACTTCATAAGTTTAAACGAAATCCTTCATCCTTTGGGAAAAAAATATATCATAGATTAGAATGTCATTGTAGATACACCTTAGAATTTTTAAGAAATGTTGGTTTGTTGCCAGTAAAGTCTAAAGAAAAAACAATTCCTAGCTTAATTTTTAAATCCTCTAAAGAGGTTATAGCAATATTTTTAAAAGCATATTTTGAAGGAGATGGTGGAATTAGTTATTCAAAAAAAGCGATTGAATTAAGTTGTTGTTCCGCAAGTGAAGAATTGCTAAAGCAAATACAACTCATTTTATTAAGGTATGGTATAGAAAGCTCTAGAAGATATGATAAATATAGGTTTATCAATAAATTGTTTATAAGATCAAAAAGAAATATTCTTAGATTCTATAAGGAAATTGGATTTTTCTCTGAAAGAAAGAATAAAAAACTAGAGTTTGTAATATTAAATTATAAAAAAGATTATTCTCATACTGATTATGTGCCATTCATTTCTGATTTTGTAAGAAGTTTATCTCATAATGAATTTATTACTAAAAACAATTTTGATAGATATTCATATATGGAAAAAAATTATCAAAAAGTAACTTCTGCTCTTATTAAGAAAACAGGAGTCGATTATGCTAATGTTTTTGAGTATTTCTTGACTTATAATTATCTTTTTGAGCCAATTGTAAAAATTGAAATGGCCGGTATTAAAAGAGTTTATTCTATAAAAGTAGATAGTTCATGTCATTCTTTCATCTCAAATGGTTTTATAAGCCACAATACTGAAGCAAAGTTAAGTAAATCTGCTGAAGAAATGCTTTTAGATTTGGATAAAGACACTGTTGATCTTGTTAATAATTTTGACAATAGTGAAAAAGAGCCTGTTGTTTTGCCAAGTAAATTACCAAATTTATTGATTAATGGATCTAGTGGAATCGCTGTTGGCATGGCTACTAATATACCGCCGCATAATATTAGAGAAATTTGCGATGCAATTATTTTTGCCATAGATCATTCAGAATGTAACAGTTTAGAGCTAATGAAATTTATTAAAGGACCTGATTTTCCTACTGGCGGTATTATTGTAGGAGAGGGCGGAATAAAAAATGCTTATGAAACTGGAAAGGGAAAACTAACTGTAAGAGCTAAAGCTGAAGTTCAAGATGATAAAGTTATAATTACGGAAATTCCTTACATGGTAAATAAATCCTTGCTTATAGAAGATATTGCCAGGTTAGTTCAAGAAAAAAGAATTGAAGGTATTTCTGATATTAGAGATGAATCTGATAGAAAGGGAATGAGAATTGTCATAGAAATTAAGAAGAATTTTGAAGGTGAATTAATATTAAATCAATTATATAAATTAAGCTCTTTACAAACAACTTTTGGTGTCATAATGCTTTCTTTGGTTAATAATGAACCCAAGACTTTGAATTTGAAAGATATAATAAAAGAGTTTATAGTTCATAGAAAAAATGTTGTTATCAGAAGAACCAAATTTGAACTAGATAAAGCTGAAAAAAGAGCACATATATTAGAAGGTTTAAGAATTGCTTTGGCAAATATCGATCCTGTAGTTCAATTAATAAAAAGAAGCGAGTCTGTTGAGGTTGCTAGAATTGGGTTGGTTCAAAGATTTGAGTTAACTGAGGTACAGGCTAATGCTATTTTGGATATGAGATTACAGAGATTAACTTCTTTAGAAACCAGGAAAATACAAGAAGAATATGAAAACTTATTGAGATTAATAGATGAACTAAAAAGCATTTTAGCTGATATAAGTAAAATATTTGGAATTATTAAAAAAGAATTGAGTGATATTAAAAATGAATATGGAGATGAAAGGAGAACTGTTATACTTGATAGAGGAGAAGAAATTGTTGCAAACGAAGACCTGATCAATGAAGAAGATATAGTTATCACTATAACTGCTTCGGGATATGCTAAACAAACCCCTTTAGAGATTTACAGGAGCCAAGGAAGAGGTGGAACAGGAATTAAAGCAACAGTCACCAAGGAAGAAGATGTTGTTCAAGAATTATTTATTACTAGTAATTTGAGTTGGTTATTATTTTTTACAAATAAGGGTAGAGTTCATTGGTTAAAAGCTTATGAAATTCCAGAAGCTTCTAGGTATGCAAAGGGTGGCGCTTTAGTTAATCTATTGCATTTAGGTGAAAAAGAAAAAATAAGTGCTGTTTTACCAATAAAGGAATTTGATGATAAACATAGTTTAATTTTTGTGACTAAAAAAGGAATTTTGAAAAAAAGTTTACTTTCTGATTACAGTAATCCTAGAAAAGGTGGAATTAATGCTATCAATTTAATTGAAAACGATGAAGTTGTGCAAGTTAGATTAACTCCTGGTTATTTGAATTTTATAATTGGAACTAAAAACGGGCAAGCAGTTAAATTTAGTGAGGAAGATGTCCGAGTAATGGGAAGAAATGCGAGAGGTGTTAGGGGTATTAAACTTAGAGACGATGAAGTGATCGGAATGGAAGTTGCCATTGAAGATGGTGATTTATTAACGGTAACTGAAAACGGGTTCGGTAAAAGAACTGCTATGAGCGAATATAGGTTAATTAGAAGAGGAGGGAGGGGTGTTAGGAATATCAGTATAACTGAGAAAAATGGAAAAGTTGTTGGAATTAAAACTGTAAAAGATTATGATGAAATTATGTGCATAACTGATAAAGGACAGATAATAAGAATGGAAGTTAATACTATTTCAAAAGTTGGAAGAAATACACATGGTGTAAGAATAATTAGATTAAAAGAAGGAGATAAAGTTTCTACGGTTAGTAGAGTTATGAAGAATAACGGCTAAAAAAAGGATAAAATACTTTTTTTGTTTTAATTTCTTCTCAATTCCCAATTCTGATCTTCAACTTTTCCTTGGTTTGCTTTAGTAAATGCTGTAGCATAATACCCTCTTAATAAAACCCTGTCGAAATTTAATTTTGCTATTTCTGAATATCTTGGTTTTCTTGGTTTTTCATTTATTGGGTCCCAAACCAAAACCGAATCTAACATTCTTTTATAAAAATCAATATGCTCTTGATTAAAAATTGGAAATTGGATCATTTCTAATGGTATTGGATGATTATGTGCATTAACAATGCCCTCTAATTTTGCTCTTTTAATTATTGCCAATTCTCCTGCAATATCATACCTGTCAACTATCATCCAAGTTGATGTTTCTGGGTCTTGTTTTGGACTGAAGTTTAAGAAATTAAATTCAAAACCGCTTTTGTGACCTGAAGTTTCATACAGCTGTGTGATTGCCAACTTAAATTCATTATCCACCACGGGAAGATGCCACCTTGTGAAATTAATTTCATCTCCATCAACATAACGTGAGGGCATTTTAACAATTGCTTTTCCACCTTCAATTGATGCTTCGGGCGCCATTTCTGGATCACAGTAGATATAAGCTGTAATATCTTCCATCTTTTGATGATAGACAGAAAATATCCTTTGGCCCTCTAACACTTCATTTGGCGTTGTTACTCTTTTGTATCTTGTTTTTCCCCATTGTGGTTCGCTAAATACAATTCTCGCTAAATCTCCTGGGTGCTTTGCTCTTAATTGATTGAAGGCATAAGCTCTTAACATCAATGGTATTGCTTCTGTTGAATCTTTTTTTAGAAATTGGACACCATAAGTCTGCCATTCAATGGCCTGGGTTTGTGTTTTTGGAGAATTAATCACAACCGGTGTTCCTTTTTTAAGATAATTTGGATTTGTTTGCTTTGGATGTTTCCTTAATAAGGTCATAATAAGCAAAGACTCACCTTCTTTTAGGTCTTCTATCCTTTCAACCAAATTTCTAGAAACACTTTTAACTTTTCTTGAAAGCATTGCTTTTATACTTGGAGATGTAAATTCTGGTTTTAATCTTCTTTTCATTTTAGTCTAAACACTTAAAATGAAAGATAATATAAATTTATCTATAAAATCTCTGCGTAACCAATTAATCTAAATCTGCCGCCTAGAATCCTAGAAATTGTTATTCTATCTGTTTTTGAAGCACAGACTGGAAGTTTTAAAATTACATGAAAACTGTCTTTTTTTAATTCTGTTACTAGGCCTACTGTTGTTGCTGAGTTTACATTCAGTAATAATTGCTCTGATTTTTTTATTGGATCTACTTTAAGTTCTTCTTTTGTACCTATAACGCGGTCTAATAAATGAGATTTTAAATTTAATTCATAATAAACTTCTGGAAGTTGATTTATATGACCTGCAATATTTCCTGTAAGAGAATCTGATTTTACTAATGATGGGTCTAACTCAGTTAATACTCCTATTGAACCACCTGGTTGAACTTCCTTCACTGATAAACCACCGGTTTTTAAATCAACTACTTTTGCTTTTAATGGAACCCATTTAATTTTTCCATGACTTATTTCTTTTATACCTGGGCGAATTTCAATTTCATCTAAAACTTTAAGTTTGCCTTGTTTCAATGAACCCCCTAAAACTCCGCCAACCAAAGTTTCAACTTCTTGACCTGGTTTATTAATATCAAAACTTCTTGCAATAAACATTAATGGTGGTTTTGTTGGGTCTCTATCTGGTGTTGGAATAGAATTAATTATTGCTTCTAATAAAACATCAATGTTAACATTATGCTGTGCTGAAACAGGTATTATAGGAGAATGCTCTGCTATTGTCCCTTTAACGAATTTTTTAATCTCTTCATAATTTTTTTTAGCTTCTTCTATGGTTACCAAGTCAATCTTATTTTGTACAATTATTATATTTTTAACACCAATAATTTCTAAAGCCATTAGATGTTCTTTTGTTTGAGGTTGAGGACATAACTCGTTTGCTGCTACTAATAAAATAGCGCCGTCCATTATTGCTGAACCTGCTAACATTGTGGCCATCAATGATTCATGACCTGGGGCGTCTACAAAGGAAACTTTTCTTATTGGTTTAGAGGTTTTTGTTTTTTTTGTTGTGTAAGTAGAACCATCTTTGTAAATAATTGCATCTGCATAACCTAATCTAATTGTAATCCCTCTTTTAATTTCTTCAGAATGAATATCGGTCCATTTTCCAGTGAGGGCAAATAAAAGAGTGGTCTTACCATGGTCTACGTCTTTGGCTTAAGAAGCTTTTGCTTACTTATTGTCCAACCATACCAATGTTAATCTCTGGCTGCCCTTTCTCTATTTGTTTTATCACTTATCAAATACCTCC